>JAAYDL010000113.1 GCA_012729265.1 Lentisphaerota bacterium | reverse complement strand
TCATCGTCGGCTTTATTCAATGCATTGCCATGATTCCCGGAACTTCGCGCTCTGCGGCCACGATTCTCGGCGCATTATTGATGGGGGCCTCTCGCAAAGCGGCAGCAGAATATTCCTTCTTTCTCGCGATTGTCACGATGGGTGCTGCTTCCGCCTACGCCCTGATCAAAGCCGCACCTCACTTTCACACCATCGAATGGGGCCCCCTTTGCGTCGGATTCATCGTCTCATTCCTGATCGCCCTCGCCTCCATCGCCTTCCTGATGCGCTATATCCAGCGCCACGACTTTAAGCTGTTCGGCTACTACCGCATTGTCCTCGGTCTCATCATCTGCGTCGCCTGTCTAACAAAATGGATTCAGATATAATCGCCGGTTTCTCGTCAAATTATTGAACCGACTTTCTGCGCCGCATATTTTCTTACCGGGAGCGTTGACGCCCCTACCCCGGCGTGCTACCTTCTGCGCCTTCAATTTCTGAACAAAAGGAAATTCGGGGCGTAGCTCAGTCTGGCTAGAGCGCTACCTTGGGGTGGTAGAGGCCGCTGGTTCGAATCCAGTCGCTCCGACCAAATTTTCTTAAAGCGAACTCTCTCGGGGGTTCGCTTTCTGATTATTACGCATGCACAGGGAGTTTTTTCTATACTTCTCGCTCCGATTATTGCTATGTGTCGCACAAACCATTTCAAAAACCCAAAGGAGGATGCAGATCATGAAGAAGACCATGTTGCTGATCACCGCAACCGCACTATTGAGCTCGTTCCACGGTGCCATGGCTCAGGCCCCGCAACGAAGCGCGATCGTTCCGGGAGAGCAGGCCCCGCCCGCCGATCCCGGCCAACGCAACTTTGGCGGACCCCGCCCCGCGGTCGGAACCGGAGGAGCGCCGCGCCCCCAGATGCAACGCCCTCCAATGCAGCGCCCCCGGCAGGCAGGAACCGTCTCGACGGTGTCCCTCGACGATCTCTCCATGAGCGATCCATTCATCTATCCCCACGAAGAGACAAAGACCTACTATCTGACCGGCACCGGCGGACGGCTCTACAAAAGCAAGGACCTGAAGATGTGGGAAGGGCCCTACTCCGTCATCGATCTTTCGGACACTTGGATGAACGGACTGTTTGTCGCGGCCGGGGAAATTTCCCGCGTCGGCGACAAGTATTACTACGCGGGCACCTGGAGCGACCATAGCACCATCATCCAAGCCGTTCCGCGGCGTTACAACGTACCGCGCAACCAGACGCAGTTGCTGGTTGCCGATACGCCCGACGGCCCCTACACGCCGCTGGTCAAGGAACGGGAATTCTGCCTTGGGCCGGAGGATTGGGACATCATTGACGGCACGCTCTACGAAGAGGGCGGGACCAACTACATGGTCATCGTCCATGAATGGACCCAGTTGATCGACGGGACCATGGCCTACATGCCGCTCTCCGGCGACCTGACGCGCCGGACCGCCGAACCCACCACCATCTTCCGCGCCAGCGAAGCCTCGTGGTCGAAGGAGATGAACAGCATCGGCGAAGCCACCTTCGGCATGAAGATGCCGGGCTGGGTGACCGACGGCCCGCAAATGTTCAGGACGCAGACCGGCAAGCTGGGCATGCTTTGGTCGACTTGGGGCGTCAACCGCTATCTCCAGGGCGTCGCCTATTCCGAATCGGGGTCCATCCGCGGCCCTTGGGTCCAGGCTGAAAAACCCTTAAAGGACGATAATTCAGGACACGGCATGATCTTCACCACCTTCGAAGGCAAACGCCTGCTCATCATCCATCACGACGCGGGAAACGGACGAAAACCGCAGTTGTATGAAATCGACGACTCGGGCGACGAACTTGTCCTCGGTGCGCGGTACAATCCGTAGAATTCCATCCCTCCAGTGAGGGTCATTTGCTTCCGGTGCGGCATTTGCCGCATCGGAACTATTGTTGCCGCAATTCGCACAAGAATCCCTCACTCTGACACTCGCCCCCGCAAAACGTATCCAAAAACCTCGCCCAAAAATACCGCAGTCAGAGGGGTCCGTAATGAAGCATATTTACTCGATTACGGAACCGACCGCTTTGGGGCGGCCTATCCCTTTTCCCAAGAAATGTTTAAATGTTACGACTGACACGGAGGACTGACACGGAGTATGACTCGGGGCCAATGTGGCTCGCTTTTCCTTCATTGTAAGACGCTGCACATTCTCTATTCTTTTCCGGTTTTAATCGGCGCTGACTAACACCATTCCCTGACACCTTTTTTATTTTGATCCGTATATCGTATCTTCACCAAATATTTCACGTATCTTCTCTACATAATCACGAACCGACGGTGCACCTGCATCTACTTTCAACTGCATAGCTACAGCCGAGTAATTCCCATCATCTATCATCTCCATCAGCACTTCCTTTTTACTGTCTGAATACCCCATCTCATCAAGATATTTTACAAACTTCTCTTTGTTAATGCTTAAACTATCATTTTCATTTGAATTCTGTTTCACCCATTGCATCACCGGATACAGAACTAAACGAGCAAACTCCCTTTCTTCAGCCTCCTCACTGAGCAACGCATTCCTTAGGGAAGTAATATACTGTAACCCATCTAAGCTTTGAATTTGAAAAAAACTCCTTTTCAAACCTTTTATATAAGCCATCTCTTCCCGATTTAATTCGTTCATATGCAGCACGTACTTTGATAGGCTATTTAGTTTATGTTGCTCCAATGCCATCTCGATATTTCTGTATCTATTGATTTCTAATGATGAACAAGGATACCATTTCCCGTTGATTTTTTTCGTAAAAAATCCGCAGATAGATTCATCTTTTAGAGTCTCGAGAACATATTGCACCAATGAATATTCAGATCCATTTATTTTAATGTAAACAATCCCCAGGACTTTGAGCGTTCCTTGGGCAAGAATTTGTTTCCATTGATCGAATTCGTCTACATTCATGGATGGATATTCCCTTCCAATGAACGTTTCTTGATATGTATCTAGATCCGGTGCTGTGAAATATCTAAATAGCAGTCCCTCTGGTGTATTCGATCCAGACAGCTCATCAATCTGAATTGGATTGTCGTAAAAAACTACCTGATTCACATAAACATCATCCGCTCCAAATGTTATCAGTATTTTCTTGCTAACCAATAAATAAAAACACAGTGCCAGTGTAAAAACAGATAATACACATATTGAAAAATACTTTTTTCTCATATATTCCTATAAACTATGGTAATGTAAATGCCGTTTTCCAATCCGTACTAGAACCTGCAATCGATGTTCTGCTCCCGTTTTTCTGTCCGCTCGCTCGGGCGGACGAGCCGCCAAGGGCCCTTTTGGAGACATAGAAATGTAAAACCAGCGGAGAGTAAAGATACTTCCCGATAATTTTACAGAAGGATTGAGACGCAAGGCTGCGACGCTGGGGTCCTTGAGCTCTTTTGCGGCGCTAGGTTTTAAAGCGCGGTCAGCGCGGCTGCGTAATTGGGCTCTTCCGTGATTTCGGGAACCTGTTCGGTATAGACGACCTTGCCGCGTTCATCGAGCACGACGACGGCCCGGGAAAGCAGGCCCGCCAGTACACTGTCGGCGATCGTTACTCCGTAGCCGCTGCCGAATTCCGGATTGCGGAAGACGGAGATCGGAACAACGTTTTCGATTCCTTCCGCACCGCAGAACCGGCCAAGGGCGAAGGGCAGATCCACCGATATGCACAGCACAACCGTGTTCTCCAACGCGCCAGCCGCTTCGTTAAATCTGCGGGTCGAGGCCGCGCAAACGCCGGTATCGATGCTGGGGAATATGTTTAGGACAACCTTCTTCCCGGCGAGATCGGAAAGAGCGCATTCGGAAAGGTCGGTCTTTACGCCGCGAAAGGCTGGAGCAACGCTGCCAACGGGAGGGAGTTTGCCCACTGTTTTGACTGGTGTTCCTTTAAGAGTGATGTTTGCCATAGTATCTCCTTTTCTTTTGAGTCAAAAGATAGACAAGGCACCTGCATGAATCAAGGACAATATGTGTACCATATTGTTTCTCCTGATCTCACTGATCAGGGGAAAATCGAATTTGAGTTTTGTGGATTGTTTCGGGTTTCGGAATTCGGGCTTAGGATTTTCGCAACCGGGAAGATTGCGGTGATATACAGCGGTGCTGAGATTCTATGGACAAAAACGGTCGCAGAGGGCAGCGGCTTTTGATACCTCTACAGAAAAGGAGTTTTTATATTATGATCAAACCACCGAAAGCCTATGAGAATATTTCGTTTCTAAACAGTTCCCACTGCCGCCACGTGCGTCTTCAGCTGGAATATCTCCACCCGGAAATCACCATGGAAGAGCAGGGCATTAAATCCTCCATCGTCCTCTTCGGCAGTGCGCGCATTCCGTCGCCGGAGCATGTAGAAGAGTGCAAAAACAAGAACCTGGCATCGCTGACCCCCTACTACGAAGAAGCCCGCAAGCTCGCGGCCATGGTCAGCAGCAGTTGCCAAACCAACCACGAATGCGAATATGTAATCGTCACCGGCGGCGGCGGCGGCATTATGGAAGCGGGGAACCGGGGTGCCCACGACGTCAATGCCAAATCCATTTCGCTCAACATCACCCTACCCCACGAGCAGGATCCCAACCCGTATGTCACGCCGGAACTCAACTTTGAATTCCACTACTTTCACATGCGCAAAATGCACTTTCTTCTCCGAGCCAAAGCCATCTGTATCTTCCCTGGAGGGTTCGGCACGTTCGACGAACTATTCGAAGCGCTGACCCTTATCCAGACCGGAAAGATTCCGACCATGCCGATCATCCTCTTTGGGGAGGAACATTGGAAGCGCCTGATCGACTGGGAATATCTCGCCGAATGCGGGCTGATCAGCCCGAAAGATCTCAAACTGTTCGCCTTCTGCGAAAAGGCCGAAGACGCATGGAAATCCATTTGCGAGTTTGATTCTGAGCTTTAAGCCCAAAACCCTAAGATAGGTTTTGAACCCGCCGAGCCGGTTCGACGGGCGCAGCGTTTTCCCGCGTCCGGCTCACGCCAATATTTCCTTGAGTGCATCCATCACCTTACGGTTTTGCGCCGGCGTACCGATAGAGATGCGCACGTGGTTGGGCAGTCCGTAAGGATCGACCGGACGGACGATGACTTGGCGCTTCTGGAGTTCTTGGAATATTTCGCGGCCGCGGCCGGTTTCGGCGAGAATAAAATTAGCGCCGGTGGGCACGGTTTTCACACCGATTGCAGCAAGCTCTTCCTCAAAGAAGCGGATGCCCTGCTCTACCATTGCGCGGGTTTGGGCAAGGTGTGCGGTATCGTCGAGCGCGGCCAGCGCAGCAATCTGTGCCATGGTGCTTACATTAAAGGGCTGACGCACTTTGTTCAGCAGACCGATCAGCTCTGGATGACCGACGGCGTAACCGATGCGCAGGCCGGCCAAGCCGTACGCCTTGGAGAAGGTGCGCAGCGCAATCACATTTTTCCGGCCGGCGCGAATATGTTTGAGCACGTCGGGTTTTTGCTCCTCAGGCATGAGCTCGAAGTAAGCTTCGTCGATGATGGCAATGACGTGATCCGGGAGCTGTTCAATAAATCGATCCATGGCTTCCGGCGAAACCATCGTTCCCGTCGGGTTGTTGGGATTGCAGACCGCCACAAGACGGGTTTCAGGCGTGATAGCCCGTAGCATGGCATCCAGATCGTGCACGTGCTCCGGCATCGGAACGCGGATCGTTTCGGCCTGATACATGGCTGCGACGAGAAAATAGACGGAAAAGGCCTCGGCCCCCATGATCAGGTTGGTTCCCGACTCCAGAAACACATGACCCAGAAAAACAATCAACTCATTGCTGCCGCATCCGAACAGGAGCTGCTCCGGCGCAACATCGAGTTTTTCCGCCAACTTTTGTTTGAGGTAAAATGCGCCGCCGTCGGGATAACGATGCATTTCAGCAAGCGACTTCTGCATCGCCTCAATCGCCATCGGCGACGGCCCAAGCTCATTTTCGTTCGAGGCCACCTTTACGATGGCATCGATATCATCAAATCCCAATTCGCGTGCAACCTCTTCGATCGGCCTGCCCGGCTCATATACCCGCAGGTTCTTAACCCACTCTTTTGGCTTCATATACGGTCTCCTGATTAAAAGTTGCCGAAATGTATCACTCCATACACGCGGCGCAAACCTGAGATTAATAAAAACCTCAACCGCCTCGCCGACCGCAATCATACCGATTGCGAAAATCCTAAGCCCGAATTCCTAAACCCGAAACAATCCACAAAAACTCAAATTCGAATTTTCCCTAATCAGTAAGATCAGATTAATGGTGCAGATATTTTGAGCAAATCTGCATTGAGACTTCGTAATCGTCAGTGTTAAACTGTGTTATCGGTCAAGAAATAACCCGAGGGGAGATATATTATGTTGGGAATCGAGGATGGATGGGTGGTGTTGGTCTACCTGCTCTGTATCATGAGCACCATACTTTGCCTAGTATGGGGAATCATTAAATGGAACGTGGACGACCCGGTTCAGGAACCCGACGAGGAGATCCGCCACTGGGCGGAAGAGGAAGACCGCGTCGAGAGCGAACTGTAAAGGAGGCTGCCATGAACCACATTTGGATGATTATTATCTTCGTTGCGTATCTGTGCATTATCGGATACTTAGGATTCCGAGGCTACAGGGCCACTAAGTCGGCCACCGACTATATGCTGGCGGGCCGCAAGGTCCACCCCTACGTCATGGCCATGTCGTACGGGGCCACCTTCATCAGCACTTCGGCCATCGTGGGCTTCGGCGGAGCGGCCGGCGTCTACGGCATGGGGCTGCTGTGGCTGACGTTCCTAAACATTTTCCTGGGAATCTTCATCGCGTTCTGGATCTTCGGCGGGCGCACGCGCAGAATGGGACTACGACTGGATGCGCATACGTTCCCCGAACTGATGGGGCGGCGCTTCCAGTCGCGCTTCATCCAAGGGGCCTCCGCGCTCATCATCTTCCTTTTTGTGCCGCTCTACGCCTCGTCCGTCCTGATCGGAGCGGTCAAGTATATCGCCTCGCAGATGTCGATGGACTACAACGCCGCGCTACTGGTCTTCTCGGCGATCATTGCCCTCTACGTCATTATGGGCGGCATCAAGGGCGTCATGTACACAGACGCGCTGCAGGGCACCATCATGCTGTTCGGCATGCTGGTACTGCTGATCTTCACCTATTCCAAACTCGGCGGCGTGGTTCAGGCTCACCAGAGCCTGACCGACCTTGCCGACATGGTGCCTAAAAGCCTCCAAGAAAAGGGCCACCAAGGCTGGACGAGCATGCCCGAGTTTGGGGGCCCGCTTTGGTGGACCCTGGTGAGCACAATCATCATGGGCGTCGGCATCGGCGTACTGGCGCAGCCGCAATTAGCGGTCCGCTACATGACCGTCAAGAGCGGCAAGGAGCTCAACCGGGCCATTCCCATCGGCGGGGTTTTCATCATGATGATGACGGGGGTCGCGTTCATCGTGGGTGCACTGTCGAACGTCTATTTCAACAACACCGTTGGCAAGGTAGCCCTTGTGGCGTCCCAAGGCGATGTGGAGGCCATCATCCCCATGTACGTGCAAAGCGCCATGCCGGGCTGGTTCAGCGTCCTCTTCATGCTGACCCTGGTTTCCGCCGCCATGAGCACCCTCAGCAGCCAGTTCCACGTAATGGGCACCTCGCTGGGACGCGATCTGGTGGAAGAATCGCTGGGACGCAAGAAGGGTGGCAGCGGGATGCTGGCCACGCGCATCGGCGTCTTGTCGGGAATCCTGGTGGCCGTCTACCTGAGCTATCTCATGGAAATCAAGCTGGGTAAGAAAGGCATCGAGATCGTTGCACGCGGCACCTCCATCTTCTTTGGCCTGTGCGCCTGCGCCTTTCTGCCGATGTATGTCGGGGCCCTGTGGAGCCGCGCCATCACGAAGGCAGGTGCCATTGCCGGTATGATGAGCGGCTTCTTTGCCAGCCTCTTCTGGATCGTCTTCGTGGAGGAAAAGGCGGCAACCGCGCTCATGATCTGTGAGAAGATTTTTGGAACCCCCTCGCTCGGCATCCGCATCATGGCCGATGGCACCAAGGTCTTTTCGAAGACCGGTCCGTTCATCTGGTCCTTTGTCGACCCGCTCCTGATCGGCCTGCCGATCGCCATCGTCGTCACGCTTGTTGTCTCGCGCTTCACGAAGAAAACCTCCGGGGAACACCTCGATCTCTGCCTTGGAACTAAATAAATAAAAGGAATACTATGAAAACATTACCATTGGCTGTTATTTCAGCCACCATTATCACCGCTACAACAACGGTATCAGCTCAACAACAACCGGAATTTAAATGGGGCGGGGACATTCGTCTGCGGACCGTCTATATTGACGATGTTCCCATGGCAAATGGAACGAGCTATGATGAAAGCAGCTTCCAGCGTTATCGCACCCGGCTCTGGACCGAATTCCACCCCTCAGAAAACCTTTTCTTGAATGCACGATTCATTAATGAATTCCGCACGCAACAGACTGGCGACCGAGCCAACGGATGGGAACGCTACGACGAAACTGTGATCGACAACCTGTTCATTGACTATCAAAACGATCTTTTCGACCTCCGTATCGGACGGCAGGATATGACCTACGGAACTGGCAAACTGATTCTCGACGGCACCCCGATGGATGGATCGCGGTCTATCTATTTTGACGCGATCAAAGTCACTTACAAGGGTTTTGAAAACACCACCGTCGATCTCTTCGCCATGTACACCAAAGCCGAAAACGAGTTGGCTCTCAACTCGGAAAACCGCAATCTGGTCTGGAATACAAATCCGGCTTACGACGGCGCAGAAGCAGGCGGAGGCGTTTATATTAAAAACAGCAGCATAGATGATCTTCCGTGGGAATCTTACTGGATTCTCAAAACACAAGAAGACGGTCTTTCTGATGATACGCATACGGCCGGAGCCCGCTTGATGCCGAAAATCGCGGAAAACATTACCGGGAATCTGGAATTTGCCTATCAGTCGGATACTGAAGATCTTGATGGATTTATGATTGATGCACTGGCCACTTTCAGCCTTGCCGAAAAAACAAAACTCGGGCTTGGGTGGTACTATCTCTCTTCGGACTGGAACCCGATATTTTCTCGCTGGCCGCAATACTCGGAAGCCTATGTGTACGGATTCAGCCCGGCGGATGGCGGGGTCGGACGCTGGTCAAATATGAATCTTCCGCATATCGACGTCTCCGTTTCGCTGACGGAAAAACTGAAAATGGATTTCCTTCTGGGCTATATGTTTGCCCCCGAAAATAATGGCGTAGGCGGCGGTCATAACCGGGGATTGCTCTTTACGTGGAAAAACACATTCACGCTCGCCGAAGGCCTGATCTCTGAAAAGGACAAACTCACCGGCCACCTGCTCGTTGAAATGATCGACCCGGGCGACTACTACAACGGAACCCAACAGGACGAACTCGCCGGATTCCTGCGCTCAGAAATAAGCTATTCATTCTGATCGCAACAAACCTGCCGCATGGGAAAGCGCCTCTCTCGCGGGGGGCGCTTTTTTCGCGCTATGTTCGAATCAGTCGCTTTCGGGCAGCGGCGCACTGGTCTTATAGACCGTAGCGTTATAGACCGCGATCTGCTCTCCAGCGCCGTTAGTAACCTCAATCCGATAGTGCGCCAACCGACGGCTTGCAGATATCTCTGTGGCCTTGGCGCAGAGTGTATCGCCTTCCTGCGTGGCATGAAAAACCTGAATGTTTCCATTCGTCAGCAGCGTTATGTTGCCATACGAGTTGGCGGCTGCGGCGAGAGCAATGTCGGCAAGTGTAAAGATGGCTCCCCCATGCGCCACGCCGGCGGCATTGAGATGATCCCTGCCCACCTTCAGCTCCGCGCAGGCGCGCCCTTCACCGACCTCGACCAGCGACACGCCGAGCAGTTTTCCAAGCTGGTCATTCCTTGAAATCAGTTCCTTGATTTTTTCCACACTCATAGTACCCTCCAATTGGCAATTCCCACTATTCGTCGGATCCGCGTCCGAGCATGAACGCCTTTTCATTGACCTCAACCAGCCGCTCGGGAAAGTGCTTGCGGATAGCCGCCATCCATTGATCCACGCCAAAATCCATATGACGGCTCAAGGCCCCGAGCAGCGCCACGTTCAGCGCCTTCTTGTTGCCCAGCCGATCCACCGCAAAGTCGGAGGGCTTCACCATGATTCCGCCTTCCCTCAGGTGGTGGAGATTGACCTCAATCTGATCGTCGCCCAGCACCACGAGATAGTCGGCGCAGCCGGACGGAATCATCGGACTCCATACCTTTTCGCCATACCGCAGATCGGAGGTGATCGCCCCGCCGCGCTGACTCATTCCGTGCACCTCGGCCTTTTTGACATCGAACCCCATATCGAAAACCATGCGCCCGAGAATATCGGTGCAGGTCAAAATCCCCTGCCCGCCCAGCCCGGCAAACTTTACATTCACTACTTTCATATCAACTGCTCCTATAATTGTGACCTAAACCGCAAATGGACGCGAATAAACGCAAATCAGCGATTCTCTGTAAGTACTACTTTCTTCCATTCAAAACCTCCATGGCGCAGCCGGTCACTTTAAAGCAGAGATCATTCTCCACATATTTGTGTTCATTTGCGGTTCCAGTTCTATCTCACCTTATCGCCGCGTTCCAACTTGGCATCGCGTACCACGGCCAGGATACAGGGTCGCCGCGCAATGATGACCGTCAACTCGTTCGACTCCAGCGCATCGCGGACGGCCCGCTCGAACGCCTCCATTTCCCGCGACGGGTCGAGCACAACAACCCGATCAACCCCGAGGGCCTTGCAGATTTCCTCAATGGAAACGCTTTTCCCCGTGGGCGTGTGGTCCAGGGATCTGCCGGTCCCGGGATGTTCCTGCAACCCGGTCATGGCCGTGGTCCCATTGTCGAGGATCACGATCAAGTGGCCCGTGGGCGGTCGGTTGTACACCATGTCCGCCACGCCCGTGAGGCCGGAATGCATAAAGGTCGAATCGCCGATGACGCTGACCACCCTGCGAGCCTGCTCTTCCGGCAGGACATGCCGCATGCCGAGGCCTACGCCGATAGAAGCCCCCATGCAAACGCACGTATCCATCGTCTCAAACGGGGGAAGGACGCTGAGTGTGTAGCACCCAATGTCGCCGGTAATGATGCAGTCGAGCCGCTTAAGGACTCCGAAGCTGGCGCGATGGGGACATCCCTCGCACAGTTGCGGCGGCTTCCCGCTCGGCGGCGCAGCCTCCTCCGAATCGTCTCGGTCCAGGATGCGCCTGACGCGGACGACATCCAGCTCGCCAAACCGATAGCGCTCGATCCGCGGGCGCACCTTGCCGCCAGCGGCCATGATTTCCGTCTGGATGAAGGGGTCGCCCTCCTCGACCACCACGCAATCCTCAACCGAATCGATGAATTCGAGAATGGTCTGCATGGGAAGCGGATAGATCATGCCGAGCTTGAGCACCTTGGCGTCGGGCGCGGCTTCAATGGCGTGGAGCGCGGCAACCCCGTTCGCGATGATGCCGAGTCTCGAACCCTCGCCCATGACGGCATTCGGGCCTTCCGCATTGTTCCACGCCTCAATCTCAGCAAGCTTGCCGCGCAACACCTTGTGGGCGGGGCGGGCATAGGCCGGAATCATGACGCGCTCGCGGATGCTGCGCACATAATCCGCCGGCGGCACTTCGTGTTCGTCGGAGGCCACCACGCTCGACTTGGAATGGCAAACCCGAGTGCACAACCGCAGCATCACGGGCAGCTTCCAGCGCTCCGAAATCTCGAACGCCAGTTTGACCATGTCGTAGGCCTCCTGCGAATCCGCCGGCTCCAGCATCGGTACGCCCGCCGCGCGAGCATAGTTGCGCGAATCCTGCTCGTTCTGCGACGACGCCATTCCCGGATCGTCGGCCACGGCCAGGACCAGCCCGCCCGTCACGCCGGTATAGGCGACGGTGAACAGCGGGTCCGCCGCGACATTGACGCCCACATGCTTCATCGTGACCAGTGTCCGGGATCCGGCAAACGCCACCCCGACGCCGACTTCCATGGCCACCTTTTCGTTGGGTGACCACTGCGCGCGGCAGCCTTCCAGCTTGGCATAGTTTTCCAGGATTTCCGTCGAAGGCGTCCCCGGATAGCCAACCCCCAGGGCGCATCCGGCGTGTTTCGCGCCCAGCGCGACCGCCTCGTTTCCGCTCAAAAGCATTCGTTCACTACTCATTCTCTTCATCTCCATTAATTAAATCATCCACCCATTCCGGGATGCGCATCGGCTTCCCTTCCGGATTTATCAGCGCATGGATCGTCCATCCTTCCGCCACCGTCACATCGCTGTCCGCCAAGCAGACCCGCGTATCAAACCGCAGACGCGCACGACTCTCGCGCGAAAACCGGGTCTCGATCCGCAGAAGATCATCATAGCCGGCGCGGCCTTTAAACTTTAGGTGCGATTCCACAATCGGCGCCATCAATCCCTTATTTTCCCACTCAATATAGGGGTATCCGGCCGCACGCAACAGTTCCGTACGACCCACCTCCATCCACTCAAGCAGGCGGGAATTGTAAAATGTTCCCATCCGATCCGATTCGCTGTAACGCACCCGTAACTCATGAATATGTATGAACATGGCCTTCTCAAAAGTAAAATGAGCCTGCAAATAAACCGTTTTACCGAGCGGATTTCAAGCGGGGGTCGAAAAAGATTTCTCAAATCCGTCTGCATCAGCGTTGGTTCAACAGGCTTTTAGGTTGCAAAAACTATTGATCCTTGGAGAATGTATTCCGCCCTGACTTCTGGCAGCACAAAGAAGCATACGGCCGTCGGCGTGGAGTGAGAAATTATGAACCCATCAGGAATAAGAGATAATCATCATCGCAGCGGACTGTGCCGACTGGATCCGCCGGCTGGTGGAGATCCGCTCCGTAAAAATCCGGGCTTCCGGCTTCCTTCATGGCAAGATGTGCCATGTGGACAACGGTGGCGTGCAGGAAGCCTTGCTGGGCAGCTCCAATTTCACGGTTGGCGGACTTGGGCTGGGGGAACGACGGGCGCAACAACATTGAACTGAATCTTGAAGTGAACGACAATCGCGACCGACGCGACCTACTGGCATCCGGCGCATTGTAAAGCGGCGTCAAGTTTTGCTACGAGAAAGCCTGCCGCCCAGCGCACTCCACTATTATAGGCTTGACCAAACAAAGCCAATTCAACACACTCTTAATCATGAAAACAAAATCCACCCAATGGCCACATGCACCACCGCATCGTCTACTCGAATGCGGAACCTACATCGTCACTTGCGGCACATATCATAAACAGCACTTTCTCAACACCCCTGAAAAACTCACGCTTTTCTGTAATCGCCTTCTCGATCTCACAGCAAAACACAACTGGCAGCTGCAGGCATGGGCCGTCATGAGCAACCACTATCACTTTGTCGCTGCATCGCCCCACAATCCGACTTCATTGAAGAAAATGCTCTCCGCGTTGAACACACTTTCCGCTCGCGACCTCAACCATTTAGACAATCAAGCTGGACGCCGTATCTGGTTTAACTATTACGACACCCACATCACCTACGAAAAATCATGGCTCGCCCGCCTTAAATATGTCCATCAAAACCCCGTACACCACGGAATTGTTCAGAAGGCGGAACTATACGATTGGTGCTCCGCAGCCTGGTTCGTCCGGGAATCATCCGACGCCTTCGTAAAAACCGTTAACAGCTTCAAGATCGATCAGATAAAGGTGTATGACGAATACGATATGGAGTGCGGTGGGCCGAAGGCCGGCGACACCCGCTCGACACCGCTTTAAAACTCGGCGGTTTGACGCCGGTGCACCCACAGCAACTTCTCACGAGTTAGCACTGCGCCTCCGGCGCATTGTAAAGCGCCGTCGAGTCGCTCTGCGACCCTGCGGGCCGGCGCACTCCATATCGCAGCCGACACAACCTTTGGAGTGCGGTGGGCCGAAGGCCGGCGACAGCCGCTCGACACCGCTTTAAAACTCGGCGGCTTGACGCCGGTGCACCCACAGCAACTCCTCACAAGTTAGCACTGCGCCTCCGGCGCATTGTAAAGCGCCGTCGAGTCGCTCCGCGACCCTGCGGGCCGGCGCACTCCATATCGCAGCCGACACAACCTTTGGACTGCGGTGGGCCGAAGGCCGGCAAAAGCCGCTCGACACCGCTTTAAAACTCGGCGGCTTGACGCCGGTGCACCCACAGCAACTCCTCACGAGTTAGCATTGCGCCTCCGGCGCATTGTAAAGCGCCGTCGAGTCGCTCTGCGACCCTGCGGGCCGGCGCACTCCATATCGCACTTGACTGTGCAGTGAAACCACCGCACAAATGAGCGATGTCTACAGATCATTATGCCCACTTATGCCGCCTCGCTGGAAAAGCTGTTGCTGATTATCATATGATCAGCGAGGGCGACCACCTGCTCGTTGGGATCAGCGGAGGAGTCGATTCTATGATGCTGATGCACGTACTTGATCGGCTGCAGAAGCGCGCGCCGATCGGGTTTGAGCTCTTTGCGGTCACGATCGATGAAGGGTTTGAAGGGATCAACCACGCTGCGCTGGCCGACTACGCCAAGAAACAGGGTTGGGATTTACACATCATTGAGACGCCCATTGCCCAACTGATTGAAGAAAAAGGGACCACCGCCAAACCGTGCGGACTCTGCTCCAGACTGCGGCGCGGATTTATTCACGGCTATGCGGATGAACTCGGCTGCAACAAGCTCGTGCTGGGGCACCATCGCGACGATCTCTGCATCAGCCTGCTGATGGGACTCTTCCGAGGAACCGGACTCAAAACGATGGGACCCAACGTGGCTGCTGACCAAGGAACCAAGCGGCTGATCCGTCCCCTGTGCTATGCCTCCAAGGAGTTGATCGAAACCTGCGCCGTCGCATTCGAATTTCCCGTCGGCGGCGCTTGCGATTATGCCCAAGAACTGAGCAACTCCGGCGATCGGTCGTATCTGGAAAAGCTCCTTCCGAAACTCGAAAAACAGTTTCCCAATCTGGGCAAAAACATGCTCCGCTCCATGGCCGACGTGCGGCCCGACTATCTATTGGACCGCCGGCACATTTCTGATTAGTTTCACCAAATGCAACCTACTCTTCGGCCTCTGCGGCAGCAGCGGCTTCGTCTTCAACGGGGGTTCCGGAAAAGGTGAGCGCGGAATTATCGGCATTCGCTTCAACGAGCACCTGCACATTGTCTTTAATATTTCCGCGCAGAATCTCTTCCGCCAGCGGATCTTCAAGGAAACGCTCCACCGTACGGCGCAGTTGGCGGGCACCGTAGGCTTTATCGTAGCCCTTTTCAAGCAGCAGCTCGCGGGCGGACTCGGAAATAGCGAGTTCAATATTTCGTCCCAGAACACGGTTCTGAATATTGGCCAGTTCCAGATTTATGATGGTTTCCAAATCGGTGCGATTCAGCTCACGGAAGACGATCATATCGTCGAGGCGGTTAAGTAGTTCCGGCTTAAAGGTTTTCTTGGCCATCTGGATCATCATCTCTTTGAGCTTTGCATAATCCACCGCTTCGCTGGAGGGAGAGAAGCCGAGCGCACCCGCCTTTTTCACTTCCTGCGCACCGAGATTCGAGGTCATAATGACCACGGTATTGCGGAAATCAACGTTGCGACCCAAGCTGTCGGTCAGGCGCCCTTCCTCCATAATCTGGAGCAGCATGTGCATCACGTCCGGATGCGCCTTTTCGACTTCATCGAACAGCACCACCGAATAAGGTCGACGCCGTACACGCTCGGTCAGCTGACCGCCTTCTTCGTGGCCGACATAACCCGGCGGGGAGCCCACCAGCCGAGAGGCATTAAACTTTTCCATATATTCCGACATGTCGATCTGAATGAACGATTCGTGATCGTCGAACATAAACTCGGCCAGCGTCTTGGCCAGCAAGGTTTTCCCGACGCCGGTCGGACCCAGGAAGATAAATGAACCGATCGGGCGCTTGGGATCTTTTAGATCCGCGCGCGAACGACGCAGTGCACGAGCAATGGCCGAAACCGCCTCCTGCTGTCCAACCACCTGCTGTCCAACCACCTCTTCGATACGAAGGAGCCGCTCCATCTCTTTTTCGCCCATCTTCATGACCGGAATACCGGTCCATTTGGATACAACCACCATAATATCTTCGTCTGTTACCACCGTACGGTTTGCATCGCGCTGTTTGCGCCACTCTTCCAACAGACGTTCTAGTTTTTCTTTGGCGCCGCGCTCCTGGTCGCGGAAGTTGGCCGCATCCTCAAACTTTTGTTCGTGGATCGCTGTATTCTTTTTCTGCTCAAACTCGTGCACCTCTTCCTCAAGCTGTTTGAGCTCCGCCGGACGGCTCATACTGCCGATGCGCGCACGCGCGCCGGCCTCGTCAATCAGATCAATCGCCTTATCGGGAAGGAAGCGATCCGGCAGATAACGTGCAGAGCATTCCACAGCCGCCTTCAGCGCAGCATCGGTAAAAGAGGCATTATGATGCTCCTCATATTTTCCACGCAACCCGTTAAGAATTTCAACAGCGTCTTCCACCGACGGCTCTTTCACCATCACCGTCTGGAAACGGCGCTCCAACGCAGCATCCTTTTCGATATATTTGCGATATTCCTTCAGCGTCGTAGCCCCAATGCACTGCAGTTCACGACGGGACAACGCGGGTTTGATAATGTTTGCGGCATCCATGGTACCTTCCGCCGACCCTGCGCCGACGATCGTATGCAGTTCATCGAGAAAGAGAATGACGTTTTTCTCCTTGCGAATTTCATCCATCACGGCCTTGATGCGCTCTTCAAACTGACCGCGGTACTTCGTGCCCGCAACCATCAAAGCAAGGTCCAGTGTAACCACTTTTTTATCGATCAGCAGATCCGGCACATTGCCGTCATTAATCGCAATCGCCAGCCCTTCAACAATGGCGGTTTTGCCTACACCCGCTTCACCCAGCAGCACCGGGTTGTTTTTCGTACGGCGGCAGAGGATCTGAACGACCCGCTCAATTTCATCCTTACGACCGATCACCGGATCGAGTTCGCCGGTCTGCGCGAGCTTGGTCAGGTCGCGCCCAAACGTATTGAGCGCCGGCGTTTTGGTTGCGGTCTTTCCGCGGGGCGGCTGTCCAAGCGGCGGATTTTCGCGCTCGTCATTTTCTTCGTACTCTCCCTCCGCAGAGGAATCGTAGTCCGGATCGAGAGTGCGCATAATTTCGTAGCGGGTTTCGTCGAGATCCACGCCCAGGTTTTCAAGCACTCGGGCGGCAATTCCCTCACCTTCCCGCAACAACCCGAGCAGAATATGCTCCGTTCCAACATAGCTATGGCCGAGCCCACGCGCTTCGCTGGCGGAGAGTGCGAGCACTTTTTTCGCGCGCGGCGTGAAGGGAATATTTCCGATGGTCTTTGTTTCAGGCCCGGTTCCGACGGCCTTTTCCACTTCCATACGAACCGATGCCAAATCAATTCCAAGCGACTGCAGCGCATTGACCGCCACACCGTGGCCCAGCGCAATCAGACCGAGCAGAATATGCTCTGTGCCGACATACCCGTGATTAAAACGTCCCGCTTCTTTCCGAGCGAGCTGAAGAACCTGCTGAGCCCGTGGTGTGAAATTATCCATAACCCTGCCTCTTACCTCTTTTTAGCATTCTGAATCGCAACCGTCATGCAATCGCGCAGCATCGTGGCCCGAACCGCATCCCGCATATCGGAGTCCAGGTCCCGATTTTCCAATTTTTGCAAATGTGCAGGCTGAATTGAAATAAACAGCTTATCCAGCTCCTTCGGCGAAATCTGCTCAAGCATATTCAAATCAATCCCCAGCCGTAATGCGGAGAGCAGGTTCAATGCCTCGGCGCTGGACATCAGCTTCGCATTTGCAAGCAATCCAACCGCACGGGCAACGTGATCCTCCACCAAAAGAGCCTGCTTCTCAACCAGCCGCTGCCGGGCGTTTAATTCGTGATCAATCAGCTCCAGAACAATCTGCTCCAGGTGGCCGATAATGTCAGCTTCTTTACGACCCAGCGTAATCTGGTTCGAAATCTGGAACATGTTCCCTTCCGCCTCGGAACCTTCGCCCCACATGCCGCGCACCGCAAGACCGATCTTGGAAATGCCGTTGATCACCGGGGTCATTTCGTCCATCAAAACCAAACCGGGAAGGTGAAGCATCACCGACGCACGCAGTCCCGTTCCAACGTTGGACGGGCAGGAGGTTAAATAACCCAGCCGCGGAGAAAAAGCATAGGTCAGTTTTTCCTCCAGCTGGTCATCAATTTTATCCGCCGCCGCCCACGCTTTCTGGAGATTCAACCCCGGCTGAAGCGACTGAATACGGATATGATCCTCCTCATTCACCATGATCGAAAGACACTCATCCTGCGTAACAAAAACACCGCAGCTGTCGTCCTGTCGGCTCAGCTCATTGCTGATCAGATGGCGTTCAAAGAGGATCTTCTTGTCCAGCGGAGGGGTATCCGCCATCCCAAACGTAATAAACGGCTGTTCAAACGTATCGAAAATGGCCTTTATCTGGAGCCAAACCGTGTGATTTTCCTCTTCGGAAGCCCACCCCGGAAATAAGTGATCTTCCAGATTGCGCGCCAAGCGAATTCGGCTGCTTACGACCGGCCCCTCTGAAGCGCCAGACTCAATCCAGCTCCCGTGGCGTTTTACCATATCGTCAAGCGTCATCGGAATTCCCCTGCTTCGTATATTGGTCACTCTCCTTCAAGGCCCGGATTTTATCCCGCAGATTGGCCGCTATCTCGTACTCCTCACGGGCAATCGCGGTTTCAATATCTTTTTGGAGAGCAGCGATCTGGGCTGTAATCCGCGCCTCATTGCCCTGCCGCGCCGGAATCTTACCCACGTGTTGACGGCAATGGTGCATCGCCTGCAGTAGAGAACTGAGTTCCCCCATAAAGGCGTCATAACACTCCGGGCAACCCAAACGGGCATTTTTCTTAAATTCTGCACGCGTCATCTGGCAATGCGTACAGCTCAGATCCAGCTCCGACATGGTCAGCGCCTGTTTTTCTGAGGGCGTGGTCGAACCTAATCCCAACAGCACGTCGGTAATCGAAATCGGCGAGTTCAGATCGATTCCGTTTTTCAGAGCACATTCCTGACACAGATTCAATTTCTTGACCTTTCCGTCAACAACCTGCGTCAGGTGAATGGTCGCCTCTGCTTTGTGACAACATTCACATTTCATGAAACACCTGTTTTTCTCTCTTCAGCCCGCTGAAAAGACCGTTCGTTTGAACCTGGCCAAACCATCTTCCTGCGCCTCACTTCTGCGGCGCACAGGCTATTCAATCGGCGTACCCTCAGCGTTGGCGCAGGCCGCATAGCGTGCCGCCAAATCGCCCACCACTTTACCGGGCTTCCCGTCGCCGATCACTCGTTTATCCACATCAACAACCGAGATGATTTCCGCCGCCGTTCCGGTCAGGAAAACCTCGTCGGCCACATAGAGATCATAGCGGCCCAACGGAATTTCGCGCACTTCATATCCGACTTTGCGGGCAATCTCGATCACCTTATTGCGGGTCAACCCTTCCAACGCACCGCAGGTAACCGGAGGCGTAGAAAGAATTCCGTTCTTCACCACAAACACATTATCTCCCGAGGCCTCCGCCACCTCACCTTTGTGGTTAAGCATAAGGCATTCCAT
>JAAYDL010000112.1 GCA_012729265.1 Lentisphaerota bacterium | reverse complement strand
TGTGGATTCGTAATCCGCACAATCGTCTTCATGGACTCATTAGGCGATTCCGGAATAGCGTCTCCCGCAAAAGCCATGGATGCGCACAACATCGCAACCATTGTCAAAAGTCCTTTATGGGGTGTTAGTGTAAAACCTTGCTTCATCATTTGATTGCCTCCAGTCTTCATGTCGCAGCCACCTCCCGAACTCCGGGAAGGTTGGGTTTTGAACCGATCCACTTGGAACTCCCGGCCGCATAAGTTTTTCTGAACCTTCCGGCCAAGCACCTAGGTCATGAAATCCACCATCATCATTATAGTAAGCCAGCCCAAGGGTATGGCCGAACTCATGCGGAATTACTTGGGCCAGAGGACGGACATAAGGCTCCGTGAACATGACCACATGATTGAAAGGAGTGCTGGACTGAAAGCCCTCAATCAGCATGGTTGAATACGGGGGATCACGATGCATATTAACAGGATCCCCGTTCGCGCGGAGTATGATGAGTTTTAAGGCAGCTGTCCACGATGCAGCGTTCGCTGTGATGGACGACAGTTCTTCCGCTTGCACCATGCCGTCGGAACCAGCAGTCCAGCCATTGGACGACGTATACGGAGCCTGAAGATTATCGTACTGGACATCGTATGTGCCTGAAGAACCGTCGACCTCAAAGGTTATCTGGGCTTGAGCAAACCGTTCATTCATTGCCGCTACAATTTCGGCGTCAGAAAGAATGTTCGTCGGTAAGGCCGTTGCAGGGGACCGGCTATCCCAAACACGATAGATTCCTACACCGATCGGGCCGCGTTTGGAAAGAGCCATCACATTGAGGCACTCACATACCAAGGCCGTGTTTTTTATACGCGCTTCGACGATGGCGTTACCGGCATCACCTTGGCCCGTGATTGTAAGTTCCGTGTTGGCGGCGCTAAAATTTTTTGGGGTAATATCGGCGCAACCAGTTCCAGAAACGACGGCAAGTTCTATCATGTCCGCAGCTAATGATGGTTCAATCTCGATTCTCACAACGCTCGAAGTGGAGTTCTTGTCAACACTTGCCCATGCATAAGGTTCCTCTGAGCGAAGCGTGTTATCCGGCTCAAAACCTTTGTGTTCACTGCCGGGTATTGCCTTAAACGTGACTTTAACCACCCTGATCTTCTGCCTAGCCACTGCATAAAAGCGGTGGCGGCGGTCGTATTTCGGGCCGTAGAGCTCGAAGGTGAGTTCGGCGTCGCCGGGCCCGAGGAACTCGGCGTAGACCTCGCGGTCGGTGAAGCGGTCGGGGAAGTCGTAGGCGGACACGTCTTCCGGCGAACCGGTGCGTGAGAGGAGCGGCGTGCTGCAGGGGCGGTTTGCACCGCCCCGTTTGTTCTTGATGTTCATGGTTTCCTCTTACGGAGACCACGCCACAGGAGGAGGGCAACGAAGATGCCCGCGCCGACACCGACAGCGAACGGGGCAACAGATCGCTTCTGCGATGGAGGAGCGGCGGGCGTTTCCGCGATGTGAGGGGCGTCGGTTTTTTCTGGCACGTTGTTGGTGGGTGTTTGCGGCTCGGTCAGGGCGGGTTCGTTGGTGAAAGCGGGCGGGGGTGGAGGGAAGTCCGGCATGACAAGCCCGTATTTGGCGGGATCGACGCTGCAAACGGGTTTGCCGTCCGCATCGAACGAGACGACCATTGTCACCAGTTCGGGCGGGAGATTGGTCGCGTCGCCGTATTTGGCGAGGGCCTGTTTCAGCAGGTCGTAGACATAGACGGCCTGCG
>JAAYDL010000111.1 GCA_012729265.1 Lentisphaerota bacterium | reverse complement strand
GATCGACGTCGCGGAAGATGCCGCTCAGCCGCCACATGTCCTGATCTTCCAGATAGCTGCCGTCGGACCAGCGGTAGACCTCCACCGCAAGCTTGTTTTCACCGGAGCGGACAAAGGCAGTCACATCGAACTCGGCCGGCGTCATGGAGCCTTGGCTGTAGCCCACTTTTTCGCCATTGATCCAGAGATAAAATGCCGACTTGACCCCACCGAAGTTCAAAAAAACGCGTTGGCCCAGCCACTCCTCCTGCACCTCGAAGGTGGTGCAGTAACTGCCCACGGGATTGCGATGGTCGTAGCTGTAAAAATTTTGCGGCGATTCGCTGCTCACCTTGGGCGGATCGGCTTTGAAGGGATATTTCATGTTGGTGTAGATGGGCAGGCCGAAGCCCTGCATCTGCCAATTGCCCGGCACCTGAATCAGATCCCACTCCGCCACCGGATAATCTTCCTTGAAGAAATCCACCGGGCGGGATTCGGGATCGGGCGACCACTTGAAACGCCAGAGCCCGTTGAGCGAAACCACCCGCGGGTCATCCGCCTTTTCGCTCGGCAGCACAAACGTGGCGTGCGCCTTTTCCTTGTTGATCCCCAGAACCGCCGGATTTTCCCAATCCGGAAGCGGAGTCAACTCCTGGGCCGAAAGCGCAAGAGAACTGAACAAAAAAGCGGCTATAACACAACGTCTCATAATAATACCTCAACGGTTACTGATTTTAGATCTTTCGGATCAGAACAGTTCCCAAATCCTTTAAGCGCTTTTTCGGGCCGTCTGTGTCACTAATTTTACAAATATATACCTGTAGAATTTCCGTTCTATCCCGCGCCCGCTCCTCCGAACTCAGCTCTGGATTCCAAAACGGATAATCCTTCGCCAAAGCACCAACTGCCAAGAGGCATCTAATCACAAAGGACATCCATCAAGACTATTAGAAATCAATTCGCCAGATTGATGTGGCCTGCTTAGCCATCCACCCTTGGCGGGACGCGATTTTACTGGTGTTCCATTCGCCATACTCCTCCGCCACTTTCTGGGTGATAATGAAAATGCTCTGCTCATAGACCGGACGCTTAACTGAATAGACTTCATTGCCAAGGTCCCTGTTGGTCTTTGCTTCCATGAGCGTTATGTTTCCGAGTCGATAGATAAATTTTTCATCGCGGTGTTCATCATAGTCGGCCCAGTCTTCACCGGGATGCTCGGGGAGAATATGCTCGATGTTGTATTTATCGCTTTCCAGGTCGTAGTCGGCATTGCCCACATGCTTTTCGAGTTGGAACAGAATAAAGCGTACGACATTTTTGTTACGGCTGCTGGTGGTCCGCAACTCCTTGTCTGCAAACGCCGCCTTAAACTGCGCATCTTCCGGATAAATTCCTTTCAAACCCTGCAACGCATCCCTCACGGAGACCGAACTACGGGAAATCTGGGTGGCCACATCATTGTACACCCGTTCCTGTTCGTTGGTTTGCATGTTGCAGATCACGTTGTAACGGAAAGAAATCACGGAAACCGCCCGTAATATCCGATCAAATCCGCCCGGCTGTTCGGCAAATGCTTCATGTGCCGCCAGTAATAGTGAAAGAGGTTGCCGCACATTGAACATTTTAAGCTGCTGCAGCAATTGGCGCTGTTCGTCGCTCCAGTGGTCTGCATGAGGATCACGCAGTGCGGCATAGACATTGGCATGAGAATCCAGATTACGGATCAAATCGAAGGCCGACTGCTTACCTTGTATTTCCCGGCGGATGGTCTTGAAGAGATCAGCCTTGCGCACCAGCTTGTTGCGACTGTTCCAATAGGTACGTAGAAAGTCGGGAAAGCTTTCGCTACCAAGAACACCGACAATGCGTTCCCACCGCTCCTCAATGGTCTTCATTTCGTGTTCATGCGAGCCCTCGCTGTTTACGACTGAAAAGAGATAGTTTTTCAGCAGGTCGGTCGCGGATAAACGCACTCCGCGGGCATTGAGCGTTTCGAAAACCTTGAACGCATTGAGTTCGTCGGTAACCGTTATCACCGTGAAAAAAAGTTTGTCGACAACGTCATCCACGAAACGGGCCACTTCCGTTCCATTCTGTTTGCAGTGTGCCTTTATTGCCGACTTGAACCATTCAAACGCTTTGCGGAGCAAGTGTTCTGAGGCCCGGAGATTGCGCTGAGGAATCTTCTCCAGCGGAACGAGATAGTTCTGATAAAAACTATTGTTGTGCCGATTGAGTTGAAGTTTCGAGCGAGGCACCAACGTGACAGGATCAAGATAACCAATATAACTGTTCCTCAACTGCTCTTTACGCTGACGGTTTTTATCCGAATCCGAACCCGACTCCGCAATGTCTTCAAGGTGGGAAAGTCCCGCAAGAATCATTACACTCAGTGTTGTAATACGTTGTTGTCCATCGATGATGTCGAACTGCTTATTGTCCGACGACTGCAGCACCAAATACCCCATGTAATGGGCAGGTTCAGGATCAGTGTCGAAGAAGCCGAGGATATCCTGCCAAAGGTCGTCCCACTCATCTGCCGTCCAGGAATAATCCCGCTGGAATCGCGGGATTTGATACGTCAAACCGTTTCCCAGTAATTGGCGGAACGTGCTGTTCGCAGTATTGAAATTCATGCTTGCCATAAGTCACCTCACAGATTCTTTTATTAACACAGATTTTCTCCGAAGGGTATCCGATTCTCCACCATTTCCATGCGGGCGCGGGTCATTCGCTCCCGTAAGCCCCCCTCCTGCAAAAAATCCTGTTCCAGTTTTCGAATCTGCTGATCAAGCAGATAGTTGGTCTGGTGAATAAGGCAAATGACCACATTTGCCCGCACGTCCGCCGGACGAGTCTCGAACGAACGAAAGGCGTCGTAGGTGACTACCAGCGACGTATGGGACGAACGGGACATATTCCGCCCTGTCCCATGGGCCGCCTTCGTCGCCTTGGTCCCATCTTCATTCAGCTGGATTTTGCCCGAAGCCAGTCCGCGCACGAACAAGGCTTCCTTGCTGTTTTTATCCCACTCTTCAGCCTGCCGGGTGCGCAGAAAGTCGCGGTAGTCTTCCAGCAGTTCCTCCAGACTGGCACGGGCCACATTGGTGAGCTTGAGCTCGGTTTCCTTCGATGTGCCGGAAGCCATGCTGCCTTCGATAATGTTTTGTTTCCCGCTGCGAGCGGCTTGCACCATCTGGTCGATGGTGCGGTCGTACTTCTGAAAAAAGTCGCGGCAAAAGGCGACGGTGGCGTCATAGACCACCACCGACCGCTGATAGGAGAGCAGCTCCTGATAACCGCCGTGTGGCGGTATAAAGCCCTTGTCGCTCATTTCAATGACCATTTCTATTCGGCAATCTTCATGCGGAGGACCGAACGGATGTCGTCCGAAGCGGCGCCGACTTGGATTTCGAAGGTGCCTGGAGCGACCACATATTCATCGCGCTCCTCGTCCCAATAGCGCAGCGCGGAGGCCGGCAGATCGAATTCGACTATGGTCGAGGCGCCCTTTTCGAGCGACACCCGCTTGAAACCGGCCAAGCTGCGCAACGGCTGATCGACCCTCGAATCGAGATGGCGAACGTAGAGCTGCACCACTTCATCGCCCGCGCGGTCACCAGTATTGGTGATGCGCACACGCACCTTGACCGACCCGTCGGGCGCCATCTGCGATGCGGATGCTTCGGCCTTGCTGTATTCGAAGCGGGTGTAGCTCAGGCCGTGACCAAACGCATAGAGCGGCTTGCCCTCGAAGTAGCGATAGGTCCGGTTTTCCATGGAATAGTCCCTGAAGTCCGGTAGATCGTCCGTCGAGCGATAGAACGTGATCGGCAGCCGTCCTGCGGGATTGTAATCGCCAAACAAAACATCGGCCACCGCACTTCCGCCGTTTTGGCCGGGATACCACGCCTGCAGGATCGCCGGAATGTTTTCCGCGGCCCACGGCATGGCAATCGCGCTGCCACTCAGGTTGACGAACACCACGGGCTTGCCCGTTTCCGCCAACCCCTTGAGCAGCGTCTCCTGCGGTGCAGGCAGTTCAATCATCGTGCGGTCTCCATTGTCGAACCCAACCATGGTATTGCGCATCTCCTCGCCTTCCAGATTGGCGTCGAGCCCGCCCACATAAAGTACCACGTCCGATTTTTCCGCCAGCGCGAGCGCTTCCTTGGCCTCGTCGGAGGAGAGACTGAACGCCTGGTTGCGCCGAATCGCCGCCGGACAGCCGCGGGCATACACGACCTTGATTCCATCCCCAGCGGCGGCCTGGATGCCTTTCAGGATCGTGACCGGGCTGGAGGGATCGCCATTGTAGTTTCCGAGCAGCGCCGCAACGGAATCAGCGTTGGGGCCGATCACTGCGATCTGTTTGATCTTCCGCCGGTCCAGCGGAAGAATGCCTTCGTTCTTGAGCAGCACCATCGACTTGCGCGCCGCTTCCAGTGCAATCTGGCTGTGCTCCGGCGAATCGTTTTCCGAGGCGGGAATCTTCAGGTATTCGCACTCATCGGGCGAATCGAACAGCCCCAGCACAAAGCGCGACTTGATCACCCGCTTGAGCGCCGTATCGACCTCCTCCTCGGTCACGAGGTCCTGGCCCACGGCATCCGTCAGCGCCGCGTAGGCCGACCCGCAATTGATGTCGTTCCCGGCCTTGATGGCCAACGCGCTCGCCTCCGCAGCGGTTCCGGTATATTTGTGGTTCACCCAGATGTCGCGCACAGCACCGCAGTCGGAGACCACGTGCCCGTCGAATCCCCATTTATCACGCAGCAGGTCCGTCAG
>JAAYDL010000110.1 GCA_012729265.1 Lentisphaerota bacterium | reverse complement strand
GCTCCGCCAGCGGCGGGAGGGGGATGCAAAATTCCTTAATGACCTTTAGGCTGAGAAAAGGCTGATTCGCCCCTCTCGTTAATAGCGCATAATTCTCCGGTTGAATATGCCGCAAATAGAAAAGAAGGTAGAGATTCGAGAGCATCTCCTGACTGAATTTCAAAATGGCAGTATTTTTGAAGCTGAACTCAAAATCGACATCAATAATCGCAGGGCATCCACTTCCTGCACCAATGTTGACTATAAGGATTTCTCCCTTTTGTGGCGCGGTTTTAGAGTGGAGTTCTCTGTGATACCTTTCATCCACACGGTATGCGTTCGCGAAATCAATCCCGTCACTCTTAACGTGCGTTGCTGCAATATAAGGGAATCCCTTTTCTACCTTCGGTGGCGTGTTGTGAAAGCCGTCTGTCACTTTCCTGCACAAATCTCCTAACCGTACCCACTCCCAGCCAGCGGGAATCTCGAAGGGGATTTCGGCGGGGGAGATTTTGGGTAGAGGTTTTTCGGGGCGGAGTTTTTTTTCGGCGATGAGGTGGAGCTTTTCTTTCTGGATGCGTTTGAGCAATTCGCTGGCCGGTTCGGTATCCGGATTTGCGGCGCGCCAGTCCGCCGTCAGTTTGCCCTGTATGGCCTCCTGCAAAATCGCCTGCTTGAGTTTGCCGAGCAACGCTTCCTGATGCGCGATTTCGCCGAGCAAGCTGGCGTGTTGTTTGTTGAAGCCGCTTTTGTGTTCCAGGATTTCAAGCTGTCGCTCATAGGAGATCGCAGGAATCTCAATTTCACAAAGATCGTCGTATCGAAGCGCTTTTCGCACAGCTCCGCGAGCAAGTTTGTTGATTTGTCGCAGTCCTTCGGACGACTTCAGAAAGTCGAGAAGCACTTCGGGAATTAGTTTCCCAGCTTTTGGACGAAAAACTATGTAAGCCGGACTTACGACGCCGGTGACGTCGGCTGGTGTCAGCCCAATTGATCCGACGTTAATACGGTAGGGGTTGTAGGCAAAATCGCCGGGTTCGATTACCAGATAATCGCCCAAATCATCAGACTTTCGATGTGCAGTTCGGGTTATGCCTTCTGTGTTTGAAACACCAAATGCTTCAAGCTCCAGCTCGGTGCCAAAGTCGCGGTACTTGATGTGCGACTTATCGATCAACTTTTCCAGCCGAACCGTTCCATTCATGGCAGTTGAGCCCTGATTTGATCAAGCAACGTGTGAGCTTTGGCGAATGACTTATCCAGAGCTTTTACAATTTCGGGCAAGGTTTTTTCGACGGCTTCTTCGGCGCGGTGAGGATTCTTCACATCCAAATCAAAACCGCGTTTCAAATCCTTGATGTTCACTTTCCAAGCGGTTTCGTTTTCTTCGCGGTGGTCCCACCATTCGATGAGCGGGGCGAATTCGTCGAACTGGATGGCTTTGGTTTTGGAATAGCTTTTCTGGCCTTCCGGCAGGCGGTGTTCCCAATACCAGATCTCTTTGGTAGGCGTGCCTTTTTCGAAGAAGAGCAGGTTGGTCGAAACCGTGGCGGGGAAAAAGGTGGATTGCGGCAGGCGGATGATGGTGTGCAGGTTGCAGTCGGTGAGCAGTTTTTCGCGAATGCGCTCCTTGTAGCCGTCGCCGGTGATGCAGCCGTCGGGCAGGACGATGGCGCAGCGTCCGCCGGGCTTCAAGAGCTGGATCATGAGGATGACGAAGAGGTCGGCCGATTCGCGGCAGCGGAAGGAGGCTGGAAAGTTGGTTTCCACGCCGTCGGCGATGCTGGCCCCGAAGGGCGGATTGGCGAGGATGACATCGACCTGCTGTTTGGGGCCGATGGTGTTGTATTCAGTTTTCAAGCTGTCGCGGTAGTGCCAGTCCGGGACGTCGAGGCCGTGGAGGATCAGATTGGTGAGGCCGAGGACGTAGGAGACGGGTTTGAGTTCCCAGCCGGAAATGGATTTTTGCAGGACGGCTTCGTCGTCGAGGGTTTTTACATCGTTGGCGCGGATGTGGTCGATGGCGGCGGAGAGGAATCCGCCGGTTCCGGCGGCGGGGTCGAGCACTTTGTTTCCAAGCTTTGGAGCGGTCATCTGCGTCATGAGCTGGGTGATGGCGCGAGGGGTGTAGTATTCGCCCTTGTTGCCGGCGTCGCGCAGCTCGACGAGGATGGATTCGTAGACGGTGCCGAAGATGTGGCGATCGTCGGAGTTGTTGAAGTCGAAGCCGTTGAGCTGGTTGATGACCTTGCGCATTTCATAGCCGGACTTCATGTAGTTGTTGGAGCCGTCGAATACTTCGCGCACGAGGGCGGCGCGTTGCGGGGCGTGCGCGGCCTTGAGGTTCTTGAGCGCGGCGAAAAGTCCGTCGGTCGGGTGGTCGATAAAAAGGATCAGCTCCTCGCCGGTGATGCCTTCGGGATCGACCGCCCAGTTGCGCCACTGGAATTGTTCCGGGATAACGGACTTGTAGCCATCGCGGATGAGTTCGAGTTCCTGATCCTTTTCGTCGAGGATTTTCAGAAAGAGCATCCAGCCGAGCTGTTCGAGCCGCTGGGCGTCGCCGGAAACACCGCGATCCTGGCGCATGATGTTGCGGACGTTTTTGATGATGGAAGAAATGTTTGCCATAAGAGTTTTTAAAGTAGAACGACCGTCTCGGTCGTTTAGGCAAGCGGGACGCTTGCTCTACATTGGGTTGGAGTTGTGTTTTTCATGGATTAAATCGCGGTGTAAAGCTTTTCGGTCAGTTGGTGAATGGCCGCATCGTATGCGGCCTTGCCGCCGAAGGCACGGATGATTTCCACGGGCGATCCAAGTTTGTTGAGTGGGTCGAGCGTGATGATGGCTGGGTTTTCAAGGTCGTAGAGGCCTTCGTCGGCATATTTGTCGAGCAGGGCGTCAATGACCTTGCGGGCGAGCTCGCCGTATTTGGTGAAGTAGTCCCGCTTTTTGACCTGCTCGGCCCTCTCGCGGCGGGTGAGCGGTTTCTGCTCGTAGGCGACGTGGCATATCAGATCGAACGGGTCGAAGTCCGAGCCGATTTCCTCATTCAAGGCAGCGAAGAGAACGCCGTGCTCACTGAGTTCCTCGACAATCGCGCGTTTCTTGTCGGCCTGCTTCCATGAAACGAGGAAGGCGTCAAGCGAGGCATAGGAGTTGCGGACACTCTTGCGGGTGTAGTCGCGCAGGCTCTCTGTGATGATTTTTCCGTCT
>JAAYDL010000109.1 GCA_012729265.1 Lentisphaerota bacterium | reverse complement strand
GAGGAAAGTTTTCCCCTCCTCCCTTCCCTCACCCGATACGATATGGTTGATTTGGGAATTGACAGTCTTCGACCCACTTCAGGTATTGTCAACCCCTGTTCCGTTACCAGCTTCACGGCTTCCTCCCGAAGCTCCTTTGTGTATACTGCATTGGGAGTTCTTTCCATGCTGACACCTCCGTTTTCGTAGTGTACCTCAACTTTGGTGTCCACTAAAGGCATCTTACATCACGATTACCTCGGCAGAGAACAGGGCGCGGGCCGGATCAAACGTTTCCCGGTCGCCTTTCACGTACCCCCCCGTCGTGGTCAGGTAGTGTTCGATGGCGGCCTCAAAGGCGCGTTCTGTATATGGTTTCATGGTTATACCCATTCCGTCATTGCAGGGGGCGAAAAATTTTTCGCCCCTACCGTATTTTTGGCCCCCACGGTGTCGGTAATTACCAAAATCCCATGGACATGATTCGGCATCACCACAAACGCATCCAATGTAATATCGGGAAAATGGAGGGGGATTTCATTCCAACATTTTGTCGCCATCCGCCCCGCATCGTTCAACACCATTTGCCCGTCTGCGATGTCCCCGAACAGGCGTTCCCGGTTCTGTGCGCAAACCGTAATGAAATACGCGCCGGCTTGTGAATAATTGTATCCGCGCAACCGGATGGAACGGCGGTTTTTCATCCTGCCAAAACCTCCTTGCGGACATCTATTTTGCCGGTAACCGCCGCCGAGATTAGCGCGATACGATATCCGCGGAGCAATTCAATGGATTTCTCCACCTTCCCAACCAGTGCATCAATCCACGCCGTCTCGCGGTCCAGAAATGCGACGATGGAACGTTGCTCTTCGGAAGGGGGAATGAGCGCGGGCAGATTGCCGATGTAATCCCAGTTTGCGCGAGGCATCTTGGCCCCGTAGGTGGATGAATCCACAACCGCGATGAAGTCTGGATTGAGCACGTAGTCCAGCAGGAACCTTTGCGCTGCGGCCCGAGGTCGCAGGACGAGAAGTTCACCTGTGCAGATGCCATCTGACTCGGCGGCATGGTGCATCTTGTTCTGCTTGGTGGTTTGATACAGCTCCGCCATCAGGTTCTGTGTCAACCAGACGGTCTCATCCTGCAGCCGCACCTCGAGGCGGGTCATGCCGGATTCGGCCTGATAGATGACAATCTGGGACTCACCGGGGGCGGGCAGATTCTCGGTCATTCCGTCACCTCCGCGAGCATGTCCGCGATTTCCTTCTCGATTTTCTTGAGGTCAACCTCAATCTCCGCAAGCGGCCTCGGCGGGGTGTACTGATAGAAGTATCGGTTGAGATTGATCTCGTAGCCGATCTTGGTCTTGGATTCGTCGACCCAGGCATCAGACACGTGCGGCAGGACTTCCCGTTTCATGTACTCGTCTACATCCTCCTTAAGCGGCACGTTTTCGTAGTCACGCAGTTCCGGATCGGGCTCGGGGTTGCCCTTGGCGTCAGTGCAGATATCGGCCGTCTCGTCACGCTGGTCATCGCAAACTTCATTGCGCTTGTTACCGAGGGACTTGCGCATCTTCTTGAAGAACTTCGTTCCGTCCACCAGTTGAATCTTGCCTCTGCGGCCTGGCTTCTTCCGGCTGGTGACGATCCAGAGGTAGGTGTAAATACCGGTGCTGTAAAAGAGCTGGTCCGGCAGGGCGACGATGGCCTCCAGCCAATCGTTCTCGATGATCCAGCGGCGGATCTCGCTTTCTCCAGACCCGGCCGCGCCGGTGAACAGCGGCGAACCGTTAAAGACGATCCCAAGACGGGTGCCGCCCTCCTTCGGGTCCTTCATCTTGTTGATCATGTGCATGATAAAGAGAAGGGAGCCGTCATTGATGCGGGGCAGTCCTGCGCCAAAACGTCCTCCGAAGCCCTGTTCCTCGTGCTCGCGCGTGATGAAATCAGCTTCCGGCTTCCATTCCACGCCAAAGGGCGGATTGGCCAGCATGTAATCAAGCTTGTGGTGAGGGAACCGGTCGTCGGTAAAACTGTCGTCAAAGGCGATATGTTCCTCGAACCCGAAGTGCTCGATGATCTCTCTGGCCCGAGAGGAGAAACCCCTGATGTAATTGGTCAGATTTGCTGCGATGTTGTTCGGGTCGCCTTTGAGCTTTTCAAAGGTGTAGCGGCTTGTGTTGTAGAAAGGCACGCCCGTGACGCGGCAGAGAATAGGATCGACGTTTTTGACCTTACCGCCCGAGAGTTTCTTCTGCTGTTCGAGAACCTTATCCTTGGTGGGCGCAAGCAAGCAGTCGAGACGGCGAAGAACGGTCATGGGTAGCATGACGTCCTTGTACTGGTTTGGTCGGTAGGGTCCGCGAATGAGGTCGGCAACCGACCAAATGAAGCTTGCTTTTTCGCCGAAACTGTTCATGGCTGATCCTAATCCTAATCCTAATCCTAATCCGAGCCCAGGTCCGCAAAATCAATCATGTCGGCAGACAGCGTCAACTTGCCTCGTTCGATCGTCTTTTCGCAAAAGGCTTTCAGTTGGGCCTTTGCGAGCTTGGAAGGTTTGGATAGACCGTTTTCCCATCGGTTGACGGTCGCGTAGCTGACGCCGAGCTGCCGGGCCAGGTCCTCCTGGCTCAGGGAAAGCTGACGTCGTATCTCTTTTATCAATGCCGAAAGACTTCGACCTTCTGTGTCCATTCGCTACACCTCTCGTCTGAATGACAGACTACGGCCCCTGCCCGAATTTAATAGCGTATGTTATATCGTTCGCAAGAGAAAGGCAAGGGAAATCAGCGTGTTGACCGAGTCGGATTTCAGGATCGCCATTTGCCGGACGGAAGCGGCTTGAAGCCGAGATATTCAGTCACAGCAGCAACATAGAGCCGGGCCGGGAGTTCGGCTCCCTTTGCCCGGACGCGGACCACGGCGTCCTCCACCGTCAGGACGCACCGGCAAAAGCGGTCGTGGTTCCAGAACCAGCGCTCCAGTGTGCCGATAATGAACTGACACGGAGAAAACCGGTCTTTTGAAGGGGCAGAGTTATGTTTTGGGAAATTGCCGGTTGGGAGGTGTTTTGGGATGGAAGTCTACTGATTCAGGCCCATGGGCCGGGTGCTGTCCAGTTTGTAGGGCTTTGTTTGCCGGAAGAAAAGACTGCGACAATGGGTGATGGAAAGCTGTCCACCGAAGCCGCGACTTCCTTGAACGAAACCGGAACGTGTTCCTGCCCAAGCCTTTTCCTGAACGCCGCCCATTGGGTTTGTTTGGCCTCGATGAAAGACTCAGTGAATTGGGATCCGCCTCCGCAGCAGACGCAGCCGATCGTGACGGCTCCTCGGGCCTTGGACGGATGAACCGGGAGATCGTACTTGTCCCGGTAGCGACGGCCCATGGTGTCCGTCCAGCCGGTAAGCGGGTTGCAGACCGTCAGGTCGTCGGCTTTGACGTAGTGGGTGGCACCGTCTTTTATGGCCCGGAGTCCGCGGAGGATGTCGTCGCTCGCTCCCCGGACCCCGGTGAACTGAAGAGTGCAGCCAAGCTTCTTCGCCAACCTCCTGGCCGGCGCGATCTTCATCATCCGGCAGCACGTCGAGACATCGATCTTGAACCCGAGCGGCCGCTGCTTATGCCGCTGCATCCATTTCCTCGCCGCGATCTTTCCCATCATCGGCCATCCGTATCGTCTCCATTGCTCCTCCGGCGTATGGCTCGCCCTGGCGATATGGAGCTTTGCGTCGTAATGCCCACAAACCGTTCGGCAGAACGTTTCCGTTTCCGGATATTCCATCTGGGAGTCGGCGAACACGACGACCGGCCGGTGTTCCGTGTGTCTGAAAATGAGATCCATCAACAAAACGCTGTCCGACCCGCCGGAGAATGCCAGACATGCTTTCGTATGGGTGGCCATGGCCTCGTTGATGATGCGGAGCGCCGTTCTCATGTCAGTGCCCTCATCAGACATTCGAGAGGCGAATGTTCGCCGGCGGCAGCGTATCGTTTCAGCTCGGCGATGATGTCTTTGGCGTTCGGATCCGCCAGGACCATTACATCGTTGCCTCGGCCGTTCTGGACGACGATGCAGATGGCGCTGTTTATCCGCTTCGGGTCTTCGGCGGTTATCGTCTTGATCTTCTCGGACAGGGCTTTCGAAATCTCATCAGCCGTTTTGGTTGCCTCTTTGCGCTCCTTTTCCGTCAAAATCGCAGCCCTCAGCTCCTCTTTTCCCATCGAGGCGCCAAGCAGGTCAATGCCCCAGGTTTTAAGGTCGAGATCGCT
>JAAYDL010000108.1 GCA_012729265.1 Lentisphaerota bacterium | reverse complement strand
TTGAAGATAACCATCGTCCTAAAAAAGTCGCATTGACCGCCGTAATGCGGAAATTAATTATCGCCGCGAACTCAGCCGTTAAAAATCCTGATTTTTTGGTTGTCGTTTAACACCGTTGCTTTGTGGTCATTTTTAACCACCCGCTGCGCTGAAGGCACGAAGCACACCAAGCTTTATTTTCTTTGTGGTTTCGTGTTTGTTTCCAGACCTTCCGCGGATTCGGCGGGTCTAGAACCAGCGCTTGCGCCGGAAGTAGAGCACCATCCCCACGGTGAGGAGAATCATGACGCCCCAGATCGCGGGATAGCCGTATTGCCAGTGCAGCTCGGGCATGTTGTCGAAGTTCATGCCGTAGATGCCCGCGACGAAGGTGAGCGGGATGAAGATGGTTGCGATGATGGTCAGCACCTGCATGACTTGGTTGGTCTTGTGGCCCATGCTGGAAAGGTAGAGATCCTGCACGCCGACAAGCATATCGCGGAAGGTTTCCACGGTGTCGATCACCCGGATCGTGTGGTCGTACAGGTCGCGGATGTAGACCGCTGTCTTATCCGTGACCAGCTTGGATTCGCTGCGCTCCAGCCCGCCGACCGCCTCGCGCAGGGGCCAGACCGCCTTGCGGACATAGAGCAGCTCGCGCTTCATGCGGTACAGTTCGTTCAGCAGTTCTGCGTCGGGGCGCTCCAGCATCGCTTGCTCGATCGATTCGATCCGTTCCCCGATGGTTTCCATGATCAGGAAATAGTTGTCGACGATGGCGTCCATCAAAACGTACATCAAATAGTCTGCGCCCATTTTTCGGACGCGGCCATGGTTGTTGCGAATGCGTTCCCGGGCCCCGTCGAAGACATCCCCGGCCAGCTCTTGGAAGGTCAGCAAGGTGCTTTCGGTCAGGATGAAACTCAGCTGCTCGGAATGCACCTCCTGGCTTTCGGGGAGATAGTAAAGCATGCGGACCACGAGAAAGAGGTAGTCGCCATGGTCCTCCAGCTTCGGGCGTTGCGTGGTATGCAGAATGTCCTCGAGCACCAGCGGGTGGATCCCGAAGGTTTCGCCCGCCTTTTCGATGACCGCCGTATCGCCCAGACCATCGATGTTGATCCAGGAAACCGTCTGCGAATCTTTGCAGCCGCAGCACGCCTCGAACGGGATTCCGGATTTTTCCGAAACCGTTTCCGGACTGTAGTCGATCAGGGTAATGCGCTGGGGTTCATCTCTTCGGGGACCGGTATAAACCATAGAGCCCGGCGGAAGCCCCCGCTTGGTGGAGGCGGCAAACAAGCGCCGCATTGTATCGATGCTTTTCATGTCCAGAAAGATACGCAGGAGAAGCAAAAGGAAGCAAGCTTACCGATTGCGAAAATCCTAAGCCCGAATTCCGAAACCCGAAAAAATCGACAAAAACTCAAATTCGAATTTCCCCTGATCAGTAAGCATGGGAATCGATATTTTCGAGTGTTTTCACTTATTTGCGTCCATTAACGTTCATTTGCGGTTTCTCTACTACATTTTTTAGGTTTAATCTCCCCCGATAACGAATTGACAACGCCCAACAAAAAACATGAACTCCAAATTTAACAAAGGCACACATATGAAAAAATTTACACCAAGCGAATCTGAATTCAGAAAAGACCCAACAAGAGGTGAAGATTTTGCCCTCTCTGCTTACGCCGAAAGCGACCGCGATAGTTTTGGACGAAAACATCCAGAGCCGCCCCACCCTATGCGTTCCTGTTTTACACGCGACCGCGATCGCATTCTCCACAGTCGTTGTTTCCGTCGCCTGGAGTATAAAACGCAGGTTTTTGTCAACGGCACGGCCGACCACTATCGCACGCGCCTGACGCATACGATGGAAATGTCGGCCGTCGGACGGACCCTCGCCCGCATTCTCAGAGCCAATGAAGACCTGACGGAATGCATCTGTTTGGCTCACGACATCGGCCACAGTCCTTTCGGCCACATGGGCGAAAAAGCGCTGAACGAGTTAATGAAGGACCACGGCGGGTTCGATCACAACCTCCAGAGCCTGCGCTTGGTCGAGATCATCGAATCGCCTTATCCTGACTTCCGCGGTCTCAATCTCAGCTGGGAGGTCCGCGCCGGCCTGCTCAAACACGAGGCACACGTCGAAGGTGCATTGCTGGAAGGTCATCCTATCGGCCCCTTTCAATCCATCGAAGCACAGATTGCCGATATTGCCGACGACATGACGTACCATGCGCACGATGTAGACGACGGACTGGAAGCGGGCATTGTGACGCTGGCGCAACTTGAAAAAACAGAATTCTGGCGCCGCGCCGCCGCCGCTGCGCGGGCGGACTACCCCACCCTTTCCGAATATCAGTTTGTGCGCACCACCATTCGCCGTATGCTGCGGCTGCAGGTGACCGACGTTATTCAGCACGCCGGTGCCGCGCTGGAGGAGATTGATCCAAAATGTGTAAGCGAGGTGATGCGCGCCCCCCGGCGAATCGTCGATTTCAGCAAAGAGATGAAACAGGTGTTCGACGAGTTTTCCGCCTTCATGTTTGAACATCTCTATTTCCATCAGGAAGTGGCTTATGCCACGCAGGAATCCGTTGCCATGATGCGCAAACTGTTCCTCCACTATATCGAACACCCCGAAACCATGGGACGCAAAGCGCGCGAACGAATTGAAGAAGAAGGCCTCTGGCGCACCGTCTGCGACTATGTGGCCGGCTGCACCGACCGCTACGCGATGGAGGAATTTCAGCGCTTTGGACTTTAAGGAGGAGCAATTATGCCGAAGTTAACTCAGGAGATTGAAGAGACGCTGAGGGAATACACGCAGCTTCAAAAGCAGGAACAGGAACTGACTCAGCGTAAACACGAACTTCAGGATAAGCTCAAATCCTGAACCGAGAAGAATAAAGGCCCGATCTTTCGATCAGGCCTTAAATGGCGCACCCGGCAGGGTTCGAACCTGCAACCCTCTGGTTCGAAGCCAGATGCGCTATCCAATTGCGCCACGGGTGCAAAAATATTTATCTGTAAAGCTTACTTTTCGGCGTTGATCTTCACTCCAAAAACCGGACCGTCCAACGTCATCTCATTATCGTTCAGCTTCATCAGTTTAATCATTTCCGGATCATCAATCTCAACGGTTTTAAAAACCGGCAGTACCGGACGACGTCCCGCGCCGCTGCCTACCATCCGATAGGTTTTCCCCTTCTGCTCAATAAGAAGGCGGGCCAAAAATTCTCCGCCGGGAATCTCCCCGATCACAATATCGATGTCGACGGGTTTCCCCTTTTCCAATTTTACCCAGTCACCAATGACCATCCCGTTGTTGCTGCCACCACCACCACCGCCGCCACCAGGAAACTGGCGGTTATTCTGAGGGCGCCCGCCGCCAAAACCCATCGCGTTGTTGCTGCCGCTTCCATCAATGGAAAAACGCCGGTTGTTTTCATCATCACTCTCCCAAGAACTCAGCTTCCCAATGTGCGAAGGCCAGCAGGCATCTATGACAAGCTTTCCGTCCAGACGAACAGCCAAAACATCATCACCAAGCCCGCAAAACCGATATTCTCCTGTTTCCGGTGCAGCAATCTGCCCCTTGTAATGGCAAAGCCACATCCTCGCTTCAACCTGATCCTGAACGCTGAACGCCTTTGGAGCTTCGGCGGCATCAATCTTAGGCATCATGATCGTTTGTGCATATTTAAGCTTTGGTGCCTTAAAATAGTCCTCCAAGCGGGATTCCTTAAACCCTGAATTGATGAAGCTTTTGATCACTTTAGCGACATCATCCTGCGTCTCATTACTGACCAGATTAAGCCGTCCGCCCGCTTTTTTGATCTCCTCTTCAACCGCCTTTCCAAGGCTGGTCAGTTTTCCATCCTGCCGCTGCTTCAGGTCATAGAAGGTCCCAACGAGTTCGTTCCCGGAACCGCTGCCGCCGCCAAAGAGGTCAAAATCAAATCCCAGTCCCATTCCTCCGAGCCCGGTTCCCTTGCCGTAGCCGCTGCCGCCTTTTATTCCAACCATTTCCGGCATTTGGAGGCTTACGGCCACGTTCGGCTTCGTCGTAATCATCTGGCGCAGCTTCGGTGCCTTGTTCTTCTTGCTGTCCTTCACCGGAATCTCAATCTTCTTGAGCTTCGGCTGCGGACGCGGAACCTCCGTAGCGACAAAAACCGCCGGCTCCGGCTTCATCGCCCGCACCACCACAAAGCCGACCGCATACACCGCAAAAACCGCGTGCAGCGCAATAGCAACCACCAACGCGCTCGAATTCTTATGGGCCAAAAAGAAACGTTTTCTCGGCTTAGATTCAATTTCAATATTTCGGGACTCGTTTTCCACAATAACCCTCTTCCATTAAACTATTCCAGATGCTGGACCCTCAAAAACAGAACGTGGATTGAACGCCTGTGTACTAAGTCATTCATCGCCGTAAATCAATCCTTTAACGTCCCGAATCTCATCATCCGCAATTTTACCGATTGCGAAAATCCTAAGCCCAAATTCCTAAACCCGAAACAATCCACAAAAACGCAAACTCGAAAACGGCTTCGTTTCACCCAGTTGGGGAATTGATCCGCATTTAAATTTAGTATTTGTTTCGGATTTCGGGTTTGGAAATTCGAATTTTACCTGATCAATAAGATCAGGGCCCCCTAATGGGTCTGCCAATTCTATTGACCGGACGCATGGTTTAAATCTATGCTTTTGGTCACGGAAATTGGAGGATGTTATGAGCCCGTTGAACCCTATAAGTTTTATTCGGAAGATTGGTAAAATTCTGCGCGGCAGCGCGGGGAGAAGAGGCATCATTTTAGGCACGCTGTTTGGTGTTCTGATTGCGTTTAATCCCGGCGTCAGTCTGACCCTGCTACTGGCGTTTCTGATTACCCTGCTGCTGAACGCCAACTTCAGCTTTGTCATGATTGGCCTCGCGATCGG
>JAAYDL010000107.1 GCA_012729265.1 Lentisphaerota bacterium | reverse complement strand
GGCCGCAGAAAGAGATCGGCTGGTTTCCCCTCCAGCGCTCAACAGGTGCCCCCGAATGGTTCCCGGAAACCCTCACCGCATTTCACTGGCACGGTGACACATTCGACATTCCCGACGGCGCCGTACGACTCGCCTCCAGCACCGCCTGTGTAAATCAGGGATTCATCTACCGCGACCACGTCATCGCGCTCCAATTCCACATGGAAACCACCCCGCAGAGCATGGAAGCGCTTATCGAAAATTGTGCCGCAGAGCTCGTTGAAACCCCCTTCATTCAAAACATAGACCAAATGCGCGACGGCGCAGCGAATATGCCGATTCTCCACACAGAACTGGACAAGCTCCTTCGCACGCTCCTCGGCTCGCAATTCAAATCATGATTATCATCAACAGTATCGTTCCCATCTTTCTGCTGGTGCTCCTCGGGCACCTCCTGCAGAAAATCGGATTCTTTTCGGACGGCTTCTTTAAAAACGTCAACCGATTGGTCTTCTGGATCGCTCTGCCCGCCCTGCTCATCAGCGACATCAGCGAATCAACGCTGGAGCTGGAGAGCATCGGACGCATTGTCTTTCTGCTGACCGGCGGCACAGTTTTATCGCTCGCGCTCGCATGGGGAATTTCACGGATTCTAAAACTTCCCGCACCGCAAACCGGTGCCTTCATTCAAGGCTCATTCCGGGGCAACGGCGCCTTCGTTTCTCTGCCCGTCATTCTCTACTCCCTCGACACAATGGATCCGAAAGCCGAAACCCTTGCCACCGTCGTGCTCGCCCCACTGGTGATACTGTTCAACATCCTCGGTGTCACCGTGCTCGCGCACTATGGCCGCAGCAGCAACACAAAACGCCCCTCCTTCGTTTCCTTATTGCTCAAGATGCTCAAAAATCCGCTGATCATCGCCTGTGGAATCGGCATTGCGCTCAACCTCTATCAGGTCGCCATCCCCACCGCGCTCTTCCGCCCGCTCGATCTATTGGGCGACATCGCGCTCCCGCTCGTACTCATGAGCATCGGCGCATCGCTCCAGTTTGAGCGCCTGCGCGGTGCCGCCTCGCCCTCGCTGATCGCTTCCCTCATCAAACTCATTGCGGCACCCATGCTGGGCTTCATGCTCACGCACGTCCTCAAATGCAGCCACACGGAAATCATGATCGCCCTCCTTTATCTCGCCGCCCCCGCCGCCGGCACATCCTACATCATGGCTGACGCCATGGGCAACGACGGCCCGCTCGCCGGCCGCATCGTCGCCCTCAGCACCCTCCTCGCCGCCGCCACCATCCCCATCATCATGTTCCTCGGCTTTTCGCTCTAAATTTAACCACGAAAGACACGAACCACACGAAAACGAGAACATCCTAATTTGCCTGGAATCCAATTTCGTGTTCTGGGTCTATTCAGCCTGCGATAGGCAGGCATTTCTGTCTGCCCCACATTTTTCAGTTTAGGAAGTCGGCTATCGTTCGTTTTGAAATGCGCTGAATCTGGAAAATGCATCCATCACGAGGGTATAATTTTCGGGGACAAACTGAATCGCCTGAAACCCCAGCGCACGGGCGGCGTTCACATTTTCCGGCAGGTCGTCGATAAACAAACACTCCTCCGGCAGACAGTCCATCTGCGCCAGCGCATGGCGGTATATGTTTGGGTGCGGTTTTCGAACGCCCATCTGATACGAGAAAAAGAGCCCATCCGCGCCGGAAAAAAAGCCGGGCCAATTCGCCTCGATGGCATCGATATGGTGTTGAGCAATATTGCTCAGGGTATAGACCCGCACGTTCGATTTCACCGCCCGACGGAACAGCGCATAACCGGTTTTATTTACGCTGAAGAGTCCGCGCCAAACGTTGATCAAATCGTCTACGCTCCAATTTAACCCTTTGGCTCCGTTCAGATATTCCACCCACTGCGCATCGCTGATCTGCCCCATTTCGACCGCATTGCGCCGCTCCAGATCGTGATCCGAAAAAGGAATCACAGGACGCCCCGAATGCTCTGCATGCACCTCATAAAGCTGACCAAACTCAAAATCAACCAACACATTCCCGATATCAAATAAAATCGCTTTCATGCGCCCACCCTTCCCAAGATACAGACAGAGAAACGCCGCTGAAATAAAATCTCCAGCGGCGTTTCAGAACTTATTGACCTTCCGAATGTGGACGGGGCGGTCGGTCGCCGCCGCTTCTGCGCGGTCCGTTATGCCTGTCGCCATGCTGTGGTCGGCGACCGTTTTGATGACGGGGCCGTCCGCCTGCTCCTTCGGGGCGCGGTCGACGTTTGCGCGGCGGAGCCGGGGGCAATTCCTCCAACAGCTCTTCCGGGGGCATGCTGCATTTGAGTTCCACTCCCAGCAGCTCTTCAATCTTGGGCAGCTCGAACGACTCCATTTCGCAGGCAAAGGTGATCGACTGTCCGGTTGCACCGGCGCGGCCGGTACGACCGATTCGATGCACATAGTCGTCCGGGTTTTCGGGAATGTTAAAATTCACCACATGGCTGATCCCTTCAACGTGAATGCCGCGGCCAGCCACGTCGGTAGCCACGAGTACGGTGACCTTGCCCTCGCGGAACTCCTCGAGAATACGCATCCGCCTTTTCTGCGTAACCGCGCCGGAGAGCATTTCGCACTTATGACCAAACCGGTCGAGCTCCTCAGCTAACCGCTCTGCTTGGTCGCGACGGTTCGTAAAGACGAGGATCCGCTCGGGCTTATCGTGCTTAATGATATTGTAGAGCAACTTAAACTTCTGATCGTCGGTCGCGATAAAAACCTTTTGTTCCACCGTATTGACCGCCACCTGTTCGGGCTCAATATCAATGCGTACGGGATCCGTCATCCAGGCCGCAGCCAGACGCATCACTTCGTCGCTGAGCGTTGCACTGAAGAGCACGGTCTGACGTTGTTCCTTCGGCGGCGTTTTATAGATGATGCGACGCACGTCAGGAATAAAACCCATATCGAGCATGCGGTCGGCCTCATCGATCACCATGATTTCCACGTAACGCAGGCGCACGACATTTTTGTTTTCAAAGTCTAGCAGACGACCGGGCGTAGCAACCACGATATCAACCGGCCCCTCGGTCAGCTCGCGCTCCTGCTTATTGTAATCCATACCGCCGTAGAGCACGACCGTGCGCAGGCCGGTAAAGCGATTCAGCCCGTCAGCGTCCTTTTTAATCTGCATAGCCAACTCGCGCGTCGGCGCAATAATGAGCGCACGCGGATTGGCCGAGCCCTGTTTCTGCAAGGGATTATTCAGGCAGTGGTTAATGATCGAGATCAGGAACGCCGCTGTTTTTCCGGTTCCGGTCTGCGCACGCCCGGCCATATCTTTGCCTTTGAGCGTTCCGGGCAGAATTTCTCCCTGAATCGGTGTGGTATACTGCCAGCCCAGCGCATGAATACTGCGCATGAGGCGCGGGTGCAGATCCAGATCGTGGAAACGAATCTTCCCTTCCTGCGGCTCTACTTTAAATTCAGACGGGTCCCACGGCGTTTCATCCACCGGCGGACGCTGAGGTGCAGGCTTTGGAGGCCGGGGCTTGCGTTCGCCCTGCGGACGATTCTCCTTATTTCCCTGCGGGCGCGGCTTACGCCCGCCGTTGGGCCGAGGTTTACGTTCAGCCTGCGGGCGCTGCTCTTCCCCTTCGGGGCGATCGCCTTGCTTCGGCTTGCGCGGATGGCGCTTCCTTTCGCTCTGTTTGGGGCGGTTTTCTGTCTTACGCGGCTTCGGTTTACTGCCCGGCCGCCACTCTTCCTGATGCGGCTTAACCGCCTGCTTTTTCTTCTCAGAGGACGACTGCTTCTTTGCTTTTGGGGCTTCCTTCTGTTTCGGCTCGTCCTTTTTGCCGAACACGGAAGCGATCTTTTTCAGTAGGCTCAATGTCTAATTTTCCTTCTATAAGCCCTCCGCAGCTGCCTTTTTTGTTTTCATCATTCTGAACTCGATCATCTCTATTCAGCGGCTTACCGCGAAAGTATTTCTTGTATCCATCGGCAGGCCATGCATTGAACGGACCCTCCGTTCACTTTTTCGTCGAACGCGGCCTGCGCTTCTATGTCTCCCACCGGCCCCCTGAGGACCGCCATGGGAACGGGCTCTGCGGTGTGCCCCTTCAGGGCCACCGGCGTGCGGTGATCCGTGCACAGTATTAACGTATAGGGCTCGCCTCGTTCCTCCAGCCATTGGAGAATCGGTGCGCAGACCTTGGCGTCGAACTCTTCGATCGCAAACGTCTTCTTCTGTGCATCACCCATATGCCCGCATTCATCCGGCGCTTCGATGTGAACGTAGACAAAGTCCTTCCGTTCGAGAATCTCCAGCGCCGCATCTACTTTTCCCTGATAATTTGTATCAAGGAAGCCGGTTGCGCCCACCACATCGGGGGCCTCAAGACCGGCCAGTTTTGCAATCCCCTTCAACAGATCAACGGCGGAAATCACTCCGCCGTCCAGACCGTAAAGGGTTTTATACGATTCCAGCTGCATGGCATTCCCCTGCCCCCAGAGCCAGATTTGCGTTGCGGGCTTTTTTCCTTCCGCAATACGCTTCTTATTCACCGGATGATCCGCAAGCACCTCTTTCGAAAGTTCCATCAAGGTGCGCAGCTCATCCTGCCGTTCGCCCGTCGGAAGAAATTCCTCCACGGGCTTGTCCGATATTTCGTGCGGCGGCACACACCGGCATCCAGCCGGAGCGCCGTCCCAAACCAGAAGATGTCGGTACTGGACGCCCGGATGAAACGTCAGCCCCGTCCGGCCCAGCTGCTCCTGAAGCGACTCCACCAACAGATGCGCCTCTTCGGTGGTAATATGCCCGGCAGAATAATCCACCATCACACCGTCTTCAACCGTCACCAGATTACAACGAAACGCCACCTCGGACGCCTCCATCACAATCTCAGCCCCAGCCGCCTCAATCGGCGCACGCCCGGTATAGTTCTGCGCAGCGTCATAGCCCAGCAGAGCCAGATTCGCCACATCGCTCCCCGGCGGCATCCCTTCCGGCACCGTCTGCACCAGACGCGTCTCGCCCAGTCCTGCAATCCTCCGAATCGTCGGAATCTTCGCCGCCTGCAAAGGGGTCATTCCTCCAAGCGCATCGACCGGATAATCGCCCATGCCGTCGCCAACTAATACCACATACTTCATCGAACAAACTCCAAACAATTGCGGCGGAATTTCTATGATATAGGCCCGAAAGGCAATTCCTTAACACCGTTAATTCAATTTTGAAAATAGTACTCTGCGACCTCCGTGTCCTCTTGAACAGCAGGTGGTGAAAAAAACTGAAGGTGTTTGGTTTATTCCGGCAGGGTTACCTGAACGCGGTAAAAGCGGGAGGTTTGGTTCATCATGGGGTCGTAGTCGTTGATCAATAACGGCCCGTTGGTTCCGATGATTCCGGTGGCTAACGGTACCCACGCTGCGTCCAACAAGTTTGTTGAATAGAGGATCGTATAGAGCCGGTCGTCTGCGGCAGAGAAGACTGCCAATCCGTCAGAATTCAATTCTATCCGCCAGAAACTATCCGTGTTATCCGGGTTGGTCCCGCAGATATATTCGGCATAGTTGCTGTAGCCGTCCTGATCCGGGTCCAAAGCGCCGTCGTCGATTCCGACATCTAGTCCATACAACACTTCCCAGCCACGCGGCATGCCGTCGCCATCACTATCATCCATGGGGTTGGCGGGGGCAACCGTCAGGGTAAACGTGGAGAGAATGCTGCTCCGGCCACCGGTGTCCACGATCGACGTTCCCAAGATGTGGGTCCCCGCGACGGGGGCGGTGATGGGCGAAAAGAAGACGGTCTGGCTAGCCGGAGCGGTGTTTTCCAGCTCGTGTACCGGACACACCGCCAGCTGCGTATCTTCGGCAAACGGCTCCCAGGTATACCAGCCGCTGGATGTAAGCGAGATGTCATCCACCCGGATTCCGGCATCATCGTTCCCCTCCTTGGGAACGACAAAGCGCAGCCGGATCGATTGCCCGGAGTAGGCCGAAAGAGCGACGGTTTTTTTGACCCAGGTGTTGTCGTAGACATTTTGAGGTGAAGTATAGACGGGGGTGTAGCTTAGACCGTCGTCAGTCGATACTTCGACGGAAAAGAAGGAGATGCCGCGGGCAAGTTGCCAGAATACAAGGTCGGTCGAGGTGTTTGGAACAAACACTTCCCCAAGTTCTTGAGAGGCATAGGTGTTGGGTCCTGCAAACCAGCAGCGCCCGGAACGTCCTGAATCGTCTATTTCCCAGCCCACGTTCCATTCCGTCAGTTCCTCGGCCATTGTCTGCCAAGTCTCGAGATGTTGGACCTGTCGTTTGATTTCCACCCGGGCGATTTCGTTGGTCCGTTGCGTGGGGGCGATCCATTTAAGCACGAAGGGTTGGCCCTCAACCGCCATCACCGAATTCGTGACGGTCACCGCCACCAGGCCGGGACGAACGTAGGTGATCCCATTATTTAAGGCCTTACCGTTAAACGAGTTGGCGTTGTACCAGCCGTTATTCGTTCCGCCCCATCCATAGTTGATGTGGTAGGACTTCGTCCCGTTGTCAGACAACAGACCATCCACCACGATAAGATGGCTGGATATGGATGCCAGGCACGGATACCCCGCACGCAGGTCGGCCTCCATTGGCGGGATCAGGCTGGCCAGGTCGTTGTATATACGGATGGGCTCATAATGGAAGAATTTTCCTAGACGATTTCCCAAGGGGAAGATGCCGGCGGAGCTGCTATCGCTCTCGTAATTAATTTCCGCCGCAACGCCGATTTCATATACCAGCTCCGAGACGGCCCTTTCCGCCGCAGGCGGATTCGAATTGTATTCAGAGTATTGATCTTGCATCGAGGCCCAGTCGTAGGGGTCGGAAAAATCCGCGCTGTGGTTTCCGGTGATGAACCCGCCGGCATCGGTGTATGAAAACGATCCGTTTCCCCGAGGGGGCCACTGGTGGAAGCGCATTATCTGTGCAAAGGCCGTGGGGACGCAGCCGGTCGGAGTCCGGTAGCCGTAATAGGAGTTGCCCATCGGATCGGTGGGGCAGAACAGGTTGTAGGGTTTGGTCTGGTTCCACTCGGAGTCGAGAAAAGGACCATACTGCTCTGTCACCGCCAGAATGGTTGCCCGGGAGACCCTTGCCGTTGGTTCCTCCGCCGCCTTCGCCAGCCCTGCCGCCAAGCCGTCGACATGGAGCTGGAGCATTTCACGGAAGGCGTTCTGCGGGTCGTCAGAAAGATCCGGAACCGTGTCGGCGCTGAACGATACCACCAGCGGCAGGCAATCATCGGAATTCAACACCACGTAACCCTGGGGACAGAATCCCGCGACATAGACGGAAAATCCCTCGGAACTCGTCAGGGTTTCGACGGTTTGGACGGGGCGCTCCGCCGCGTCCGACATGATCGGATGGCCGGTCATCCATTCGCGGGCCCGGGTCAAGGCATCGTCCTGTGAGACCGGTGCCCCATGTGCCGACGTTGTACCCAACGACAGCCCGCACGCCAATACCGAAAGCACGGCCATAGCAAGCGGCACCTTCCGATGAACCAGATAGTTGATGCTCGGATATGAGGTCAGTCCGCCTGTTTCATTATGATTGTTATCAGATCCCATAATCGACCCTCTTTTGTTTCCCTCGCCGAGTCGGCCTGACCACTACGCGCCCTTTTGCGGACATAAGAACAAAAAATGGACGGAGAGTCAAAACACTTTCTGACAATCTTGCATAAGCTCCAACTTCTTCACGCTTCGGGGACGGCGCGTCTATTATAAGGATATCTTGATCCCGCGGACTTTTATCCAAAAATTTCTTCCATTCGCTTCGCCAAGAGCCTATACGGGGCCCCTTGAAAAACAAAGATACAGAACCATGGTCGGTGGAGCAGTCGGCGGAGTTGTATGGAATCAACAACTGGGGCGCTGACTATTTCAGTGTGTCCCGCAAGGGTGAAGTATTGGTTCACCCCCACAGCAACGGAGTCGGCGTCAGCCTGTACAAAATCATTGACGGTCTTGACGACCGAGGGTTTGACATGCCGGTACTCCTGCGCCTGAGTGATATTCTCGACTCGCGCATTCAGAAACTGCACGAAAGCTTTGCGAAAGCCATTGCCGATTTTGAATACGGCGGCCGTTATCGCGGAGTCTATCCAATCAAGGTTAACCAGCAGCAGCAGGTGCTCGAAGAGATTACCCAATTCGGCGCACGCTACCACCACGGTCTTGAAGCCGGCAGCAAACCGGAACTGATCGCAGCACTGGCCTATATGCATGACACAGAGGCGTATCTCATCTGCAATGGCTACAAGGATGAAGAATTTGTCAACCTCGGCCTCTACGCGCGAAAAATGGGCATCCAGTGCGTTTTTGTGGTGGAAAATCCCTCAGAGCTTCCGCTGATTATCGACCGATCCCGTGAACTGGAAATAAAACCGATCATCGGGGTCCGCCTTAAAATCTCCACACAAGCTTCCGGCCACTGGAATGAATCCGGAGGCGATCGCAGCGTGTTCGGCCTTAACCCCTCGCAGGTTTGCGACCTGATCGACACTCTGCGCGAAGAAGAGATGCTGGACTGCCTGAAACTGCTCCACTACCACGTCGGATCGCAGATTCCCAACGTGCGCGACATCCGCGAAGCGGTTGTAGAGGCCTGCCGCGTCTACATCGGCATGGTCAACGAAGGCGCCCCCATGGGCATCCTCGACCTCGGCGGCGGCCTAGCGGTCGACTACGATGGTTCACACTCCGATTCTTCATCCAGCAGAAACTACGGGATGGACGAATACTGCGCGGCCATCATCGAAAACGTAATCAGTACGCTTGATGAAACCGATGTTCCCCACCCTGACATTGTTACCGAATCCGGTCGCGCCACCGTGGCTTACTATTCCATTTTGCTTTTCAATGTGCTGGATGAAAGCCGCTTTGAGATCGATGAACTCCCTAAAAAGCTGGACGAAGATGCACATGAACTGCTGCACAATCTGATCGCCGTTGTGGATGTATTGGAAGCCAAAAACGCACAGGAGTGCTACCACGACGCCTTATATTACCGCGACGAAATTCACGAGCGCTTTAAACGCGGAACCATGACGCTCCGCGAGCGCGCACTGGCCGGCGAGATCTTCTGGCACATTGTTACTCGCATCTGCGCTCTCACCAAAGAGATGGAATTTGTTCCGGAGGAACTGCGCAAACTCCCGACCATTCTGGCCGACATTTACTACGGCAATTTCAGCCTCTTCCAGTCGCTGCCCGATGTCTGGGCCATCGACCAGCTCTTCCCCATTATGCCGATTCACCGCCTCAAAGAAAAGCCGACCCGCGAGGTTGTACTGGCGGATATCACCTGCGACTGCGACGGAAAAATCGACCATTTTGTCGGGCAATATACGACGAGTGAAACGCTTCAGCTGCACAACCTGACCGATAAAGAATACTATCTCGGGGTCTTTCTCGTCGGAGCCTATCAGGAGACCCTGGGCGATCTGCACAACCTCCTCGGCGACACCAACGTCGTGACGGTACGCGTCGATTACGAAGGAAACCTCCAATTTTCCCGCGAGCTCGAAGGTGACTCCGTTGCCGATGTACTCAGCTATGTGGAATACGATCCCAAAGCCATGATTCGCCGCATCCGTGAGCTGGCTGAAGAAGCCGTACAGAATGGGCGCATTACGCCCAAAGACCGCCGTCGCATCATGGATGCCTACGAAGAAGGCATGCGCGGCTACACCTACTTCGAGCGCTGAGCGTGTGGACAGCAATCACTGCTTACGTTCAATACGGCGGTGAGCGGCCATGAGTTCGCCGGGATTGGTTTGCGCGGCGAGCAGCGAAAGTTCTCCGCAGAGCACGGTGGCAGCGCATAAGCAGGCGAGACGACGGGAATTTTCGCCGGGATCACGATTTTCGTTCAGCCCCATACGCTCTAGGTTTTCGCACACAAAGCGCAGGTCTTTTCCATTGCCGACCGTGCCGACAATCAGATGCGGCAACGTGACTGAAAAGTAAAGATCGCCCGCGCGTTCCTCCGCCATAGTAAGCCCTTGCGAACCTTCAACAATATTCGCGGCATCTTGGCCGGTGGCAAGATAGAAGCCGAGCAGCATATTGGCAAAGTGCGCATTCGCGCTGCGCACACCACCGGCGAGCATCGTCCCGATCAGGTTTTTGCGAAGGTTCAACTGCACCAGCTTGGCGGGCGTGGTTTTCAGATAGCGCCGACAAAGCTTTTCCGGAATGGTGATTTCCGCCACCACATATTTTCCGCGACCGAGAATTCCGTTTACCGCCGTCGCCTTTTTGTCGGAGCAATAGTTTCCGGAAATGGAGCCGTATTGGAGCGTTGGATGCCGCTCCAGAATATAATCCATCAGCACCTCGGCCGCCTGCGTACACATGTTGTGTCCAGAGGCATCGCCCGTGGTGAATTCAAACCGAAGAAAGAGCAGGTTGCCGGCAATCTGACTGTTCAAATTGATCAGCTTGGCAAACCGGCTCGTGCCTTCCACCACCGTCTGAAGCGCCGCAAAATCCGCTTTGATACGCTGGAGCGCGCTGAGCGCAACCGAAGCATCCGGCGCTTCAAACAGCACCGAGCGGGTCATCCGTTCATCGACAACCGTGCACATGATACCACCGTCGCAGTTCACCGAAACGCGCGCGCCCCGGTTAACAGAGGGCCACAGCGGCGTTTCAAAGGTCGCCAACGGCACCTCATATTCGCCGTTTATCACCGGGCCGGACAGCTTAACCGGCCCGACAAACTGCATCGGAATCTGTGCAAACTCACTCATTCAATCGTCATTCATCAATCGGCAATCGGCAATCATCAATCGGCAATCGGCAATCATCAATCGGCAATCATAAATCAGTCCAGGGTATTCACCAGCAGACCAGAGCGCAGTTTGGGCTCAAACCAAGTGCTCTTCGGCGGCATCAGCATTCCGGCATCCGCCACAGCGAATAGCTGATCCATCGACGTAGGATACATGGAAAACGCCAGCACTGCACGGCCTTCGTCCACCCACTTTTCCAGTTCATCCGTCCCTTTGATTCCGCCAATAAAGTCAATGTCGTTGCTCTCACGCGGATCTTCAATATTCAGAATCGGAGCAAGCACATCGTTCTGCAGAATGCTCACGTCCAGCGCGGCAACCGGATCGGCTGCATCGGACATCCCCTTCGGCGTCAACGTGCTCCACTGTCCGTCAATATACATGCAGATTTCGCCCGCCCTAGTCGGCACCTTCACGCCGTTGGGCTCCACCACAAATTTTTTGGCCAGCGCAGCATGAAACTCATCCTTCGTTCCGGGCAGCGCCAAAATTACGCGATTATACGCCATAATTTTCAGTTCACTTTCCGGGAACATGACGGCAAGGAACCAGTTATAGGGCTCATCGCCGGTATGGTTCGGATTGGCCGCACGACGCATCGCGCCGACCTTGACCGCCGAGGCCGAACGATGATGTCCGTCGGCCACATAGAAAGCCGGAATATCCGCAAAGGCCGACTCCAGTGCCGCCGGGTTTTCAAACTTCCAAACCGTGTGCGTTACGCCGTCTACGGAGGTGAAGTGATAAAGCGGGGTCTCGGTCTTGAGCGCATTCACCTGCGCATTGATGGCCGCACTGTCGCGGTAGGCCAAGAAAACCGGACCCGTGTTGGCATTCTGCGTATCCACATAGCGAATGCGGTCCTCTTCCTTCACGCGGCGCGTCTTTTCGTGAATCTTAATCTTTCCCTGTTCGTAGTCTTCCACATTGCAGGTTGCCACAATGCCATACTGAATATGATCGCCCATCTGCTGGCTGTAGAGATAAATGGAAGGTTCCGCCTCGCGCTCCAGCACCCCGTCGTCCATCAAACGCTGAAGGTTTGCCTTTGCCTGAGCATAGACCGCATCGCTATAGGGATCGGTGCCTTCGGGCAGATCAATTTCTGCGCGCACCACATGCAGGAAGCTGTCGGGATTGCCTTCCGCCAACGCTGCGGCCTGTTTTTTGTCCACTACATCGTACGGAACCGACGCCACGGCTTCCGCCTTGCCCTCTGCTGGGCGCCATGCCTTAAATGCCTTAACTTTCATCAAAATTCTCCACGGTTACAAATTGAGCTGAGCACTCTAGTGCGCCTCCCCGCCATTGTCAAAGCCCGTATAGTAAAACACCACAACTACAGCAAACAATCGGTTTCATTTGTTTTTCACTCCGGTTTTGCGGGATTTTCCCGCTTCCGCTGGATTCCCTGCCCCGTACGCTGGATTGATCGCTCGTAAAGTAGGACATCCTTCCAGCTCGTCTCTACCCGCACCGTCCCTCGTACTGCAGGCATCCTGCCTGCCTTGCTCTCCTCGTCCCCTGTATCGCGGGCATCCTGCCTGCCTTTACTGACCTCGTCCTCGAAATCGTACCGCAGTCTTCCACCGCTCTCGCGGGATCAAAAAGTCCTCTTTGTCCGACATTTTTCTTTTCATCACCCATTGATCCATGCAATCTTACCATCGTGTTAAAAAGCCGTGTTAAGGAAATATGCGGGCAGATGCCGATACTGCCAAATCAACTGTTCGGCAGGAGACGACATGAGGATTAACTGCACACTCTGGCCAATGGCACTGTTGCTCTGTCTGCTGTTGTCCGGTTGCGGAACGATGCGGCTTGCGAGCATTCTTGATCAAGATGAAGACGCTCTCAGCGACCGTTTCCCATACTCCTCTGTCGCGGGCGATATTCTCGTGGCCGGAGTGACTCTCACAGAGGCTCCGCCATTAGTCCTTTTTATCTTCGCCGACCTTCCTGTAGCTGCTGTTGTCGACACGTTGTGCCTGCCCTTCGATCTCGTCAGCACAATAAAGGAGGTAGAGAAAAAACGGGCAGCGAAAAAGCGGAGAGAGTCAGTTAAAAATTACCCTGCGGGGTCAACACCGTCAACCGGGCCAACGCCATCACTTGATGAAACAGGGTCAGGAAACGGAGGCAGTCAGGGAACGGACTCCGTCCCGTAATAACGTAATTGGCGATTTTACTAGATCACGGGAGCAACCCCTTTTCCACTTTTTAAAATCGCTTGCACTGAGCCTGGTACTCTGACACAGCCCTGCAACAGAAAATAAAAGGTCCTGCTATACGCTCAAAAATTACGGTTCCTGCTCGGGCTTCGGTGAGCGCTGCATAAGATCCGTAACGGCCTCGCGCGGATTTTTTCCGCCGTGAACAACCGCGCAGACTTCGGCGGTAATCGGCACCGGGATGCCCAGCTCATCGGCCAGTTCTTTCGCGGCCTGACAGTTCCACACGCCTTCGGCCACCATTTTCATGCTGCCCATAATCTGCTCCAGCGACTCCCCTTTCCCGAGGCGTTCGCCTACACCGCGATTTCGGCTGTGCTTACTCATGCAAGTCACCATCAAGTCGCCTATTCCGCTCAGCCCCGAAAAGGTTTCCGGTTTGGCGCCCAGCGCAACGCCCAGTCGCGTGATCTCAGCAATACCGCGCGTCATCAGCGCGGCTTTGGAGTTATCGCCGTAGCCCATGCCGTCGCCGATGCCCGCCGCCACCGCGATCACATTTTTGAGTGCGCCGCCCAGCTCAACGCCGACCACGTCGTCGAGGGTATACACGCGGAACGCATCGTTCACAAAAAGCTCCTGAATCTGCACGGCAACGGCATGATCCTTCGCAGCAATCGACACGGCACACGGAACGCCCCGCGCGACCTCTTCGGCGTGGCTCGGTCCCGACAATACGGCCACCGGCCGCTCAAGAATACGCTCGGCCACCGCGCTCATGCGCTCGTGCGTTTTTTCATCAAGTCCCTTTGTTGCGCTCACGACCAGTGCATCGGCAGGAATATACGGCTTAAAAACTTCCATCGTCGATTTATAGAAGCGCGAAGGCACCACCAGAACCACCAAACCCGCGCCCTCTACCGCCTCCGCCGGATCGGTGGTCCAACGGAGCGACTTCGGCAACTGAACACCGGGCAGATAGGTCTTGTTCTCCCCGCACAACTGAATCATCGCCCTCGTTTCTTCAAAGGGGCCCCATACCGTCGTCTCATGTCCGTTACGGTCGAGCACCATCGCCAGCGCGCTTCCCCATCCGCCGTCACCAATTACTGCCGTTTTCATATCAAATTCCTACTTTTTCTTTCCAAATCGATGTTCGGTTCCATTCATCAGCCGCTTAATATTGGCACGGTGCAGCCAGATCACCAGCAGCGACAACACGGTCAGCGCAATACGGACGGTCAGCCCATTATCCATCCACCAGACCGAAACCGCCACGGCAACCGCCGCTAGAATGGAGGAGAGCGAAACAATGCGCGAAAAGACCAGACACAGCACCCAACAGAGGAATCCGATTCCGACCGCCACCGGAGCCACGCCCAGCAGCATCCCCGCGCTGGTAGCCACGCCCTTGCCGCCCTTAAATTTCAGGAAGACCGGGAACGTGTGCCCGAGAATGGCCAGAATACCAAACAACACGCCCCACTCCGCACCTAGATGCGCCAGACGCCAAAAAACGAATGCCGGAATAAACCCTTTCAGCGCATCGAGTACAAACGTAAAAACGCCCCACCCTTTCCCTACCACGCGAAATACATTCGTTGCACCAATATTCCCGCTGCCCTGCTGGCGAATATCCACGCCGCGCGATCTAGCCACCAACAGACCAAACGGCATCGCGCCCAGCAAATAGGCAACAACGCCCAAAATCACTCCACACATACAAACTCTCCCCGCCTACTTAAACAGCGAATTTCCAAGCCCCTTCAGTATATCCTTCAAGAATTCGTTCTCCCCAACCTCGTCGACCTGCTCGCCGAGAATATCCACCGCAATATCCGTTGCCGTTGGAGAAGGCGCGTTTGTATCGGATGCTCCGCCGCCTGCCAAATCCTTTAGAACGCTCTTTGCGGTTTCGCTCTCGCCGATTTCCTCCACATGCTCCGCCAACACCACAACTCCGCCGATCATCTTTATCCCTGTTTTCATAAGGCACCCATCTCCAGTTCGCGCAAGATACAACATTGCGCTCATATTTCCACGAAAGGTAAATAAAAATCATCCATCGAAATTGCACCGCCGCCTCAAAACCATTACTTTTTCTCCCATGGGTATTTTTTCTAAAAAGTTTACAATCGTCGTTGCCTGCAAGGCCAACATCACACGCAGTGCCTATCTGCACAGTTACATGGAGCACTACCTTAAAAACCACATGCCCTACGCACGAAAAAAGGTGCGCATCCTTTCCGCCGGCGTGGAAGCCCGCAACGGCAACTCCGCTCATCAGGTTGTCCAGCATG
>JAAYDL010000106.1 GCA_012729265.1 Lentisphaerota bacterium | reverse complement strand
CGGCACTCTACACGAAACAACGACACACGGATGGGTGGCAGAGTGGTCGATTGCGGCGGTCTTGAAAACCGTTGAGCCGGTAACGGTTCCGGGGGTTCGAATCCCTCCCCATCCGCCATTGCGAACGTAGTGAAGCAATAAGGACTATGGGGAGGAGATGAGAACGAAGTTCGTACCGAGGAGCGCAGCGACGACATAGCGAAGCGCCAATCCCTCCCCATCCGCCAGTAATGCCCTGAAAACAAGGGTTTACGGCAAAAAAACAAGCGCTGAATCAAGCGTATCTCTTGTGAAAGGAAAAAGGCCTGATTTGCGCCAAAAAATGCCTCTAAATGCCCTGTGAGTGGTAACAAAGTGGTAATGGATTTTGACCCTTCAGGCCAGCATTCAGGCGGTTTCTGTGGAATGTCCTGATTCCGTTGAGGCTTGGACTCATTCATCAATGCGGGATTTTGAGAGGATGTTTCAGCAGGATTTCTCGTGAGGGCCTGTGTTTCCGGATTGAATTTGGTGGGCCCGCCCCAAACTGACGCTGGGTCCGCGATGAACTATAGGTTAACAAGCTGGGCGGATTTGGTATCGTAGTAGTAGTTGCTGATCGTTCCATCTATGAGCCTTTGAACGGCTTCCTCGATTACGGGAAGCGGCACCAGAAACCACTCCCGCGGTGTCACTTCAAACCCGAAACGATCCTTCAGTTCGAAATCCAGTCGCGCGCTTGCGAAGAACTTGTGGAGGAGATGCTCGAGTTTCGTCCGATTGATGTTTGCCAGCTTGTAGGTGGCGACAATGTCCACGTCAGCCAGCAGGTAGGTGGCATCTTTTTTCGCGTTGACGATACGGGTTCTCACATCGCCACCGGTCACCCCGATCTTGTGGATCACCTCGCGGTTTTCCGCTATGAAGGGATGGTCCGATTTGCTCCGCAGGACGTAGATCGTTCCCGCATCGACGTCATCAAGATCCCACTCGTAGCCAAAAGTCAGTTGCGAAACTCCCTTGGAACGGACGACCCGACGGGCGGACGGATCATCATAAAACGCGCGCTGCAGGGATCTCAGTAGCATGTTGCTCTCGGTGCAGTTGGAGAAAACGAGGCGCAAACGCCGATCCACCTCGCCAGCGGTGGTTTTGAGCGGCTCGCCCATTTCGGCCACATAAAGCGTGACGCCATTGAGAATGAAAAAGTCGTGCTCGCCGATACTTCGATTTTCAGCGGTGATGGCTTGCGTCTGGGCGAGTCCTGAACGGATCTCCTTTTCCACCTGCACGAACAATGGCTTGAACTTGTCAAAGTCTTCGCAGGGCGCGCGTTGGGCGACTTCCTCTGCAGCCCGCTTTGCCGCCGCCGGGCGCACATGCTTCAACTCCGTGATGTCGGCTCCGTCCATCTCATCGGCCCCCAGAGCGGCCAGTAGCTCGTCGTCACTTGGTTCGACATTCACCGGCGCCCTCAACTGATACGCTGCGGCATCTTCCCGGAGCACACTCGACTCGCCTGTCCCATCAGGAAATCCAAGGAGGCCACGCGGATCGCGACCCATAAGCACGTCGCGGCATTCAGCGGAAGCACGCAGGCAGTCCAGCCGCACCGCGTAGATGCGTTCGAAGATATCGCGGTTTTCGCCGTGCTGTGGTAGCCTTCCATGTTCCTCCACGAAACGTTCGATCTCCTCGAAGCCGGCGACGATACGCTGTTCTCGCGCCGAATGGGCGCTGCTCTTGACGGGCCCGGTTTCCACACCCAGCTCGTCCAGCAGATTCAGGTCCTCATCTGTGATCGACTTAGCCATTCTTTTCTTCGCGGGCTTTACGTTGCAGGAAAGCGATCCCCTCAGCCATCCTTTTTTCCCACGGATCGGCCGTCGTGATAGATGGCAGGCGGCCTTTTTCCCTTTTGAAAATCAGAGCGCGTTTCGCGAGATCACGCGCTTCATCAAGCGTCAAAGTCGCCCGTTTGGCGGCGATGATAGCCGCCACTTGCCTCAGCCGCTCCTCGTTCATGGACTTCGAGAGGATCGCATAGGCCTCGCTGAACGGGTTGATGCGATCGATCAGGTCGATGTCCAGCTCCCGCATGTCCATGGCAAACTTCCGCACGCCATCGATGAGCGCGGTGTTATTGGATGCTTCAACACTTTCGCTCCCGCCACCGGTATTTTCGCCCTCGTCGAGAGCCCGCTTGGCCTGCTGGACAAAGTTCAAGGCAGCGATCGCGTGTTGCCGCACCGCCTCGCGGTCCTCATCATCCAGATTGGGAAACTTCTCCTGAATGATTTTGCCCATGCGAACCTGTGTCAGCTCTTCGGGGACAAGTTCCTCTCCGGCAAACAAACCCTTCTCCAACGCCGCCTTGTCCTGCACGAAGGCCGTGACCAGTTCGTTCAAGTCTTCCCGGCAGATGCGCTCCGCCTCCTTGCTCTTCGGATCAGCCAGTCCTTTGATTTCCAGTTGGAGTTGTCCAGTTGCCGGGTTGTAGCCAACGTTTGTTCTATTTGGATCGTATCCTTCAGGACCGTAGTTAAAGCCCGGCGTCGGTTCGTTGCCCGGGTGCTTTGGCTTGAACTCAAATCGCGGGGCCAGCACCTGCTCCATCAGCAGGCTTGCGGCAATAGCCTTGAGCGTATCGTTCACCGCCTCCGTTACCGCCTGTTCGGAGGCATCCGGCTCGGCGATGAGGTTGGTGAAGCGGGCCCGGGTCTTTCCCTTCGCATCGCGGGTGGCGCGGCCGATGATCTGGATGATCTCCGTGAGGCTGGATCGGTAGCCCACCGTCAACGCGTGTTCACACCAAATCCAGTCGAAGCCCTCCTTCGCCATTCCCAAAGCGATGATGATATCCACGTGATCACGGTTGTTCTTCTGCGCGTGATTCTTGAGCGCAGCGAGCACCTTGGCATGGCGGTCGGGTCCGTCATCGACCAGATCAGCCACCTTGAGGATTCGCCCGTCGGCGCGTTTCACCAGGTCGAAGCCGGTGATGTCATCCTTCCCTTGCCAATCGCCCAGCACCCCGAGGATCTCGCTGACCTCCGTGTCCTTGCCGCGTTTGGTGCTCTCGCGTGAAGCCACATGCGGGATGTGCAGAATGGTTTTCTGGTCGGGATCGAGCACATTCGTGATGTCGTCGATGTAGCTGCCGCTGTAGAAAAAATACCCGATATCCAGCTGTTTCAGGTATTCGTAACCATTGAGCTGCTCGTAATAGGTGTAGGTTACCGTGTCGAATCTCGACTCGTCATCCGGATGCAGCACAGCCTCCGCGTCTCCCCGGAAATACGAACCCGTCATTGCCACGATGTGGACCTTGTCCCGCGCCATGAGCTGGCGGACGTGTTCGCCGAGGCGGTTGTCCGGGTTGGCGGAAATATGGTGAAACTCGTCCACGGCGATGAGCCGGTCATCGAAGGCCTCCGGACCGAACTTCTCCATCGCGAAGCGGAACGTGGCATGGGTGCAGATCAGCACCTTGTCGCCGCTTTCGAGAAACGTCATTACCGAGTCCACCTTGCTGCCGTTGTCAGATCCGGCCGCATCGCACAGATTCCACCGCGGCTCCACTCTCCAATCGGCGAAAAATCCGAACTGGCTCAGCGGCTCATCGTGGAAACTCCCGCCGATGGAGCGCTCCGGCACCACCACGATCGCCTGCTTGAGCCCTTGGTTCTCCAGCTTGTCCAGCGCGATGAACATCAACGCCCGGCTCTTGCCCGAAGCGGGCGGCGATTTGATCAGTAAGTATTGCTCGCCGCGCTTCTGATAGGCGCGCTCCTGCATCGGGCGCATGCCGAGTTCATTGGACCGTGTGGAACTACCGTCGCGGGCATAGGTAACGGAGACGCAGGGGATGGAGTTGGGTTGGCTCATTGGGGATCGTTGGAAAAAGGCTCTTCATCGCCCGCGAGTTCGCGTTCGATCTGCATGACGAGGATGTTGCGCGACCAGTTGTGCTCGATGGCTTTCCGCAGATACCACTCGCGATCCTCCCTGGTTTTGAGTTTGTCGAGAAGGACGCAATGGTGACCCCAAGGCAATTTGTCCAACAGCTGCTGGACAATGGTCTCATCTTCCAATTGTCCAAGACGTGCTTGGGTGATTTCGCCGCCCTCCAATTGTGCAGCAGCTGTTGCACTAATTCCGAATTCCATCCAAGCCTCGGCAAAAGTCCGCATATATTTGAGGTTGCGTGGCGAAAATCCCTTCATCTCGGGAAAATTCGTCCGCAAATCCTCCGCCAGCCGATCGATGATCTTCGCTCCCCAGCCCTGTTGTTCCTGTTGATCCAGGATTGCCCTGCCGATCTTCCAGTAGAGAGTAACCAAGTGGAGATTCAGCGCTTGGGCGGCGCGTTGCTGGGCCTCGTGAATCTGCCTTTTGATGTCGCCAAGCCAATCAGCGTAGCCAGCGGGTGCTGGAGTCAAACGTACTGGATTTTCGTTCCTCATACCTTCCTCCTTCCTGACACCTTCTTCGCCGGGGCGTTGGCGGTCATCCTGGTGTAGAGTTCGAAGAGTTTTTCGAGGCGCTCGGTGTCGTTTTTGAAGCGGCGGCCGATGTAGATGCGCTCCAGGGTTTCGTCGTTGCGCTCGTGGGCGGCGCGGAGGTTGGCGGGCATTTTATCCGGGTCGTAGAGGTCGGCGATGGTCGCCGGGAAATGCGCCTCGCGGGCGAGCAGGATGTCCTCCGCGCAACGTGTCAGCTCGGCCTTATTCCGCTCAGTGAGCGGAGGGACGGGAAAGGTATTCCATCCAAGGGTATTGGAGTAGCGGAAATCAGTTTTCAGTTTGCCACACACCGTGCCGATCCAGACGAGATGGAGCTTGGAGGCGATCAGCGCCATGTTCCAAAGCGGCGCATCGTAGAGAGCAAAGGTTTCGCTGGTAACAGTGCTTCTGCTATCTATGATCCCGGCTGGTAAAGATGGGCGATTTTCTGAAGATGTTCGTGGAACCGTAATTGTCCATTTCACTCCGATGTTCATCTCTCTCATTTGGTGGGCCCGTTTTGCCATTTCATTAGCACTCTTGTCAGGGCTGGAGAGTCGCGTTTCGCGAACTCCCTCAATACGCTTACGAATGCCATGGATTGATTCTGCTTCGTTGAGGCATGTGTCTTCTATCCATAAGACATATCGCTCGATTCCTCTGATGAACTCCGCCGATCCATAGATCCGGCGGATGAAGCGCCGCCGCTGCTCAGGAGATAGGCCCAGCGCATCAACCTCGTCAGGTGAGAGTAAGAGGTGTCCGCCATCAACAGGCTTATTTCCGAAGCTCATCTCTGATTGCCCGCAGAGCGGCTTGGATATCTTTTCTACAATCACGTGAGGCGCTGAAACGAGGTAGGCGTTGATGTGCTCAACTTTGCGGCACACAGTTGCTTTGGACTCATCAAGGACATAGAGGGAGCGGAGGGGCGGCGCATTTCGGCTTATCCCCACAATTGCCACCGTGACTCCGGCATTGTGACTGGCCAGGTTTGCCCACTTGAAGCTGGTGTGGGCAAAGTGGATCTCGTGCCCGGTTTCGAAAATGATAGGCCAAAGGATCGGAACCTGCTGTCCTTGGCAAATGGAATTGGTCGACACAAACGCCGCGGCGCTTTCGGTGTGCCGCCCGAACTCAGCTGCTTTCATGAACCAGCCGGAAACATAATCAAGCGACTTCCAGCTCTTGGTTTTTCCATCAAAGATCCCTTTAAGATCGGATTTCTGATCGGCGGACTGCCAAGTCGAACCCAAATACGGCGGATTCCCACAAATATAAGTCTCTCCGCCCTCATTCTCGAAATCGATTTCCGCCTGATCCAGCGGGGTATCGAACAAATCCTCCGCGCGGTTTTTCACACCTTTACCGGTAGGCGGGCAAAGGCTCAGCCAGTCGAGCCGCAGGGCGTTGCCGCAGGTGATCCAGTTGGCGGCTTCGAGCGGGAGGAATTCGGCGAGGGCGAGCTGTTGGCCGCGGTAGAGCACATCGCATTGATACTCGGCGATGATGAGCGCGAGGCGGGCGATTTCGCAGGAAAAGCTTCTGATTTCGATGCCGCGGAAGTTGGTGAGTGGAATGTCGGACCGGCGGTCCGCCTCGCCACGGCGCTTGTTGATCTCCGCCTCGATGGCGCGCATTTCCTTGTAGGCTATCACCAGAAAATTACCGGAACCGCAGGCGGGATCGAAGACGCGGATGCGGGAGATGCGGTTGCGAAGGTTGAGCAGCTTGCGGGTGTTGTCGCCGGCCTCCTCCAGCTTCGCCCGCAGGTCGTCGAGGAAGAGTGGGTTGAGCACCTTGAGGATGTTGGGCACGCTGGTGTAGTGCATGCCGAGCGCGCCGCGCTCCTCGTCGTCGGCTACGGCCTGGATCATGGAGCCGAAGATGTCGGGATTGATCTTCGTCCAGTCAAGGTTGCCGACATGCAACAGATAGGAGCGGGCGATTTTTGAGAACCGTGGCACGTCCACGCTGTCGGAGAAGAGGCCGCCGTTCACGTAGGGAAAGTCATTGGCCCAGGACTTTATATTCGCTCTTTCGCGGTCGGCCCGGCGGGTGTTCATCGCGCGGAACAGCTCGGAGATGACCTCATGCGTATTCGAGGAATCGCGGGCGCTCATCTTCTCCACAGTGGAGGTGAAGAGGCTATCGCTCTGGAAGATGGCCGTATCCTCGGCGAAGAAGCAAAAGATCACGCGGGCCATGAAGTGGTTCATGTCCACCCGGCGTGCAGCGGTGGCCCAATCCGGGTTGTCCTTGAGCAGTTCGATGTAGAGGCGGTTGAGGCGGCCGGTGGCCTTGATGTCAAAGGCGTTTTCGCGGATCTGGCGAACGGTCGATATACCGGCCAGTGGGAGGAAGAAGCCGAAGTGATCGGCAAACTCCGGATAATCGCAGGCCAGCGTCTCCCCTTCGCCTTCGAGGGATTCGGCCTGAAGCTCGATGCCATCGGTGGCGAGGATGAACTTGGCCTTGTGGGATGCTGTCTTCGGGCTTTCCCGCAACGCCTTGAGCGTGGCTGCCACCTCGCCGGGGGCGCTCGTCTTGATGTGGATATTGCTCCGCTGCAGCACGCCGCCAATGTCGGACTGGTTGGTGCTGCCGCTCCTCAGCCGCTGGATGGTGGCAGGCTTGTTGCCAAAGGACTCCAGAAACGCGTAGGGGAAGCTTTCCGCGTCGAACGGCTGCTCCGCGAGGCGGGATACGGATTCTTCGATTTCTACGGCGTTCATGCTGCGAAATTCCTTGAGCTGCGGCTGGAGCAGCAGGTGGGGGCGTAGATGCTGCAGTTGCCCCTATCTTCCCGCACGCCCGGCTCGTTGACTGTGCCTTGAGCGAGCGCGCAAGGGCGTGTAGAACTGTAGAGGCGCTTGTCGTCAAAGCCGATGGTTACAGTGGAAGCCTCGGGAGAGGCGTCAGCAGGTGGGGTCCGGTTGGCCATGGATCGAAGAAAGGGGACGTGAAACGGATGTATTGCCGAAAGCAGAGCATCGGGAACATTCAACGGGTTGTCAAACCTGCCAGGATG
>JAAYDL010000105.1 GCA_012729265.1 Lentisphaerota bacterium | reverse complement strand
TATCCGCAGCACGGGCGGAAATTGCATCACCTCTATCAAGCGGGGCAGAAGGTGCTTGATTACAGCCGTGAAAATGATATTCGAGCCTGTGCTGTGTTCGATCCGCAGATTCACGATAAGATAAAGTCGCGTCCGCTCAGGAGTATCAAGGCATCGCATTGATCATTAGAAGGAGAGAATTATGAAGCTGGGAGTCAATATTGATCATGTCGCAACGTTGCGGCAGGCGCGCGGAACGGTCTATCCCGACCCATTGGATGCAGCCATTCTCTGCTGTCGCGCCGGTGCGCACGGCATTACGGCTCATTTGCGAGAGGATCGTCGGCATATCCAAGACGATGATATTTTTCGTCTGAAAGAACTACAGCCGCTTCCGCTTAATCTGGAAATGGCGAATGTGGAGTCCATTGTTGAAATTGCGCTGAACGTGTTGCCGGCAGAGGTCTGTATTGTTCCGGAAAAGCGTCAGGAACTGACGACGGAGGGCGGACTGGATGTGGTCGGCCATTTTGAGTCGCTGCGCAACACCGTGGGCAGTCTTATGGACGCTGGTATTGTGGTGAGCCTGTTTGTGGATGCGGATGAGATGACCTTATCGGCGTGTAAAGATTTAAAGGTGCCCTATGTAGAACTGCATACCGGACCTTACTGCAATGCAGAGGCGAACGATCGTCCCTTCCTGCTCGAACAGCTGATTCAATGTGCTGACTATGCGCACGGGCTGGGGATGAAGGTCAACGCCGGCCACGGTATTAATTTGGAAAACCTTGGAGGGATTCTCTGTATTCCTCATTTGGATACGCTCAATATCGGCCACAGCATTATCTGCCGCTCCGTATTTCACGGCATGGAGAAAGCCGTTCGGGAAATGCTCGAAGCTATGCAGGAGTATGAGGGGTAAGGGCGTAACGAGTGATGCGTGATTCGCAATAGACATCGGGTTCAGGTGGTTGGATAATCTCACGCCTCACGCCTCACGCCTCACGCCTCACGCCTTACGAATTACGCATTACGAATTACGCATTAATTTCCCATGAAACTAATCACCTCCACCCAGATGCGCGAGCTGGATCGCCGCACGATTGAATCCGGAATTCCCGGAGAAGAACTGATGCTCACCGCCGGTGAAGGGCTGGCGGAAGCTATCCGTAAACTGGCTGCACAACACCAACTGGTGGATTCTCCGGTGTTGTTTGTTGCGGGCCCCGGAAATAACGGCGGGGATGCCTTCGTTGCGGCCCGCTGTCTGTACGAAGAAGATTGGCCGGTCGAATGTTGGCTCGCGTGTCCGGAAGATCGGCTTAAGGGCGACGCGCTCTTGCATTTCCGACGGATGAAAAAGGCTGGTGTTCCGTTGCAGGTGATGGCGCAGGAAGCGGAGTGGAAATATGCTGCCGAGTGCGGTGCCGATGCCGAAATCATCGTTGATGGTCTGCTCGGAACGGGTTTTTCGGGCGAGCTGCGTGGAACGATTGCTGAGGCAATTTCGTTTATTGACGCTCAGGCGGATCACGCGCTGATTGTTGCGGTTGATGTGCCCTCGGCCATGGCCGTGCGGAGCGACCTTACGGTGACGATGGGCTTGCCGAAGATCGATTGCGTTGAGCCGGAATATGTGGATTGCGTCGGTAATCTAGAGGTGGTGGATATCGGGATTCCTTCTGAGTTTATTGATGTGTTAGAGAGCGAAGCAGAGCTGATTACGCCTGCCGATTTAGCCCCGCTTTTTCCGCGTCGTCCGCGTTCGGCGCATAAAGGTGATTTTGGGCATGTGCTCTGCATTGGTGGATCGAAAGGGTTCAGCGGCGCTATAACCATGGCTTCCAAGGCCGCGCTGCGTTCCGGAGTCGGGCTGGTTTCTGCGTTTGTTCCTGAGACCATTCACTCGCTGGTCGCGCTGACTGTTCCCGAGGCAATGGTCCATTCCAGTTTTCCGGATGGAAAGTGGTCGTCCGTGCTCGTCGGTCCGGGAATGGGACGGAGCGCAACCACGCGCGAACAGGTGCTCCATCTGCTCGAATCCTCAAAGGTTCCGCTGGTGCTCGATGCGGATGCCATTACGGTGCTGGCGGATCATATTGACGCGATTGCCGCCGCTTCGTGCCCGGTCATTCTGACGCCGCACCCCGGAGAATTTGCGGCGCTGTTTGATCTCAAGGTAGACGAGGTGCAGGAGGATCG
>JAAYDL010000104.1 GCA_012729265.1 Lentisphaerota bacterium | reverse complement strand
CGTGCTCATAGTAATTCATCACCTCTTTATAGAGCGCCCAGAGCTGAGGAATCTGAGTGACATCCGGATTCATGTATTCCTTCAGAATTTCGCGCTGGTCGGCGACGATCTTTTCGAGCAGGGCGACATTGTCGTCCATATTGCCGCCGCGAATCATCTCCTCATCGCCGTCACCGCGCATCCCGATGGTGACGATGCTCTCATAGTCCTTGTTCCGCTTAATGCCATCCGTCCAGAAATTGCGCAGTCCCTCTTCATTGGTGGCATAGTTCCACTGACCGTTCCCAATATTGGCTTTGCGCTTGGTCCACTCTTCCTGAGCGCGGATCATGGGCTCATGATGCGAAGTGCCCATCACAATCCCATATTCATCGGCCAAGACAGGATTCAACGGATCATCTTCATTAAAGGCTTTGCCCCACATCGCCGGCCAGAGATAGTTACCGCGCAGGCGGAGAATGAGCTCAAACATGTGCACGTACATCTTGGAATTGATGCCGCCGAATTTTTCGCGCGCCCACGGACCGAATGCAGGCTCCTCGTCGTTAATAAAGATACCGCGGTATTTCACCTTCGGTTCGCCGGAAGCGTACCGTCCGGGAAGCACATACGCTGCGGCCCGCTTCTTCGGCGGCACATCCGCCCACCAGTACCACGGCGAAACGCCGAGCTGTTCGGACAGCTCATAAATCCCGTAAATGGTTCCGCGCTTATCGCTGCCCGCAATCACCAGTGCCCGATCTACGCCGCTCGTCGGTTGATTCACCACCGCAATGACAAAACTTTCCCATTTTCCCTTTAAATCGGAATCATTGAGCTTGCCGCTGGAAACCAACGTATCAATGAGCGCGCTCTTGCCCAGTGTACCGATAATGATCGGCATTTTGCTCAATGTACCTTTAGTAAAAACTTGCGGTTTGCGACCGGTAACGCGTTCCACGTCCGCCTGAAGATCGCCGATTGCACGGATTACGCCCTTGTGGTCGCCCTCATCGTGCCACAGTTCAGCGGCCTGACCGCCGGCCACCACCGGAAACGCGCCCCGCTGAGCTGACTCTGTCACAATATCCTGTGGAAGCCCCAGACCCGCGTAAGCGGCAGCGACAGAGCAAAAGAGCAACACTGACGCTGAAATAAATGGTTTAAACAATGATCGCCCCGCGACGACCGGACGGATTTCCCGGGTTCGTTCTTTTGATGTCATATTTTATTCCCAAACAATTCTTTTTTATTCAAATCGCGCTGAGTCAGCACAATTCGGCGAAAATGAATGACGTGACGCTCTCAAAAATCGGAGAACATTCCGCACCGACCATCAAAACAAAACCCATGCCCGACTTAAGAAAACCGGGCGCTGATTGTTTTATTCTTCCCCAGACAGCCTGTGCGGAGATCACCTCAAACACCGAACGCTCCTATCCTAAAATATCAGCAGATGTCCTAGAACAGCAGAGACATTCGCCAAGTCTAACGAATAAACCCGCGAAGCTAGTTTACTGAAACAACGGGAAAAGGGCTTCCCACAGAATCTACGTGATTGACGTGAGGTCGAACCAACCTGAACCCCTAAAAAAACAAAAGCGGTTTGCTTATCTACAGGCTTGCTCCGGACAAATGTTCCTTAGATACTTCGCCGCACAATGCTCAGAACGCTCAAAATTAAAAATCTGGCGCTCGTGGACGATGTTCAGGTGGGGTTTCACGACGGACTGAATGTAATCACCGGCGAAACCGGTGCCGGCAAATCGCTCCTGATGGGCGCACTGCGTCTTTTGCTGGGTGATCGGGCCGACAAATCGATCATCCGGACCGGAGAAACCTCCTGCTCCATATACGCTGAGTTTGGACTGTCTGACACAACGCAGGTGGACGCCGTGCTGGCGGAGGTCGGGCTGGATCCATGCGATGGCGGACTGCTGATCATCCGCCGGGTAATTACAGAGACATCGAATAAAACCCTCGTGAACGATGAATCGGTTACGCTGAATGTGCTCCGTCGCTTGGGCGAAGTATTGGTCGATATGCACGGACCGTACGACCACCAATCGCTGCTGGACCAAAGCGTACAACTTGAAATCCTCGATGCATTCGGTCAACTGGACGATGAGTTGACGGCTTACCAGAGTGAATATGCAAAATACCGCGCGCTCCAAAAAGAGATCGATGCGCTGAATGCCGACAACGAGGAGGATTTGGCGCGCCAGATTGAATTTCTCGACTACCGGGTGAACGAAATTGAAACGGCCAATCTATCGATCGAAGAAGAGACCAAAGTAATCGACGAGCACAGCATGATTGCCCATTCACAGGAGGTCATCGAGCTGGCCAACGGAGCGGTCAATGCCCTTACAGAAGCCGAAGGGTGCGCATTCGATGGGCTGGTCGCCGCGCAGCAGTGCCTCAATCGCTTGGTTAAACTTGTGGCCGAAGCTCAGGAGTGGCACGACGAACTGGAACAGGCAGTCACTGCGGTGCAGGAGGTCGTGCGCTCTATCCAAAACTCTGTCTCCGATATCGATGCCGGCCCGGAACGCATGCAGTGGCTCGACGACCGGCTGACCACCTATCAAACGCTCAAACGAAAATATGGAGCAACGGTGGAAGAGGTGCTCGAAAACAGCCAGACATGGAAAGAACAGCTGAACGAACTGCGCGGCCGCGATAAAAAACGCGCTGCGCTGCAACGGGAGCAGGCCGAAGTGTATAAAGCAGTAGAAGCAGCCGGGCGAATAGTACGAAGCAAACGGGAAAATACGGCCGATTATCTCTCTGAATGCATCACCCGTGAACTGGTGGACATTGGTTTCGAACACGGATTCTTTGACGTACAGCTCTCCCCCTGCGAACCGGGGCCGAGCGGAATGGATGAGATTGAATTCGGCTTTGCGCCGAATGCCGGCGAAGATATGCGCCCGCTGCGCATGATTGCCTCCAGCGGCGAAATTTCGCGCGTCATGCTGGCCACCAAAGCTGTACTGGCGAAACAGGATCGAATTCCGGTACTGGTGTTCGACGAGATCGACGCCAACATCGGCGGAGAGATCGGCGGTGCCGTCGGACGCAAACTGGCACAGGTGGCGCAGAACCACCAGTTAATCTGCATTACCCACCTCCCCCAGGTCGCCGCCTGCGGAACAACCCATCTGGCAGTTTCTAAGAAGGTGTTCGACGGACGCACATTCACCGAGGTTGAACTTCTCGACGCTGAATCTCGACCCAACGAAATCGCCCGCATGCTCGGCGGCCGCGACAGCACTGGAACCACGCTCCAACACGCCCGGGAAATGCTCAAACGACACGAAGCGCAAATCGGGCTATGATTGTTGTATCTCTTCGGAGATGCGCATGGAGCAGTACCGCTCGCCACACATAGAGCAATAGTGCTGATCCATCTGATCGCGCTCCTCCGGCGGCAGCGAAGCACGGCGGTATTCTCGAGCGCGCTGCGGATCAAACGAGAGATTATACTGATCTTCCCAGCGGAACTCGCTGCGCGCTTTACGCATCGCTTCGTCGCGGTCCATCGCACCCGCCACGCCCTTCGCAAGGTCGGCCGCATGGGCAGCGATTTTATGGACGATCACGCCCTCTTTCACGTCGTCCCGGTTGGGCAGACCCAAGTGCTCCTTGGGCGTCACATAGCAAAGCATGGAGGTGCCGTACCATCCGATCACGGCTCCACCAATGGCGGAATTGATGTGGTCATACCCCGCAGCGCAGTCAGTAACCAGCGGACCGAGCGTATAGAACGGGGCCTCGAAACAATCTTCGAGCTGCTTGTCCATATTGATCTTAATCTTATCGAGCGGCACATGGCCGGGGCCTTCGATCATCACCTGGCAGCCGTATTCCCACGCAATTTTTGTCAGCTCTCCGAGCGTCTTGAGTTCGCTCAGCTGCGCTTCGTCGTTGGCGTCCGCAATACAGCCGGGGCGCATGCCGTCGCCCAGCGAGAAGGTAATGTCGTAAGCACGCATAATTTCGCAGATTTCCCGAAAGTGGGTGTAGAGAAAGTTTTCGGCATGATGATCGATCATCCACTTGGCCATGATCGATCCGCCGCGGCTGACAATCCCCAGCTTACGCGCTTTGACATGCGGAATATCTTTACGCAGCACGCCGGCGTGAATGGTGAAATAATCAATCCCCTGCTCCGCCTGTTCAATGAGTGTATCGCGGTAAAGGTCCCAGCTGAGGCCATCAGCGTTGTCGTCGATCCTCTTCATTGCTTGGTAAAGCGGAACGGTCCCGATGGGCGTCGGCGCATTACGGACAATCCACTCGCGCGTATCGTGAATATCCGCGCCGGTGGAAAGATCCATCACGGTATCTGCACCCCAGAGCGTGGCCCAGCGCATTTTTTCGACCTCTTCCTCAATCGAAGATCCCAGCGCCGAGTTGCCGATATTTGCGTTAATTTTGGTGCGGAACTTCCGACCAATAATCATCGGCTCCGCCTCCGGATGGTTAATGTTGAGCGGAATTACCGCACGGCCGGCGGCTACTTCTGCCCGCACAAACTCCGGTTCCACCTGCTCACGGATCGCCACATATTCCATTTCGGGCGTAACGATGCCAGCCCGGGCATAGCTCAACTGAGTGACCGACCGCCCCGTCTTCGCGCGCAGCGGCTTGCGCTGCAGCCCATGAAATGCCTTTTCCTCATTCGAAAGAATTTCCACGCCGGAGCTGTGCTCCTCCACATCGCCGCGCTCGCTGATCCATGCGGAACGGATCGCCGGAAGCCCGCGTTTAAGGTCCGGTTCGTACGAGGCGTCGGTATACGGCCCGCTCACGTCATAGAGGCGGAGGTTTTCGTTATCGCCGTGCAGCTTGATTTCGCGAAACGGGACGCGCAGGTCGGGACGCGAACCCTGTTTATAGATTTTTTCCGACCGAGGAAAATATTTGCCGTAACCACTCATAAAATCTGTCATCCGTTAATCATTATCTTCCCTTAAACCTGAAAAGGGAAACTCATGGTCAACCGATAACCGGCAACTGCTTTCCGATGGAAAGCACCGCTTCCCTTCGCGGCATAACCCGCGCAGGTTCCAAGGGTTTTACTCTCAGCCGAGCTGCCTTCCGCAAGCACGGCTCCCCTAGCGAACAAAAGGCAAGCTACCCGAATGGACAAAGGTTGCAACCAAAAACGCAAAAATGCAGGGGATTGGGTCTTTCAGATCCTTCCGCTCCTTGGGGTTCATCTCAATATGGAGTCGAAGAAGCGCACGTCCTCGTCGCTGAAATATCGTTCGCAGTTCCGCCTTCAGGCGGCTTTTTGCCCCTATCAAAGCGCCGAATCAAATCGAGTCCAGCTCTGGCCTCCGTAAATCATCCTGTCAAATTCATGACCCCTGTACTACTGCCCGCCCATTTAACCGTTCACTTCGTTCCCTATTTCCTGCGGAAATTATCTGCGCTTCGCTTCGGCTTGTTTTCTATGCACGTTTTATCAAACACCCGCTGTGCTCAATAACATCGTTGTCCGCAGAGCATTAAGCATGACCGCTTTGAAACGAAAAATGGATAGAAGTTGAGGTGTAAGGAACTAAAAGAACATTCCTCGGATCGGCTTTCCGGGCGAGCGAGCTGGAAAAGGGGAGCATTATGCAATCTGAAGCAAAATAACGAATTAGGCGTCCCTGCCTTTTGGAGTGCGCAAGCTTGATTGCGCTTTAAAACACGGCAGCTCGATGCCGATGCACGATCCGCAAAACCGCGCCTCCGGCGCATTTAAAAGCGCGGTCGAGTCGCGTTGCGACCCTGCGGGCCCGCGCACTCCAAAACCCCAATCTCACTCTCCCTCTTAATCTTATACGGAATTAACTTAATTCATATTGTTTGGACCACGAAATACACGAACCACACGAAAAGAGAATTACTGCATTACCCACGTTCGTGTATTTGGTGTATTTCGTGGTTACAATTCTATTCAGGT
>JAAYDL010000103.1 GCA_012729265.1 Lentisphaerota bacterium | reverse complement strand
CTGTCTGGAAAATAGACCATGGGACACGCTGAAGCGTGAACTACAAACGGATGGTTGTGGGGCAGGCATCCTTGTCTGCCTTCCGTACCGCAGGCATCTTGCCTGCCTTGTTTGTCGTATCGCGGGCATCCTTGCCTGCCTTGCCAAACAAAGGCGTCGAAGACCCATAAACCCGCAATCTAAAATCTGAAATCGACAATCGTCAGTCGGCAGTGAAGTCTTTGGCTTGCGAATCTTGACCCTCGGGCGGGGCTCCTGTAGGTTCGCCGCCTTAAATGTGTGTGAGGGAGCAATATGCCGGATATTCAAATCATGCCGTCGATTTTGGGGGCGGACTTCGGCCGCTTGGCGGAAGAGTGCCGCCGTGCAGCATCGGCCGGGGCGGATCAGATTCATGTGGATGTGATGGACGGGGTCTTTGTGCCGAACATCAGTTTCGGCCCGGACGTGGTGAAAATGGCCGCGAAAAGCGTTCAGCTTCCCCGGAGTGTGCACTTAATGGTTTCGAGGCCTCAGGACCATGTGAGTGCCTTTTCTGAGGCGGGCTCAGACACGATTCTGATTCATGTTGAATCAAAATGTGAGGTCGCTGAAACCTTGGCTTTGATCAGAGATCTGGGACAACGTGCAGGGATTACGCTCAATCCGGAAACGCCGGCAGAATCTATTTTTGAGATTCTGGACGCCCGAGCAGTCGATGAAGTGTTGGTCATGTCGGTGCATCCCGGGTTCGGCGGGCAAAAATATCTCTCTTATGTGGAGGGAAAGGTGGCTGCAATTCGTCGCCGCGCTCCATGGGTTGATATTGCGGTGGACGGCGGGATCGATGGTTCGACGATCGTTCCGGCGGCGGCGCACGGCGTGAACCTGTTTATCGCGGGATCCTATCTTTTTCGACAAACCGATATGGCGACCGCCATTACGGATCTGCGTGCAAAGGCAAAATCGGCCTTCTGTTCTGCGCTCTAGAGGGTCAGCGATTCACGGAGAATCTGCGCCAACTCCTCATCGGTCAGTGCGATCGGATTGCCTTTCATGCTGCCCGCTCTTTTCCCCTTTTCGACCATCGTTGGAATGTCGGAGGCATCGATGCCGAATGCATTAAGTCCGGGCACCTGCATTTGACGGCAAAGCTGTTCGATCCACATCAGAAGAGCGTTGATCGATGCGTCGGGATTTTCTGTGATGAGGAGCGCTGCTTCGACGTATTTGTCCAGCGCCGGGTTTTCTGGGTCACGCGCTTTAAGCGCGTGGAGGTTGGTTTTAACCACCGCGCTGAGGAGCGATGCACAGACCATTCCATGCGGGGCCTTGAACATGCCTCCGATCGGTCCGGCGAATCCGTGAACCGCGCCCAGTCCGGCGTTGGCCAAGGCGATTCCGCTGAACAGACTTCCCATGGCCATGTCGGTGCGCGCTTCGAGGTTGGCTCCATTCGTGTAGGCCTTCAGGATCGAGCGCGAAACGCGTTTGAGCCCTTCCCGGCACAGCGCATCCGTCAGGGGATTGGCCTTGTTGGAGGTGAAGGCTTCCAAGAGCTGAGTGAAGGCATCCAATCCGGTCGAGGCCGTGACGGCGGGCGGCATGGAGAGCATCAGCTCGGGATCAATCAGTGCGACGGTGGGGAGCATAGACGGGTGTCGCATACTCACTTTGACCCGATGCTCCGGAGAGAGAAGAACGGCGTTGCGTGTGGCCTCTGCCCCGGTTCCGGCGGTGGTCGGGATGGCAATGCAGGGTGCGGGTGCGTGGGATAGCGGTTCTCCCTTTCCGATGACTTCGAGATAGTCAAACAGATCCTGTTGATTGGTGAGTAGCGCCGCTAAGGCCTTTCCTGCGTCGATAACACTGCCGCCGCCGAAGGCAACGACATAGTCGCAGCCCAGTTTCCGGGCCTGCTCTGTAATGGTGATTAAGCGGGTGGTGGTAGGTTCTTCGGTGATGCTGAAGGCGGCCGGGTTAGCCCCGCATTTTTGCAGCAGATTAAAAACGGGGGCAATGCGTTCAGCGTTGGACCCGGTAAGGAAGGCGGCACGGGTTCCCAACGGGGCTGCAAGGTGAGGGAGTTCGGCCATCTTTCCTGCGCCGAAAATGATGCGCTGAGCGGTGGCAAATTCAAAATTCATGGGGTTCCTCCAAGCAGGGCAGCGGTTTAATGTTCGAGAGCTTAGCGGGGAGCGGAGGGTTGTCCAGAATGATTTTGACATCGGAGGTGGGTTCTATACTCTTTTGCTTTTCCGGGTTGGTTTCCTGTAGGTGCAGCGGGTGTGTCCGGTTGTTGAAGCAATCGGCAAAAAAGTGTGAAAGACCGCTTTAAATAGAGGCGCGGAAAAGGCACAGTAGGACCTCTGTTTTAGATTGTGGGCAGGGATATTTGTAATGCAATAAGAAGGACGATTACGCTATGAAGGATAAGAAGGAACTCTATAAACTATTGACCGAGTTGGATGGGCACCCCTCTGCCGAATATCAGCAGCTGGTTGGTGATTTTGATTTTGCCCGCTACGTCATAAAATGCAACCGGATTGATGTGGGTGCCGACGATGTGCTCAGCCCGATTTTCACGATTCGTGTTCCGCAGACCATTGCCGAGATTCCGGATTATCTGTTTGATAGCCCGGTGCGCCGCACGGCCGTGGAAGATTATCTGCTGCGCAGCCTCTCTGATAATATTGTGAATGTTGCAAATTTTGACCGCAACGGGATAGCTCGCCGCAGCATTTTGGTCTCCACTCCCAATCAGGCCATTCTGCCGCGCAACGGACTGTTGTTGACCAAGGAATATATCGAGGTGCGTGTTAAGATTATTCTTCCCGTTCAGAAGACCTTTGTGGACGGCAATCCGATGATGGCGATTAACGGCGATCTGGCCAAATCAATCTTCTTTGAGGATCTGCCTGAAGTGGTTTCCAACAGTCTTCTTTACTGCAACATTGAAACCGCAGATATTGATGCTTTTGTGAACGGAATGGAGGACAGCGATCAACTGCGTCAGCATTTGACCGCCAGTGGGCAGGTGGCGTATGTGGCCGGCGGAGCGCTTTTGGCCCGTGCGCGCGGTTCCGATATGCCCGACTGTGAGCGGGTGGTCCCGCTGGAGGTGGACGATTCCTTGGTTCAAGAGGTGGAAGTTCCACACGCTGGAAGCATTCGCGGATTGGGTATTCCCAGTGGACTCACGCTGATTCTAGGCGAGTCCAGCAGTGGACGTGTAGACCTGATGGATGCCATTGCTCAGGGCATTTATAATCATGTTCCCGGAGATGGCCGAGAGTATGTGGTGACCGTAGCTGACGCGGTCAGGATCAACTCGGAACCCGGACGCTCGATTCAACAGGTGGATATTTCGGGATTTGTTACCGAGTTGGTTGACGGCGGTAATCCGGCGTCGTATTCAACGAAGTCGGCCGGCGCATTCACCTCGCAGGCGGCCTCAACGGTTGAAGCGCTTGAGGCCGGAGCCCGCGTGTTGTTGTTTGATGAACACAGTTCTTCTTCCACCTTCCTTTCCGCCGACACACGCGTGACGTCGCTGCTCGGAAAATCCAGCCGGAATACACTCGCATCACGGGCCCGGCAGATGGTGGATGACCTGGGTATTTCCTTGATTGTGGCCGGAAGCAGTCTGGTGGCAGAATTTATTCCGATTGCCGACAAAATCCTGAAGGTCGATAACTTTAGAGTATCGGACATTACGGAAGAGGCAAAGGTGCTTAATATCGTGCCTCCTGCGGTGCCGGACGATGCGTACAACCTTCCGAGTATGCTGAGCCGCTCGCGCTGGGTCATGCCGAGTTCCATTGATCCGAGCATCGGTCGTGAAGATATCGTGATTGATGCGAAGGAAAATGATGTCCTCCAGTTTGGACGCTCGCTCGTTGATCTCGGTTCGGTGAAACAGATTTGTGCCGAAGATCAGGCCCGCGCCATCGGGTTTGTTCTTTACTATTCCAAGCTCCGCTACATGGACGAAGGATATCCGTTGCGTGAAATTCTCGACCTAGTGGACCGTGACCTCTCGAACGAGGGGCTCAACGCACTGTCGCGCGATGTCCGCGGCGACTTGGCCCGTCCGCGCCGGTATGAGGTGGCCGCTGCGCTCAACCGTCTGCCGGCGTTCCGTGTTTCGCACATTACGGAGTAAGGCAAATGAGGCTGGTGGTCCAGCGTGTACGGCAGGCTTCGGTTACGGTGGATGGAGAGCGAATCTCCGAAATCGGCTGCGGTCTGCTGGTACTGGTCGGGGTGTCGCATGGCGACACCCTTTTTGATGCGGCTTATCTGGCCGGGAAAACCGCACGGCTTCGTATTTTTAAGGATGATGAGGGGAAAATGAACCGTTCGGTGCAGGATCTCCACGGCCGTGTGCTGGCGGTGAGCCAGTTTACACTTTACGGGGACTGCAACAAAGGAAACCGCCCCAGCTTTATTGAGGCCGCTCGTCCGGAGCAGGGCGAGGCGTTGTTTAACAACTATGTGCAGGAGTTGGGGGCGCTGGGCCTTCCGGTTCAGACGGGCCTGTTTGGAGGCGATATGAAGGTGGAGCTGCTGAACGACGGCCCCGTAACGATCCTCCTTGAATCGACGGGACGTTCTTCCGGCTGATTTGTAACCATTGTTTTTTTTGGAGGTTATGTTTTCAATCGGTGAAAATTAGTGCAGATTAGCATCCCGTTCGTTCTGCAACGGATTTAAAGGTACATTATGGCAAAACAGAAAACCACAGTAGGAACCATTAATAACGAAGTGCTGGCTTTTACCGCCGGGCGCGATGTGGAACTGGATCTGGCGATGGTAACAGTCGACTGCATCGGAACCGCAGCGCATGTAACGATGCTTTCGGAAATGCCCGTTGAGCCGAAGCTGATCACGCCGGCGGAACGTCAGCAGGTGATTGAAGGCCTGGTTGATATCATTAAGCTTGCGCAGCAGGGGCAGTTTAAGATTGAGCTGGCCGATCAGGATGTTCATTTGGCGGTTGAGCGTACGCTGACCGCTCGGCTGGGTGATCTGGGGAAAAAGATACACACCTGCCGCAGTCGGAACGATCAGGTGGCAGTCGATTTGCGCCTGTATGCCAAAGAACAGTTGCTCTCGACGCTGGAAGAAGCTGCTGCATTGGTGGACGCGCTGGTGGAGTTCGGCCGGAAACATGAAGCGGTTCCTATGGTCGGGCGTACGCATATGCAGCCCGGAATGCCGTCAAGCGTCGGCCTCTGGGCCACCGCTCATGCGGAAAGCTTGTTGGACGACTGCTATTCGCTGCTCAATGCCTTCGATCTGAACGATCAGTGTCCGCTGGGTTCCGCCGCCAGTTACGGCGTTCCGCTGCCGATCGATCGCCAATTGACATCGGACCTGCTGGGTTTTTCGCGGCCGACGCATAACGTGCTCTATGCCAACAACGGGCGCGGAAAAATGGAGTCCATTGTGCTGGGTGCAATGAGCCAGGTGATGTTGACGCTCTCGCGGCTCGCGCAGGACTTTATGCTCTTTACGATGCCGGAGTTTGACTATTTTAAACTTCCCGTCGAATTCTGCACGGGGAGCTCGATTATGCCGCAGAAGCAGAATCCGGATGTGTGCGAGCTGGTACGCGCCAAGGCCTCGCGCGTGAAAGCGGCGGAGCTGGGCGTGTATGATCTGATTAAGGGTTCGCCAACGGGCTATAACCGCGACCTCCAGGAGGCCAAAGAGCTCTTTATGGAAGGGATTGCAACCACGCGGTCCTGCCTGCGTATCCTGGCCCCGATGGTGGAGGCCGTGCAGGTGAACGAGCAGAAGCTGATCGCAGGTTTTTCGCCCGATGTGTTTGCCACCGACCGTGCGCTGGAGCTGGTGGGCGAGGGAATGCCGTTCCGCGATGCCTATCATTATGTGAAGGAAAATCTACAGGAGTTGGAGCAGATTGATCCCGTTCAGGCGATTCAACTGAAGACGCATCTGGGTGCGCCGCTGGGGCTGGACTGGGACTATTTTCATGCGCGGTCCGATGCGGTTCTTGAATCGGTTCAGGATGAACGAGATCGTTTTAATACAGCAGTTGCAGCGCTGCTGGGCGTTGACTTTTTGCGGATGTAGGTCAAACTCTCCCATTTGTTGCTGGAAAGGAAAAATATGGTCTATCGTGAAGAAATCCAAATTGAAACTGCCGGTCATGGGGATATGCAAGAGATCACCAAGCGGGTAGAGGCCATTGCAGGACGCTCTGGAATGCAGGCGGGGATTGTACACATTTTCAATGTGGGCAGTACGGGGATGATTGGTACGATTGAATATGAGCCGGGACTGGAGCGCGACCTCCCGGAAATGCTCGATCGTCTGGTTCCTCCGAGTCTGGACTACGGTCACGAACGTGCGTGGAACGACGGCAATGGACACTCCCATCTACAATCCACCATGATGGGGTCGGGAATTACCGTTCCGTTTGCCGCCGGGGAGCTGCTGCTCGGTGAGTGGCAGCAGATTTTTCATATGGAAGCGGATATTAGACCCCGAAATCGACGGCTTTTGGTTACCGTGATCGGAGAATGAGCGTCCTGATTCCCATCCTTTTCTGGTCGGGATTTCTTCTCTTGGTCGATGCTTCGTTGGCGCTCATCTTTGAGGAGCGTTGGAAAAAGATCGCCAAAGGAATCAATATTCGGCTCATGGCGGTCATTGAGGCGGGCGTCGCTTTTCTGCTCTTTGCACTCCACTACATTCTCTCCTGCCGCTAACCCATCTTTCGCAATCGCTAAGATTGCGGGCGATGTCCGGGGTTGTGCAAGGGGTCTTGACTCTTATACGGCTCTGAAGTTAAATGCCGCGTTTCGTAGTGCCGTGGATTTTATGGGCAGTGGTTGCCGTTTATCGATTCCGGCGCAGCGCATGTTATGGACGAGCCTGTATACATACTTGGAATATCCGCCTTCTATCACGACAGCGCCGCAGCATTGCTCCGGAACGGGGAGATTGTCGCCGCCGCCCAGGAGGAGCGCTTTACCCGCAGGAAGCATGATTTCGCGTTCCCGGAACAGGCCGTTCGCTATTGCCTTGCCGAGGCTGGAATCGACGAGGGCTGGCTCAATCACGTAGTCTACTACGAAAAGCCGCTGCTCCGCTTTGAACGGCTGCTGGAAACCTATCTGGGATATGCGCCGGCCGGGTTCGGGCAGTTCATGATGAGCATGCCGGCCTGGTTGAAGCAAAAGCTGCATCTGCCCCGGGAGATGGATCGGGCGTTGCGGCGGAAATACCGGGGGCGCTACCTCTTTTGCGGCCACCACGAGTCGCACGCAGCCAGCGCCTTTTTTCCATCGCCGTTCGACGAGGCCGCCATTCTGACCATGGACGGGGTGGGCGAATGGGCGACGGCCAGCATCGGAAAGGGGAGCGGGAACCGGATCGAGATCCTGCAGGAGCTTCGGTTTCCGCATTCGCTGGGGCTGCTGTATTCGGCGTTTACCTACTACACCGGCTTCAAGGTCAATTCGGGGGAATACAAGCTGATGGGGTTGGCGCCCTATGGCCAGCCTCGCTTCTACGACCTGATCATGTCCAAATTGCTGGACCTCAAGGACGATGGCTCCTTCAGGCTGGACATGGACTATTTTGCCTACTGCCATGCGGATGTCATGATCAGCCCAAAGTTTGAGCGGCTGTTCGGCAATGCCCGTCGGGCGCCCGAAAGCCCTATCACGCAGTTCCACATGGATATCGCCGCTTCCATCCAAAAGGTGACGGAGGAGATCATGCTGCGGATGGCGCACCATGCATACCGCCGGACCGGGCTTAAAAACCTGGTGCTGGCCGGGGGCGTAGCGCTCAACTGCGTCGGCAACGGACGCCTTCTTCGCGAGGGGCCGTTCGAGCGGATCTGGATCCAGCCGGCGGCTGGCGACGCCGGTGGCGCTCTGGGTGCCGCGCTGTTTGCCTGGTACCAGTTGCTGGAAAACGAACGGGCGATCGAACCGTCCGACCTCCAGCACGGATCGCTGTTGGGGCCGGCCTACACCCAGGCGCAGGTAGTGGAGTTCCTCGAATCGGTCGGCGCCGGATACAAGGCCTATGAAGACGAAGGCGAGCTGCTTGATGCGGTTGCGGATGCGGTTGCGGGGGAGCAGGTGGTCGGATGGTTCCATGGCCGGATGGAATTCGGACCCCGCGCCTTGGGTTCCCGCAGTATTCTGGGCGATGCCCGGAGCGCAAGGATGCAATCAAGGATCAACCTCAAGATCAAGTTTAGGGAATCGTTCCGCCCGTTTGCGCCAAGCGTGCTGGAAGAACGGGCTGCGGACTATTTTGCGCTGGAGGGGACCAGTCCGTACATGCTGGTCGTTGCGCCGGTCCAGCAAGGGCAGCGGCTCGATGCGAGTGCCGACCATGCCACCTTGCAGGGCATCGATCTGTTGAAGGTGCCGCGCAGTACGGTGCCGGGCGTGACCCATGTGGATTATTCCGCCCGGGTCCAGACCGTGGATCCCGTCCGGCATGGCCGCTATTACCGATTGATCAAGCGCATCGAGGAAAAGACCGGCTGCCCCATGGTCATCAACACGAGCTTCAATATTCGCGGGGAGCCCATCGTGTGCAGCCCGAACGATGCATATCGCTGCTTCATGGCAACGGGCATGGATCTCCTCGTGCTGGAAAACTGCCTATTGCTGAAAGACGAGCAACGGGATGTCGAGCAGCACGGGATCGATCAATATCTCGCCCGCTTCGAGCTGGATTGATAAGGAACAAAACATGGCCATGATCCATCTAGATTTGAATCCAACGCCCCGGAAGATACGGGAGTTCGGGATTGTTTCGCCGATCATGCTGGGATTGATCGGGTTGCTGCTGGTTTGGCGCTTCGGGCTATCGCCGGCCTGGCCGGTTTCCCTAGGCGCTGTTGGAGTCGCTCTTTTCATATTGAGCCGGGTCGCCCCGGCGTGCGTCCGCCCGGTCTACCAGGGACTGGTCCTGGTCGGCTTTCCGATTGGCTGGGTGGTCAGCCACGTCGTCATGACCTTGTTCTTTTTTGCGGTTCTGACGCCGATTGCGTTGTTGTTCCGCCTGGTCGGGCGGGACGTGCTTTCGAGGAAATGGGAGGATGGGTGCAAAAGCTACTGGACCGAATATTCCCGGGATGATAGCGTTCAGCGTTATTTCAGGCAGTTCTAGGGTGGATTATTGAGGGAGGGCGCATGCCGGATACAGCCAAGCCGTCGCAAAAAAAGCAGTTCCAGCAGGAGGCGGAGCGGAAACGGAGCAACATCGTCTTCGAGTTTCTCGCATTTCTTCGTCACAACAAGAAATGGTGGATGCTGCCCATCGTGCTGATCCTGTTGATCATGGGGTTGCTGATCCTGCTGGGAGGAACCGCCTTGGCGCCATTTCTGTATCCGCTTTTCTAGCAGCGGGCGTGGTGCCCGTTGCGGATCAATCCCGCTGCGTGTTGATCGGAACTCCCAATCTATCAATGAAGAGCCTGACCTGCTCGTTGGTTGGGGCCATCTCAAGCACGATGTTGAATTCGGCAATCGCTTCGTTGGTCATGCCTATGTTCAGCAAGCCGCTCGCGAGGTTGAGATGCCCTTCCATCAAATCCGGCTTCATCCGGACGACTTCGCGGAACAGATCCACTGCCTCCTGAGGTTTTCCCTGCCTGCCGCATTCCACTCCTTGCTGGAATAGGGCGATCCATGGAGTGGTATTGTAGCGGAGGGCGAGGTTCGCTTGCTCGGCGGCTTCCTGTTCGCGCCCCATCGCCTTGTACACCGTTGCCAGATCATTCCGGATCGCGGCATTCGTCGGCGCCAGCAAGGCGGCATTCTGGAGATGCTTGAGCGCGTCGTCGTACCACCCTTTCCGGATGCAGAGCCGTCCAAGGTTTGCGAGATCGGTAGTGCGATTAACCGGATATTGAAGCGCTTTCCTGTATTGCTCGTTGGCCGCCTGGATCAATCCCTGCGATTCCAGTACCTGTCCCATGCCCAGATAGGCCGTTCCAAACTTTGGCTGGATCTTCACCGCCTTCTTCCAAATTTCAAGCGCCTTGTCGCCTTGACCCTGCTGGACATGCGCCATGGCCAGATGGTGCAGGATCCAGAGATTGCCGGGATCCAGAGCCAGTCCGCGCTTGAAATAATCGATGGCTTTGTCCGGCTGGTTTTTCTGGGTATAAATCATGGCCACGCTATCCCAGTCCGTGGCTTGGTGCGGAAGGAGATCGGCAACCTGCAGCGCGGCTTCGAGGGCGCCATCCAGATCGCCCGTCTGCATGCGGAGGGAGGCGAGCTTGCGCAGCAAATAGACATCGTCCGGGGCCGATTGCACCGCAGCCATGCAGACCGCCAGCGATTGTTCCATGCGTTGGCCCGGCTCCGGTTCAAGCCGGGCAATGAGGTTTTCCAGATGAGAGACCTGGTCGCCATGGTTGAGCTGGAGGGTGAAAGGCGGATCCTCGAGCCGCCCTCGCACCTCGGCCAGTCCGGCCAGCCTGTCGGAATCGGTCCATGCCAGCCGCGCGGCGCATTGTTCCGATGACGGCCACGATGGAAGGGTGTCCGGGGCGTTTTTAACGCGTTCCGGCAAAACCGTTTCGAGCTGCTCGGCCAGCGTCGCGGCAAGCAGCCAGTTGCCTTCCCAGGTCAGATGGACATGTTCGTAGAACAGTTCCTTGCCCGGTATCCCGTGGGGACTGGCGGCGGCAAACGCGGCTTCGGCATCGGCGAACCGAACCTTCGGATCGTTCTGCTGCGCAATAACCTCCCGTACGATTCCGCCCATGCGACTGTCGAACCGGAATCGAAGCGTATCGAGGTCGCGGGCCTTGCTGAACGCCGCCAACGCTGCGGCATCGTCGTTCAGTTCCAGGGCGCACTGGCCTTGGCGGAAAAACAGTTCGGCATAATTGCTATCGATGGCTTCGGCGCTTCCATAGGCTTCCAGCGCGTCCGTCCATTCGCCTTTCAACTGCAGTTCGATTCCGCGTTGGTAATGCTGCTGCCATTGGGCCTTTGCCGATGCAGAGGTTGTTGGGCTGAATTGCGAGCCAAACGGGGCGCAATCCCGCAGGTTGACCGCGACACTGCTCACGGCGACGGCCACACCGGCCTGGCGTCCTAGCTGGATGATATCCTCGAGGTTGCGGCGGAAATGGTCGTAAACGGGCGCCATCCGCGGGTCGTCCGCAGCAACCTGCTGGTCCAAAAACATCATCATGCCGCCCCAGGTCTCTTCGCCGGCCTTGGGGGGATTCATTTTGGCATGGATCGCATCCAGCAGCTGGCCGATGCGCGTCGTCTTGAGCGCCAGGTTGGCACGGATCGATGCCAACGGTGGTGCCTGCGGACCAAAAACGGTTCCGCTGCCAAAGGGGCCAACGACTTCGTTGTTGCCCATGTAGACGACCCAGATATCGCCGTCGGCCCCGGCGCAATCGGAGGCGATTTCCCGTATCACGTGGGAATTGATGGCTGTCATGGCCACGTTGACAACCTCGAACCGGGTGGAGGGATAGCGCAGGTCCAGCATGGCGTGAAGCATTCGAGGCAGACCAAATTCGGGCATCGGATCGCCATACGCCGCCGATTCGCCCATGACGAAGATGCGGATCGTCTCTTCCGGCGCTTTGCGATCAATGACAAACGCTTCCGGCGTGCGCGAATAGCTCGGCCCGAAAAAGCGCCAGCCAAATCGATCGTTTTGAACCAGTAGTTGCCTGCCCGGGGCTTTCTTTTCCAGGAAGAACGATGGTTCGAACCCGAATCCCGCAACCCTCAGAACCAGTTCCAAGGCAAGGAAGAAAAGCGGCACAAACAGGATCATGACCGATCGGAAAAGCCACAGCTTAAGACCTTTCGGTGCCTCGGTCCTGGATGCACTTTCCTGTCTCGCCTTGGCGGTACGCTTATGCTGTTTCCTTGATTTACCCACAACCACCACTTGCTGAATTATCAACCACATCCCCGAGGGAAAACGGATTGCCGGGTCCCAAATCCGGCATTCCCAACCCCAACCTCGTTATGAAACTTTTCTTAAGACAGACCTCACCAATATAGTCGGGCTCGCATGAAATGCAAATTTTTTTGAAAATAAATATGAACGAAATAGTCTCGAGGTTGTCTCCGTTCATGCGCCGTTCCGCAGACATCCCTGCCTGCCCATCTTAATTTGCATCGTCGAAGCAATTGTGTCGCTAAACAACTTCTAAATCCAATTTTTCCACTTCAGCTACGACATCAGCACCACGCGCGGCAATCACCCGGATTATTACGCCGGCTACATCATGGGCTTCCGGGTGGTTCGGCCCTGAGGTCAGCCGTGCGCTCCCGCCTTCGCCGAGGCTTCGGCGGACAGACGCTGCGCTGTAGCGATAAGTCGATCAAATTCTATTACAGAAGGAAACGAAGAGAACGAAGCGGGTATGCATCGGAAATTGTTTTGAGCAAGTGGTGGAGCCGGAAAACCTGCGGAGCGCCTTTTGGAAGGCCGGGCGGAGCAAGCGGTTGAGGTTTCCACAATAGGCCCCGAGTTTCTCGCATAAAGCGTTGAGCCGTTCGGGGCGGACTGCTATTTTTTGATCGTTTTAACAAACCAGATTAACCGCCTCAAAAACTGAAGGTTTTGCGCGAGGCCTAGGAGAAGCGTATGTCCATTCATCCCAATGCCGGAAAACCCGTTGCAAAAGAAGATTTGGCCGATGTGGCCGAGCTCGTCAGCCTCTACTATGAAACGCAGCCGGATGTGAGCTGTCCCGAACAGCGCGTTGCCTTTGGTACGTCCGGGCATCGCGGAAGCTCGCTGAAGATGAGCTTTACGGAAGATCATATCATGGCGATTGCGCAGGCCATCTGCGATTACCGTGCGGAGCAGGGGATTACCGGCCCGCTCTTTATGGGGAAAGACACGCACGCGCTGTCGATCCCCGCCGAAAAAACCGCGCTGCAGGTGTTTGCCGCCAATGGGGTGACGGTGATGATTGACCGCGACGGCGGCTACACACCGACGCCGGTGATCTCTCACGCTATCCTTTCCTATAACAAAGGTCGCACCGACGGACTGGCCGACGGCGTGGTCATTACGCCGTCGCACAATCCGCCCGACAACGGCGGATTTAAATATAATCCGCCGCACGGCGGCCCGGCCGATACCGATGCGACCGGCTGGATTGCCGACCGCGCCAACGAGCTGCTGGCGGAAAACAACGACGAAGTTGAGAGCATCTATTATCCCGACGCGCTCGCTGCCGATACCACGTGCGCTTATGACTTTATCTCGCCGTATGTCGACGACCTTGAAAACGTGATCGACATGGAGGCGATCCGAAAGGCCGGGCTGAAAATCTGCGCCGACGCGATGGGCGGCTCGGGGTTGCGCTACTGGAAGCCGATCGCCGAAAAATATGGCCTCGACATCACCCTGCGCAACGCGAGCGTAGATTATACCTTCAGTTTTATGAGCGTGGACCATGACGGTAAGGTGCGCATGGACTGCTCCTCGCCCTACGCCATGGCGAGCCTGATCGATCTAAAAGACGATTTCGATATCGCCTTCGGAAACGACCCCGACTACGACCGCCACGGCATTGTCACCAAGTCGGTCGGTCTGCTGAATCCAAACCACTATCTGGCCGTGGCCATCCACTATCTCTTTGCCAACCGTAGCGGATGGAATCCCAATGCAGCGGTCGGTAAAACGCTGGTCAGCTCATCGATGATCGACCGCGTGGCCGCCAGCCTTGGACGCAAGCTGATGGAAGTTCCGGTCGGCTTTAAATGGTTTGTCGACGGCCTCCTCGACGGCTCCTACGGCTTCGGTGGCGAAGAGTCCGCCGGCGCGTCGTTCCTGCGTAAAGACGGCACCGTCTGGAGCACCGATAAAGACGGGATCATTCTCAGCCTGCTCGCCTGCGAAATCCTTGCCGTGACCGGAAAAGATCCGGGCGAGCATTATCAGGAACTGGTTGCAAAATTTGGTAATCCGGTCTACGCCCGCGTCGATGCCGCCGCCAACCGCGAAGAAAAGGCCAAGCTCGCCGCGCTATCGCCGGAGCAGGTGAAAGCCAAAACGCTCGCCGGCGATCCGATCATCGCCACACTGACCCATGCGCCCGCCAACGGCGCGGCCATCGGCGGCCTCAAGGTCTGCACGGAAAACGGCTGGTTTGCGGCGCGTCCCTCCGGCACGGAGGATGTGTATAAAATCTACGCCGAAAGCTTCAAGGGCGAAGCGCACCTGCGCCAGATCCAAGCGGAAGCCAAGGAAATCGTAAACGCCGCTCTGGCATAAAGAATCGAGTTTCTTATTTTGGGTGCACCTCTATTTTTGTAGAAGCCTTTCGGTTCCGTGGTGTAAAGTGCACCGTTGTCGAGCATTTGGTTCTTCCCTTCCTTGTTGAAGAAGGAGCAGAGCATCGTCAGCGTCGGGATCTCGGCGAAGGGATCAAGAAAGGTCATTCTTTGTTTTCCGCCTCCGGCTTGAATTACACGATGTTGATAGATCGTGGTTCAAGTCAGTTCCTGAGAATGTCCGACCGCAGCACGGCTTTGATCTGCTGGAGATCGTCGGCGGCCTGCAGCCGCTTTTCGGATTCCTGATCCGACAAGTTCCGGGCGATCGTCGCGAGAATCTGTATATGGACATCCTCGACGCCCACCGGGGTCGCCAGCAGAAATACATAATGGACCGGTTGGCCGTCCGGGGCGTTCCACTCGATGCCTGTGGCGGATCGGCCAAATGCAATCACGGGATCCTTCAAGTTTTCGATGCGGGTGTGGGGGATCGCGATGCCGTGCCCGAGCGCCGTACCAAAATCCGTTTCACGCGTTAAGAGCGACGTCAGTAAGTGGGCATGGTCCCTGATGGCGCCGGCACGTGCAAGGGCGTCGGACAGCGCCCGGATCGCCTCCTGGCTGTCCGCTACTTGGAGGTTCGGAACGATTGCATCGACGCAAAGGAAGTCGATCATCCTGACGGACTTGCGCCCGGCAAACGATCGCTTCATCCATGGCCCCATGAGCATTGTGGAGAGGATCGCGCCGAAGATGATGGAGACAAACACGGCATTCGTGATGATGCCGCTTTCGAGCGCCAAAACGGCGATGACAATCTGCATGATGCCGCCGGGCGTATGCGCGATGGAGATCAGATCGCGGTTCATGCGCGGTACGGCACTCCAGGTAACGCCCAGCCACGCGCCGACATACCGCCCGCCGATGCCCGCCGCGCAAATGACAACGACAGCCAGCGGATCGAAATCGCCGATAAAGTCGATCTTGAGTCCAATGGTCGCAAAGAAGACCGGCACAAAGAGCGAATGGACCAACTGGGAAATGATTCCGCGGGTCTGTTCGGATACCGCCTTTGCCTCGCCCACCACAATGCCCGCGATGAAGAACCCGAAATGCCCATCCGCTGGGTCAAGCTGCCAAAGAGCAGGCCCAGCAGTATTGTGATGGTGAGCGACGTGGCCGGCTCGGGCACCTCTTTCTTCTTGAGATGTTCGAACAGCGCGATGGAAAAGCGCCGTCCAAAGGTCAACGCCAACGCCGCGAACGCGATTGTACCGGAAAAGACCAGCGCAATGGGTCCGATGGCGACCACGGCGGAGGTGAACAGCCCCAGCATGATGGTGAACAAGACCCAGCCGATGAGATCGTTGGCGGTCAGGGCCGACAGAATCAGGTACCCCATGTCGGATTTGAGCAGGCGGAGATCGTTCAGGACACGGGCCGTTGCGGGAAGCTCGCTGATCGTCAACACGGTCCCGATGAACAGGGCCACGAGCCCGCGCTGTTCGGGGTTGGTGAAATAGCGGTCCGGCATCCAGATAAAAACCGCGAACACCACCAGGATGGGAATGAAGATGTCCGAGAGGGCAATCATCAACGCGCTGCCGCGCCGCCGCCACGCGATGGAAAAGTCGACCGCCAAACCCGTATCCAGAAGCAGGAAGAGCACGCCCAGCCACGCCACGGTATCCAGCATGGCCCATTGGATGCGGTCGTCCGGGAAGAGCGCCTGCTGGATTTCCGGAAAAAACCTGCCCAGCAACGTGGGGCCCAGAATCAGGCCAACTAATATTTCCCCAGGGAGACTTGGCTGGTTGAAGCGGCGCAGCAACTCCCCGGCCCCGCGGGCGCAGCCCATCAGGACCAAGAGCTGGATCAGCAGCATCAGGATGTGATGCTCTTCCAGAAAATACATGGCTGTGTCGGGCATCCTTTTTCTCCGTTTAGTTCCCTGCGCGATAAATTCGAACAGTCGAGAAGGATAGAAGCGCGGGCGGCGGCAGAACAATCCAGCCTATGCTAAAGGGTCAACACAAGTATAACGTCCTTGCCTTTCGATCCTCATTCGTTTTGGACGTCAGTAGATCACACGAAAAAGTGCCCTTCAAATTGAATTCCAGGATTTCTTTCTCTCCTATCTTTCCTTTTTACGAGCAACCCAGGCCTATGAGCCCTATAAATTCTGTTTTACTGCCGAAACCAGCTCGAAGAACTCAAAAGGCATCACTCCTTGATCAGTCGTACCAGTGTGTTTCGGATACGATCAAACCCCATCGATGTCTGCCGCCGATTGCTATGGGGCCGGCGGTTTTTGCGAGAGGCAGTGAGCGGGATCGATCTGAAAACCATCGTATTCGGATTGCGCGAAGCTGCCATCATGCGGTTGGCCGTTTCCTCGGCACGCTGGTAGCTTCCCGGCTCCTTCATATCGAAAGCAAGATAGTTTGTTTCATACTCTTCGGCCTCGGGATAGCCGTCATCGACGAATATGTATCCAATGTTGTTTTTCATGCCTTTAATAGACCCGTCTCCGGTTAGGCTTTTATTAGCGTTGGATGAATGTTTTGCATGGAAAGAAACCCTGAAATCGAGTTTGAGGGGGCGACTTCCGATTTGTCATATTCCTTTCGAACTGTGGATTCCCTCCGGGAAAGTTTTTTTTTGAACTGCGAAATGTGAGGTATTATGTTTCGAATCCGAAAAATCTACGACGACACAACCGTGGCCAACCGACACGCTATCGAACAGGTACAGTCGATCATTCGGCAACAGTTTCCCACCGCACGGCGCGAGGATCTGGAAAAAATCCCCCTGCAGTTGCATGATCCCGTCAAATTCAAGTACCGCTCGGTTCTGTTCGTGGCCGACAACGCCGCAGGCAACGTCAAGGGCTTTGCCATCATGCTGCATCTGGCGGACCTCAATGTCGCCTATCTGGAACTGATTTCCGTAGCCCCGAAAAAAAACGGGGGAGGTCTCGGCAGCATTCTCTACGAGCGCATTCGTGAAGAATCGATCAGGCTCAAGGTGCACGGGCTGTTTTTTGAATGCAGCATCGACGACAGCCGCATCACCAACCCCGAAACCCTGAAAACCAACCAGCTGCGGATGCGGTTCTATGAACGCTATGCCGCCTATCCGATCTGCAACAATGTGTATGACTCCCCGGTCAATCCGGGCGATCAGGACCTCTATTATCTGATGTACGACGCATTGGAGACGGCGGTGCCGCTGCCCCTTCCGCTGGCCAGGCAGGTGGTCCGCGCCATTCTCGAGCGCAAATATCGCGGCATTGTCTGCAAAGAACAGGTCGAAGAGGTCGTGAACTCCTTTCAGGACGACCCCGTCGTGCTGCGGCCTCCCAAATACAAAACAAAACCCACGCCCGTTCAGCGCCATGAAAAGACCGCCATCGCCTTGGTGGTCAACGAAGGACATGCCATCCACCACGTCACCGACAAAGGCTATCTCGAAGCGCCGATCCGGCTGCCGCAGATCCTCAAGGAGATCGACCGAACCGGCCTGTTCGAGCGGATCCAACCGCGCAAAACCCCCATCTCGCTGCTGCGCAGGATCCATGACCCGGAATATCTCGCCTTCCTGCGGGATGTTTGCAAACAGCTCCCGATCGACAAATCCATCTACCCATCGGTCTTTCCCGGACGCAACCGCTTTCGGAAATCGAGCGACATCGAGGTACAGCTTGGCTGCTTCTGCACCGACACCATGACCCCGCTCAACCGCAACGCCTATCTGGCCGCCGCCGGAGCGGTGGATTGCGCCGTAACGGCCGCAAAAATGCTGCTCGAGGACTACGACCTGAGCTATGCCCTTGTCCGCCCGCCGGGCCATCATGCCGAATGGAGCAAATTCGGTGGCTTCTGCTATTTCAACTCCACTGCGGCAGCCGCCGAATACCTCTCGGACTACGGGCGCGTCGCCGTGCTGGACATCGACTTCCACCACGGCAACGGCACACAGGACATCTTCTACGAACGAGCCGACATATTGACCGTCTCGATCCATGGCGTCCCGGCCTATGCCTATCCCTATTTCTCCGGAGTCGCTGCGGAAACCGGCAGCGGGAAGGGCAAGGGATTCAACGTCAACCTGCCGCTTCTCAAGGACTGTCCGGTGGAACTCTACCACAAAACCCTTGCCAAGGCCCTCAAACGCATCAAGGCGCACAGGCCCGACTATCTCGTGGTGGCCCTCGGCCTCGACACCGCCAAGCTCGATCCCACCGGAAGCTGGTCCCTGGTCGCCCGCGATTTCAAGAGGAACGGCGAGATGATCGGGGCCATGGCTTTGCCGACGCTCATTGTCCAGGAAGGGGGCTACCGCACCCGGACCCTCGGAACAAACGCGCGATTCTTTTTCGAAGGCCTCTATGCCGGCCACAACGGTAGAGAAAACAAGGGGCTATTTTCTGTCGGGCGCTGCAAAGAAAAAGGACGATTCTAACCGAATCGTCCAATGGTCAATGCGACATCCCCGTCGCCTCCTAGGCTTATATCTTCGACTTCAGCGCCTGAGCTAATGTCTGGAGAATCAGGCAACATGACGCGGAACCAGCGTCGATTACGCCGCGCGAGCGTTCGCCCAAGCGGCTGGAACGCCCGATCTTTGCGATCATATCTTTCGTGGCATCGCGTCCCCGTCCTGCCGCTTCAGACATTTTATCCAGACAGGAAGAAAATGATTCGCCTCCCGCCAGGGCCACCCTGAAAGCCTCTTCCGCCGGAAGCAGTACGTCGAGCAGCGTTTTATCGCCCAGCTTTGCTCCGCTGATGTCCATGACCTTATCCTTGGCCGCAGTAAGCATTTCGCCGAACCCGGCTTCGTCCATCGTTTCTTTCCCCTTGCAGCTTCTGGCCATCGCTCTGAAAAACATGCCATACAGCGGTCCCATAGAGCCGCCGATCTGTGACATCAGAATATTCGACAAGGTGCTGAATCCATGAGAAAGATCGCCCGGCTGCGTCTGAAGCTGCTCTTCGCACAACGTAAAGCCCTTGTTCATATTGATTCCGTGGTCGCCATCCCCGATCAGACCATCGATATCGCTGAGGTATTGCTTGTTTTCCTGGATCGCCTTAATCAAAGGCATCAGGACTGAATTGCCGTCTTGAATTGAAACAGAAGTCACTGTTTATCTCCCGAATTGCTGCAGTCCCATGCTGTCGCACTCATAATCGATGCAGGTTTTGAGACTGTCGTCTAATTTCATAATGGTTAACGTTACACCCGTCATTTCAAGGGAGGTAAAGTATTGGCCGACGTACGGGCGGTATACATGGATACCGTGTTCCGCCAGAATTTTTTCCACATCGTTGAATAGGATGTAAAGTTCCATGTAGGGCGTAGAGCCCAGGCCGGAAATCAATACGACCACATCATCGCCCTTTTCGAATGGAAGATCCGGCAGAATGATATCGGTCATGCGTTTCGCCATCTGAGCCGACGGCTCCAGTGCGCAGACTTTCAGGCCAGACTCCCCGTGATGTCCAATGCCGACCTCCATGGTGCCCGGATCGATGGAAAAGTTGGGTGTTCCCTTTTCAGGAATCGTGCAGGAGCTGAGGCCGATGCCCATGCTCCGTGTATTGTTGATCGCTTTCTGCGCTTCAGCAATCACCTCGTCCAGCGATCCGCCCATGGCCGCCTTCGCTGCACCAACCTTCCACATTAATATTTCGCCGGCCACGCCGCGCCGCTTGCCGAGCTCATCTTTAGGGGCCGACGGGACATCGTCGTTGGCAACTACCGTTTTGACCTCAATTCCATCATCTTCCGCCATTTCGATGGCCATTTTTACATTCATGTTGTCGCCGGCATAATTGCCGTACAGACACGCTACCCCTTTACCGCCGTCGGCTGCACGGAAGGCATCGTAAAACATCTGTGCAGGCGGAGAGGAAAAAATTTCGCCCATCGCCACGGCATCCACCATATTGCGCCCAACATAGCCCACAAAGGCCGGCTTATGCCCAGAACCGCCGCCGGTGACGATACCGACCTTATGGGCAATCGGTGCGTCCACATATTTCAGTACGCGTGGATTATTGGTCTTGGCCACCAGATTGGGGTGTGCCTTGATATAGCCTTCTACCATTTCGTCGACCACCTTGGAGGGGTCATTAATTACTTTTTGCAAGGGGATTCTCCTTCATTAGTTGGGTGAAATGATAACCGTTCCAGCTCCCTCAGCTGCTCCACTTTGGGAGCAGATCCGCCTCCGGAAAATTCTGACTTAAGCCAAGCATCCACAATCATCTTGGCCAGTTCGGGACCGATGACCCGTTCGCCCATGGTTAAAACATTCGCATCGTTACTCTTCTTCAGCCGCTCGGCCGAAAACACATCGTGGCAGGTCCCGGCAAACACCCCTTCAACCTTATTGGCAATCATCGCCATTCCGAGTCCCGTACCACAGATCAAAATTCCGCGATCATATTGTCCGGCCTGCATCGCTTTCGCCAGATTGTAGCCGATTTCTCCGTAATACGGATTTTCTTTGCCCTTAGAATACTCCAGATCCGTCACATCCAGCCCCTGCTTTTTAAGATGATCATAGATGACCTTTTTGAGATTTACTGCAGCATCATCACAGTCAATACAGATTTTCATTCGCCCCATACCCTATAGTTTAAAAATATATTTTTGAGATAGACGCCCATGGTAGCAACTAGGACTCTCTAGGCAAGTCAGTAAATTTGCATATATGCACAACAGATTCACGACAAAGGCAATGATTTGTGACGGAAGTCGTTGTATTGGGCAGATAAACAGGTATGTTTACCTACTTTTCAAACTGGTCGAAAAGGGCTTTAGGTCGAAAACCACAACATGAGAACAGGGGAGGAACTGTGAATAAAAGAGTGATTGTATGGGGAGCAACGGTGTTCCTTGGAGTAAGTACCGCGATGAGCGCTGAAACATTGAAAGAGGCCTACAAGGATGCCTTTTTAATGGGATGCTCCGTGAACGATTCCATCGTATCGGGAGCCGACAGGGCATCTCAGGAAATTGTAATCCGGCAGTTCAACACCATTACGCTGGAAAATTCTATGAAAGCCGAAGTCGTGAATCCACGGCGTGGAAGCTATAACTTCCGTGCAGCGGATGCATTTGTCGAATTCGGAGAAAAAAATGATATGTTCATTATCGGTCACACACTGGTCTGGCACAACCAAACTCCGGCATGGTTCTTTCAGGACGAAGAAGGCAATCCTAACACGCCGGAAGAGCAGATCGAGCGTATGCGCAGCCACATCGAAGCCGTCGCAGGGCGTTATGCAGGCCGCGTGGATGCGTGGGATGTCGTCAACGAAGTGATCGACAACGACGGATCTTACCGCCCAACCACGTGGGTTAAAAGCGTTGGCGATGGCGACGAAATGGTAAAAGCTGCTTTTCGATTTGCGGAAAAATACGCGCCCGATACCGAACTTTACTACAACGACTTTAATGCATGGCGCCCTGAAAAACGTGACGGCATCGTTCGTATGGTAAAAATGCTGCAGGCCGAAGGCATCCGCATCGACGGCATCGGCATTCAGGGGCATTGGGGACTCAACTTCCCGAAAAACGAATATATCGAACAAGCGATCGATGCCTATGCCGCTCTTGGTGTTAAAGTGATGATCACCGAACTGGACGTCGATGTACTGCCGTTGACCCGCGAAGGCCAGATTATCGGTCAGGTCATGAGCGACAGCCAGTTCCAGCTTGAAGAGTTCAAAGAATATCTGGATCCCTATCGGGACGGTCTTCCGGACGAAGTTCAGAAGCAGCTTGCCGACCGTTATGCGGAGCTGTTTGAAATCTTCTACAAGAAGCGCGATAAGATTGACCGCGTAACCCTCTGGGGCCTGCACGACGGTATGTCCTGGAAAAACGGATATCCGGTTCCAAACCGGACCAACTATGTCCTGCTCTACGACCGCAGCAGAAAGCCGAAACCGGCTTTCGACGCTGTGCTTAAGGTTCCGGATTCTGAATAAACAGGACCTTTCCGTTTTAAACCACAAGAGGGGCAGACCACTACGTCTGCTCCTCTTTTTTGCGCTAATCGAATTCGATTAATCGTAAAAGGTTCTCACGCTCATGATCTCTTCCAGATTATTGAGCGGGCGCTCAATATCGTACGGAATCGGCATTTTGCTGAACTGTTGGAAGTATTGCAGGCAGGCATCTTTCCACACCTGGGCATTCCGGCCCTGCTCGCGCAGACGATCCTGAACATGCGCAAAACGTTCGTCATCGACATACTTCTCTACCTTGTCCCACGTCTGGAGGAATCCGCGCACCTGCTGCAGGCCGCCGTCATAGCGGCAGCAAAGCTCATCCCAAAGCGTGCGACCGCTCTTCACCTGATAATCCCACGGAACATGGTGGAACCAGAGCAGAAAAATTTCAGGACAGGTTTCAATATTGCTGAGTTGAGAGCGCAGCGGTTCATGATACTGACTGATCGCATCGCTGCCGGTTGATGTTCGGTCAAATCCAATCCCTGCTTCGTCGGCATTATGATAGTAGACCGAGGTCCAGTCTTTTCGGGTACGCGCTGGAGCATGCCACGGTCCGGGGCCATAGTGTTCGTTCGGCGAAAAAATGTGGTGCAGCCCCAACGGCATCATGTAATCAACGGCGGCCTCCCGGCTGGCGAGCATCAACGCCTTAACGGGCTCCAGAAACTGCTGCGACCAGTTGGAATAAACCTCTTCAACTTGTTCTCCTCCAAACGTCATCTTGATCCATTCATCGGCGATCTGACTGCTGGTCAGCTCATGATCCCACGCCAGCCGCCCAAACGCATACCAGTTCGCCTGTGCAAAGTGGTGTCCGCACCAGTTGCGATCGAGACCAATATTGGATACGCCGGCAATTGCCGTGCTCTCCTGCTTAAAAATGGATCCATCGGTACAGCGGGCCACCGTGCTGCCGGGACCTTCCTGATAGGTATCACTTTTGAGAAACTCCTCCCACATCGGTGCGAGGAAGACCAGATGAATGGAGTGGCCGAGATATTCCTGCGTAATCTGCAGCTCGGCCATGACCGAGGTTTTCTTCATGGCACCGAACAGCGGACTGAAGGGTTCACGAGGCTGAAAATCAATCGGCCCGTTTTTGGACTGAATAATCACATTATCGCGGAATTCACCGTCCAGCGGAATAAACTCGGTACAGGCCTGTTTGGCGCGATCCTCGCCGTCGCTCTTATAAACAAAGGCCCGCCACATCACGATCCCGCCGTACGGCTTGAGCGCATCAGCCAGCATGTTCGCGCCGTCGGCGTGCGTACGACCAAAGTCCTGCGGCCCCGGCTGACCCTCGCTGTTGGCCTTCACCAAAAAACCGCCGAAATCAGGAATCAGCGCATAGATCTCTTTCGTCTTATCGTTCCACCATTGAATGACTTTCGGGTCCAGCGGATCGGAAGTATCCAGTCCGCCAATCATTCCCGGCGACGAAAACTTGATCGACAGATAAACCGTCACGCCGTATGGCCGCAACACATCTGCAATTGCCTTAACGCGCTGGAGCGTCTGTTCCTTCAGCATGTCCGGGGAAGCATTTACATTATTCAAAACCGCCCCGTTAATCCCGACGGAAGCATTCGCCCGGGCATATTCCTGCCAGAGCTGCTTGTCGGCTTCTGTCGTAAGGAATGCGTCATCACCTCTGCGCCAGAAAATGGAGAGACCGGCATAACCGCGCTCAATGCTTCCATTCAGGTTGTCCCAATG
>JAAYDL010000102.1 GCA_012729265.1 Lentisphaerota bacterium | reverse complement strand
GGTGACTGGAAAACCGCACTGGAAAAATTCACGCTGGCCGGCCGTGCTGAAGGATTTATGCGCCCGAGCCGCTTTCTTGAGTTTCTCGATCAGGCAGAATCGGGTCCGCTTGAAGGCGAAACGGTCGCGGAAGATTCCGGTTCACTGCTTGCACGGCGCGGCATTCTGCTGATGATTCTCTTTATTCTGGTGGGCGGCCTCGCCCTGAATTTGACGCCGTGCGTGCTGCCGATGATTCCGGTCAATCTGGCCATCATTGGTGCAGGTGCACAGGCGGGATCAAAGGGGCGCGGGTTTGCGTTGGGTGCCGTGTACGGCCTCGGCATTGCATTGGCCTACGGACTGCTCGGTGTTGTGGTTGTGCTGACCGGCTCTACCTTTGGCTCTCTTCAATCCAGTCCCTGGTTTAATCTGGTGATTGCCGTGATCTTTATTGCGCTGGCGCTGGCTATGTTCGATGTCATCCAGATCGATTTTTCGCGTTTCCAGTCCAAGCTCGGCGGCGGCACCAACAAGTCGGGCAGCTTTGTGATGGCGTTCACCATGGGCGTTGTTGCAGCGCTGCTGGCCGGTGCGTGTGTGGCGCCGGTGGTAACAACCGTGGTTCTTTTTGCGGCGGAGCTGTACCAGACCAGCAAAATCGGCGGACTGCTTCTCCCGTTTGTGCTGGGGATCGGCATGGCGCTGCCCTGGCCGTTTGCCGGTGCAGGCTTGTCGTTTCTTCCGAAGCCGGGCAAATGGATGCAGTATGTGAAGGTTGCCTTCGGTGTCGGTATTTTGATACTGGCGTTCAACTATGGCCTGCTGAGCTATCGCGGTTTTCGCCCAGTCGAAGTAAAGGACGGAATTGACGGACGAACCAACGCCGAATTCGCTAGAGCGCTGGAGCGAGCCCATGCTGAAGGCAAGTCGGTCTTGATCGACGTGACGGCCAGCTGGTGCAAAAACTGCAAAGCGATGGAGAAAAACACCTTTTCGGATGAAGAGATTAAGAAGCGGCTCGATGATTATGTGTTCCTGAAATATGTCTCCGAAGATCCGGAAAACCCGAATACGCAGGCGGTCTGGGAACACTTCGGCGTTCGGGGGCCTCCCGCCTATTATGTGCTGAAGCCGATCCGGTAAGAGGTCCGTTGCATACTTCCATGCAATATAAAACAAAATTATTGTGACAAAATAATTTCCCACTCAAACGGCAAGATTCCAGAATATCATTGGTTCTTCCATTTGGAAAACCATCGCAGAACACCCTGATGCTGTCAGGTTAAACGGCCCTGTAGAAAGTCAGTTTTTCCCTTGACGGAGAACCTCAGAGGCTGGTTGGGTGCCTTATGCTGTTGCTGACGCTAGGGTGTCATGAACCCAAGCGTTGAGGCTCTTGTGGTCCATTTTTGCTCGCATGGCCACTGCTTTATGGAGTTCCGGCTCAATACGAACCATGAATTTTCCCGAATATGGTTTTTCAGGGGATTCTCCTCGTTTTTCACAAAACTCAAGATAATCATCAACTGAATCTTCGAACGCTGAACGCAGTTCTCCAACTGTCTCTCCCTGAAAGGTGATAACATCTCTCAGATTGATGACTTCTCCATGAAAGATGTTTGCATCGTCATCAAATTCAACTTTTCCAATATATCCTTTGTATTCCATCATTTGATTACCTCCGCTTCTTTTAAAAATTTTCGCATGGAACTAACCGCTCCTTTATCGGTTACACGCTTTGGATGAGGTCTGTGGAACACAGCTCTAACCTCATTCAAATAGATTCGCACTCGGGAACCTCTGCCTTCAGTTATTTCTCCGCCCAATGCAATTATGAGAGCTTCTATGTCCTTCCATGGAATGTCAGAGCGCTCCGGCTTCTCGATAATTTTTTCCAGTGTACGCGTGTGTTTCTTATTCATTGTGGTCGGATGGTATCATAATATGCTATCGTAGCAAGCATTGAAGTTTTCATTTCTCACACGCACTGTCCCGCATGACCGCAGTATTTGAACCGGGCTTTCAGCCCTATTCCCTTCGGGAATTATCTACACTTCGTTTCGGGCGCTTGCCAACGTTCGGGATTAATGGTGGTTCGAAACTATTTTTCCTCAGTCCAATTTAGACTTCACTCCGTCAACATATCTCACACCGTTACGATACTCTTCGATCGGATTAATATTATCATCTGGAGAGAAAATCCTGATAACCTCAAACATCTGACTTTTTTCTCCCGCGACGATGCGAGCATCCTCAAGGGATGAGCACTTCTGAATTTCCGGATGTGGCTGAGGAGGATTTGTCCCTTCGGGAAGTGCTACTGCACGGTTGAAGATATGAACTTTGTACTCAGTCATTTTCTACTCCTTGATTTCGAACGTCGCGGGTCACGGGAGCGCTGGGGTGCGTCCGCGCGCCCCAGCGGATACCGTGCACCCGTCTGGTTGGGCATTTCCTCATGATTTGATCAACGGCAAGATGAAACGCCCGGCCAAGCCAACGAGTGCGCCGAAGAAAGATGTGCAGCTAAGTCCAGCCATGTACCCGCGACTGTATACGGCAGATCGGTCGTTTGCAGTTGCTGCCGTGAAGCCTGTGAGCAGAAACAGACCAAAGAGAACGGCAGGAACGATCGGAACCCACCAGCCGAGCAAATACGCAGCGGCACCGGAGCCAAGAAAGAGTACCGAAGAGAGTACCCAGTGCATGGCGCAGCCCATCATTTGGGCAGACGGTGCAGATTCCTGCTGCATTCGTTCAAACACGGCAGGGTCTAAGATCGGGAGGTATTGGTGGCCCCACTTGGCGAGCCACGCGTCAATCTCTTCTTGCGTCGGCAGCGGGCCCTGGAGGCCCGCGCGCAAGTGGGCGGGCATGTCGGGGTGGCCCTTGAGCATTGCATCTCTCAGGTCCGAGAGATCATTGTCGCGAATGTGCTGGATCGTGTACCGCTTCTGCTCTGGTGTGGTTAGGCGGTTATCCATCAGCCCTGCGAGTCGTTCTAACAGTGGGTGCTCACCAGTCACGTCGCTCTCCTCTCTTCATCTCTTGCCCAACGTTTAATGAGTGGGTTTTCGTAATTTCCGGTTAAATTTAGCAAAAACGCATTTTGCAGATGGGGTGGGCTTATTTCAATCCTTTTAATCCAAAGTTTTTCCGTGTGAATATCCAGATTTCGACAATATCTGACAGTCAGATAATCATGCTCCGCAATAGTGAAAAGGGCCGGATTTGGTGCATATTCTGTCTTTTTATCGCGGTAATAGAATATTGAGATTAACCGCAAGGAGCGCAGGGATATTCAAAGAGACTATCCCCTGCATTTTTGCGTTCCATGTGATCTTTCGCGCCTAAAATCAACCGATCTGCGCTGCTTTATTGTCGGATCTATAGATTGTTTTTCTGGGGCTGCCTGCTCAGCGACGGGGCCGCCAAGATGGCTGCGGTACGGGTAGCGCCTCCGCTACGTCGGTGGCGTTGCTGGGAAAAGGCCGAAGGTGCATGAGCCGGCGCGTAGCGCAGGCTGTACTGGTTCGCTTGTCTAGAGATCAGATTGCAACGAATGTAGGAAAAGCAACGAATTACGAATCATTCTGCCTCCAAATCATTTTGCCCAGATATCTCTATCCTCCCTTGCGTCTTGGCGTCTTTGCGCGATTTAAACTCTGAACCTCCGAGTCCCCGAGCGCAGCGGGTGGTGAATATTTTTGAACGCGAAGAAGGGAAGACGCGAAGTGCGCATGGGCATGAATTCAGGCAGGATAATTTTTCGATTAGAGGAGTCGAAAATGGATCAATGATTTTGTACAAATTATTCTGTTTAAATAGATTGCTTTTCCGGGGTGCCTACTCAGCAACGTGGCCGCCAGGATGGCTGCGGTACGGGGCAAGGCTGCCAGGATGGCCGCGGTACGGGGACAAGGCAGCCAAGATGGCTGCGATACGGGAGCAGGGCAGCCAAGATGGCTGCGGTACGGGAGCAGGGCAGCCGAGACGGCTGCGGTAGACGGGAGGTGCAGGGCAGCCTGGAAGGCCGCAGTACGGGTAGCGCCGCCGCTGTGTCGGTGGCGTTTTTCGGGAATAGGCCGAAGGTACATGAGCCGGCGCGCAGCGCAGGCTGTACGGACGACTAACGATCTCCTCACCGCTTGCGACTACGCTCAAAACCTCCCCGCTGCAAGCAGCGGGGCATCTTTTTTGTAGGGCGGGAACGGCTGAAAGCCTTCCCGCTGCGGCTGGACGCGCAGCGAGGCTGAAAACCTGGAAGCCAACGTCTGCGACCATTCCAGCCCTACAATTTTTCGTAGCACAAGCCGCGGGGTATTTTACCCAACGCTTCAGAATAAAAAGCTGCAAATCGAGAATTGCTCTGTCCCTTCATCATTTCCCTCAACTGGACACTTGGCTTTCTAAAGCGAAAACCAGTATCTTTGTGCCATCTTTTCAGGAGGTAGCGATATGAAGTTTTGGAATACGGAAATTTGGTCGGGCGTTACCTGGGGACAGGTAATCATACTTTTGATTTGGGTGCTGGGTGCTATGTTGGCTGGCAAAGCCGTTCAGTTGGCGTTGGTATCGATCGGGAAACGCAAGCATCTTGAGGAGAAAAAAACGCTGCAGGTTCTGCTGAAATCGCTCAGTCGCCCCGTTCCGATTCTTAGCTTTACCTTCGGTCTCAACATGGGACTGAAGGTCTTTGAATTTTCAGACAGCGTTCAGGGGATGGTCGATGATGTCTTCGGCATCTTATTCACCTTCTGCGTGGCGTTCTTCGTTTATTCAGTGATCGATGTGCTCGACTATGCGATTACGCACGTCACCGCCAAGACGCACAGCAAGATGGACGATATGATGGCGCCGATGGTGCGAAAAAGTCTGCGCGTTGTGGTGGTAACGCTCGCTTTGGTGCAGGTGGCGCAGATTCTCAGCGACAAACCGATCACCTCCATTCTCGCCGGTCTTGGCGTCGGTGGTTTGGCGGTGGCTTTGGCCGCGCAGGAAACCATCAAAAACTTTTTCGGCTCGCTGGTCATCTTTGCCGACAAGCCGTTTGAACTGGGCGAGCGTATTGTAGTGAGCGGCCAGGACGGCGTTGTTGAAGAAGTCGGCTTTCGTTCCACACGCATCCGCACCCTTTCCGGTCATTTGGTGACCATACCCAACGGCGAGCTGGCCAACCAGACGATTGAAAATATTGGCAAGCGCCCATACATCAAACGCGTAATGGATATCGGCATCACCTATAATACTCCGCCGGAAAAGGTTCAGCAGGCCATCGACATCCTCAAAGAGCTGCTCGATAACCACGAATGCATGAATCAAAATTTTCCACCGCGCGCATTCTTTGCCGGCTTCGGCAATTTTTCGCTCAATCTACAGGCCATCTATTGGTATCACTCAGCAAATTATATGGACTACCTTGCCTTCAGCGAAATGATTAATATGGAGCTGCTCAAGCGCTATAACGAGGCCGGCATCAAATTTGCCTTCCCGACTCAGACGCTCTATGTCAATCAGGAGGATAAATAATCAGCGTGCTCCGACTTCCATGTAGAAGCCGCTAAAATCGAATTGCTGTTCCATTTCGCCGACGGGAATCTGTTGGCGGCCGACCAGCGGATCGCCGGTGATATATCCATCGGCGGTCTTTCCCAGAATGGCGAAAAAGTGGCCGAAGTTTCCGACGCGCACCCCGGCTATCGCCGGGGTTTTCAGATCCGGAGAAAGGTTCTGTTCAATGCGATACCGCACGGAAAGCCCTCGCTTGCGGAAGGCTCGCGCGAGATACCAGTTTTCGGTACCACCCTGATAGGTGAAACACTCGCGAGCAATCTCCTCTTCCCGCAGGTTGATTCCGAATGTTTTAAACACCGTCGCTACGGCAGCCGGGCCGCAGGAAGACGGCGTACTCTGCAGACAAACCTCTTCGCTCCAGCGATCCGAAAACGAATCCGGAGGGAGCGGTTTTAGAATGGGTTTGAGGTAAGGCACAGCAATTCCCAGCGCCAGAAGGATCATAAGACCGAGTGCAGAAAACAGCTTGGAGCCTTTAAGCAGTTCCGCCAGCGCGCCGGCCGATAATCCGGCACCAGCGGCAGAGAGTTCGATGAATGGAATCGATCGGAATTCGTAGTACCACACTGAATCCTTCATCCAGTGCAGATAGTAAACCGGAAACATGACGCCCGGAATGCCCAATACCAGACAAAGCATCACCACCCCTGCCCTGCTGATCGGCGTGCGACAACGCCGCGCCGCGTTTCTCCCCACAAAAAAGAGAACGAAGGCGAGCAGAAGTGTGGGAATGAGTAATCCGTTGAACGGCATTGTATGGATTACTTTTTAGCCCGATTAACGACCTTTGCGGCCCCGGTTCCGACGAGAGCGCCAATGACTCCGACGATGAACAGAAGGGCAATCAGAACAGCAATGAGCACGGCAATCTGCCCCCCGATTTCACTGGAGATTAATATGCTCAGGGCAATGAGCAGCGACCCTATAATAATCGAAAAGCTGATTTTCTTTGCGGCGGCAGTTATTTCGTTCTCCATGGAGTTTCCTTTCATTATTTATTTCCGAGTTCAGCGCAACGCACGGGAGAGTGCTTGATGCATCACCTCAACCGGGGCCTCTTCGCCCGTCCAGATCGAAAAACCGATCGCACCCTGATAGACCAGCATTCCGAGGCCGTCGAGAACGGCGGAGCCGCGGGCTTTGGCTTCAGACAAAAACGGCGTGGTCGGCGCGGGAATGACATCGCACACCAGCATACTTGGGCGTATCGAATCCGTTGCAACATTCGGTTTGTCGTCTGCATTCGGAGGCAGTCCGATGGAGGTCGCGTTAATCAAAATATCGGTCTCCGCTGGAACCGAATAGGTTCCCTCCCACGGCTCATATGTTGCGGAGGCCGAGGTTTTGGAATTCAGCAGTTCCGTTAATATTCGACCGCGCTCCGCGCTGCGATTTACAATGGTGATCCGCTCCGCACCGGCCAGCGCCAGTTCTACGGTAATGGCGCGTGCAGCGCCGCCTGCACCGAGAACGACCACCTTTTTACCGCGCGGATCCATTTGAGCGTCCTGCGTCAGCGCACGCAGAAACCCTTTCCCATCGGTATTTTCCCCGATCAACCGATCGCCCTTGCGAACGACCGTATTCACTGCGCCCATCAACGCCGCTGCCGGAGAAACTTCATCCAGATACTTCAGCACCTCCACCTTATGCGGAATGGTCAGATTAACGCCGCGCATATTGAGTGCGCGCAAACCGTTCATCGCCGCCTCGAGATCCTCGGGAAACACCTCAATGGTCAGGTAACGCCAGTTCAGGTGTAAGAATTCAAAGGCCGCCGCCTGCATTACCACCGTCGGATTCTCCGCGACCGGATGCCCAAACACCCCAACCAATTCCTCTTTATAATTTGCACCCATTCAAAACCTCCACAAAGCGTATTCCTCATTGCAAAAATTGAAGCAAGGTCTCCGCAGCAGCCGATATTACAGCCACATAAAAAGGAGACCACACCTTGAGGAAGGTATCACTGTTCGAGCCGTTGGAACAAGCCGGGGATTCTGAAGTCGGCAACGTTTTTTGGGTCGCCACCAGGTCATGGTCCTAAAAACGGAGTTAAGCGCAGACCGCTGCTTACTGATCAGGGAAAATCCGAATTTCTAATCACGAAATCCGAAACAAATGATAAATTTAAATGCGGCTCATTTTCCAAAATGGGTGACACGAAGCCGTTTTCGAGTTTGAGTTTTTGTGGATTGTTTAGAGTTTCGGCATTCGGGCTTAGGATTTTCTCAATCGGTAAGATTGGGATCATTCATAACACCCTGCGGTTTTGGGTTCCCTTGTCGAGGCCGCGCTGTTAGCTTTTCCACCATGAAAATATTCGGGATTCAACTTATCGTCGTGAGTCTGCTGTTTCTTGCTCATTTAGGGACGCAGGCGCAGGAAACAATTTCGTTCGCTCCCAAAGGCCGCGTACTCAATATGGACTTTGACGCAACAATGAACGGGCTGATTCCTAATAAAGGCGGCTATCCGCTCTTTGTTCCGTTGAATGGGCTGGAAGTCAAAACACTGATTAACGAACAAATGCT
>JAAYDL010000101.1 GCA_012729265.1 Lentisphaerota bacterium | reverse complement strand
GCTCTGATCGATTACCGAGCTTCCGCCCACCTGAATTTGGAGCTTTTCAGGCCGAACTTCGCGCAGTCCATCTTTGCCGACCACCAGCGACAGCTGCTGAGGCGTCACGGTGAAGGTCACATTTTTGCTCTCTCCCGCTTTGAGCGGGATTCGAGCAAAACCGACCAGCGTTTTGCGCGGCGTAGCGGCGAGCGTGGCCTGCTCGTTGGTCATCTCCTCCGCAGGCGGCATCGTGTCAATTTGAGGAACATCGCGATTGATGTAGCACTGCACCACTTCTTCGCCGGCGGTGTCGCTCGTGTTTTTGACGGTGAAGGCGATTTTAACATCGTCGCTGGTTTTGGCCGTGCGAGGCGCGCTCAGATCGGCATATTCAAACGAGCTGTAAGATAACCCATATCCGAACGGATAGAGCACCGGCTGGGTGTCGTAGCGATAGGTGCGGTTATACATGGCATAGTCCGTGAAAGCGGGAAGATCCGAGGTGGCTTTGTAGAACGTTACAGAGAGGCGGCCCGCCGGATTATATTTTCCGAACAGCACATCAGCCACGGCGTCGCCTCGCTGTCCCGGATACCAGGCCTGAAGGATTGCCGGAACACGCTCATTCGCCCAGTTGAGCGCAATCGGGCTGCCTGAGCAATTAACGACCACCACGGGCTTATCGCCAGCGGCAAGGGTCGCCGCGCGGATCAAGCCCTCCTGAACAGCAGGGAGCTCAATGGCGCTGCGGTCGCGCATTTCGCCCTCCTGCGAGCCGTCGATTCCGACGACCAAGATAACGGCGTCGGCCTTTTTCACTAAGTCCGTGGCTTCCGCATAAAGCCCTTCTCCAACCGTGTTGGCGGGCAAGCCATCCGCTGTCGGACGCGTCCACGCGAGTTGGAACAACGGATCAGCATCCGCTGAAGCAACGGTAACGCCCGGCGCTTCGGCGGTTGCTCCAAAGGATTGTCCGCCGCGGCCTCTGCGACCGAATCCTCCACCGCCAAATCCTCCACCGCCAAACCCACCGGGAGCTCCGCCGCCGTTCGGGGTAAACACAATACTGGTTTGCGGACCGCCGCGATTGCCTCCGGTGTTCCCTTCAGGGGCGGCCTTACTCTCAAACTGGATCAGGACGCTGTAGGATTTCCCTTTTTCCAGATGGATTAGACTGCCGACGGTGCGCGCTACGGTGCCCTGCATTTCGTCGATAATCACTTTCCCGTCGATGTATACGCAGAATCCATCGCGCCCTTTAGCCCCCAAAAGGTATTCACCAGTCGTCGGAGGAACCAATATGCCGGTCATAATGGCTCCCGTATTCTCGTCGAGTTCAGTCAACGCCCCGGTTGCAGATACGATTCGCTCGGCAGCGGCGGAAACCATCAAGCCATGTTTGCTTTTGGACGCATCGGTAAACAGATATTCCGCATCAATCAGTTCGGCCAATGCAATATTGCCGGTCAGCGGAATACGGCCGCTCATCGTTAACACATGGTCGGCTCCGACTGCCTGCTTGATGCCATCGAGAATAGTGACCTGATGTTCTTCGGGCGCTTCGCCGTTGTAGTTTCCATACTGCATGGTAATGTTGTCGGCATTCGGGCCGATAACCGCGATGGTGCCGACATCGGTTGTCAGCGGAAGCGTCTTATTTTCGTTTTTGAGCAGAACCATCG
>JAAYDL010000100.1 GCA_012729265.1 Lentisphaerota bacterium | reverse complement strand
CAAACGAAGACGCTCAACACGCTGCCTGCCGCATCGCGGCTGCCTTCAAACTCGAACCCGTCGATACAGAGGAGGCAAAACCTGCCAAAGGCAAATCCGGCCAGCAGAAAGCCGCATGGAAGATCGTTCCGTGCGATCCGGGTCAAGTTTCCATTTTCTTCCCGTGTGAGAAGGAGACCTCCAAGCTCCGGTTCCACCTCCATGCGCCGTTCGCCTCTACCGTAGCCCGCGACAGCGTCCGAGATTGCCCCGACAACCACCGCCTGCGCGACGGGCTGGCCAAGCTTGTCGCCGAAAACTTGAGCGACATCCGTGACCGCGGCCTGCTCACCATGGATTTCCTCGCCGTTTTGCCCATTCCCGATGACACGCTCTCCCCGTTTTACGCACCGATCCGCTCGGCCATCGTCACAGCTTTCAAGACACAAGAGCTGACACCGGCGAAGGGTGGAGGCCACAAGAAAGCAAGCGAACTCTACCGCGGCCCTGCCGACATCTCTGGCGTCATTGATGACGCCGACCTCGCTTTTCTCGCCGCTGCGCACCCCACCCGGCGCTGGGCTTCGAACGCCCCGCAACGTGGCCAACGAGCAGACAAGTTTCATGACAGTCTGGAAATTGACAAGTGGGAATGGGAGCAACTCGCTGAAGTCATCGGCACATCCGAGAAAGCGCAGCAGATCGAGGTGTGGATCGCCAAGAAAAATGATAATTGGTTAATGCACTTCTACGGGCTTCTCCATCATGTGAACGAACAAGAGTATTCGCGATGGCCTAAGACTTACTACTATCAAGTCCGGCGATTGAAACTGGTTCGAGCAGAATCATTAGCTATTGCCGACTCAAAGCCCGTTCATTTGCCTAGCAAGTTTGCCCACAAAAGTAACACTGTGTGTCACGTCTCGGCAGAGGATGTATTCTTCCCGCAGGGACAAAGCCACTCAACAACCGACGTCCTGTTTGTAAAGCCGGAGGTGTACGCCAAAAACGGATCAGAACCACAGAAAACTGCTGCTCGTGAGTTCTTAAAAAGCATCGGCGTTCGCGAATATGACGAGCGGGTCGAGGTTGAACGTAGATTAAAGACCTACCCCGGAGGGAAAAAAATCGATGAGAACCATTTTACTGACATAGCCCTTTTTGTAACATATTGAAAAAAACATCATTCCGAATCAACCCTATTCAAGGAGTATAAATTCCTTCTGGCGTATAAGCGAGGTGACAAGCAATTGTATTGGACGAAACCGTCGTGTGTGTGTCTCGACACGCCGTATTACAACACTGGGTTAGCCTCACTGTGCGACGTTCACGGGAAAATGATCTTGTCCGATCGGTATGTGGGCCATTTTAACAAGTCCGTATCCCAGCAGGATTTCGTCGACTTTCTTAAAGGTGTCGGCGTTATGAGTAGGGTTATAATAAATGAATGTTCTGCATATGACAACCCGTTGATGAAAGCTCAACAATGGTCGAGTCAGGGAAGATGGACGATTAATTCAATTAATGTAGATTGGACAATCGAAAACATTGATAAATATTTAGCCACTGACGAAACTAACAAAAAACTTGCCGTTGCCGAACTGATTTGGCCTGTTTTAACTTTGGCATGTAAAGAAGTCTCACTAGCACAATATCGCAGCAATGGCCGCGAACGCTTGCTGCAAGTTCCTTCTATGCTTGTTCAGCACTTGAAAGCCGCAGCCTGGATACCCGGCAAGGACGGCGTGTTCCGCAAGCCGCAGGACATGACGCGGGACATGCTTCCCGACGGTTTCACTTATGACGACCGTAATGGCTTACTGACAGCCATCGGCTTTGGTGAAAATGCCCAGAAACAGAGTGCAGAACATCAGGCACGAGAGACGAAAGCAAGAGAGTTGGGTTTCAAATCTGCTGAACAAGCCAAGCATGCGATGGAATTGCTCCAGGCGGAAAAAGAAGGGCTTTTGCAGATAACACAAAAGGTAGAATTCCCCGACACTCCTGTCCGCGATCCTGCCAGGCGGTCATCGAAGATCGCCGAGGAGGTCTCTACCGCGCGTGACAAAACCTATGAAACGCGCGAGCGTAGCGTCCGGACCTCGAAAGGAAGCGTGGACGCTGCTCCTTACCTTTCCAACCTCTATACCAATGAAGACGGTCAGATGGTCTGCCAAGGCTGTCACAGGGAGATGCCTTTCAAAAAACGTGACGGCAAGCCTTATTTCGAGGCGGTTGAAGCGTTCGGGCGCAAGCATGTACATAAGGAGCATCCCGCGCAGCACCTTGCGCTCTGTCCGCTCTGCGCGGCAAAATTCAAGGAGTACGTCAAGCGTGATGCGACAGCTCAGGAATCACTGAAGGAAGACATTCTGACAACACCGGAAAAACAATTTGAGTTTGACTTGGTTTTAGACATCCCGGCCCGTTTCCGGTTTACCGAACGGCACTTGCTCGATATCCGTTCCGTGCTTTCCACGCAAGTTCAGACTGGTGTATAATAGTGTGCGTTCAATTTGGATAACAGATTTTGCGAAGGAGGTGTCGCGTGCAATTCGACACATGCCAGAAGCCATTGAAGGCCACAGTTCTTGATCCGACTCATCTAAAGCTTTCCAGCCCGTTACCACTCGGCAAGGGACAAGTGGTGTATGTTGCCTTTTTGCAGGCAGAAACAGAGGAGGATGAGCGTAACCAATGGCAGGACGTCTCTCGTGCGGCACTAGCCCAGGCGTATGATGAAAATGAGCCTGACTATAGTGCGGCGGTAATCAAAGAGAGTAACTCGGACTATCAGGCATGAAAGAGGGCGACATCGTTCTCACGCCGCTTCCACAGTCGGACGGCAAAGAAAAACCGAGACCGGCATTGCTTCTGCGCAAAATGCCGCCTTTCGGCGATTTTCTTGTGTGCGGGATCAGTTCACAACTTCACCAAGGTGTGGTGGGCTTTGACGAATGGCTAAAAATGACCGATGCCGAATTTTCGGAATCCGGTCTTCTGGCCTCATCTGTCATTCGGCTTGGTTTTTTGGCGATTCTGCCGAGGTCGCGTATCATTGGCGTGATCGGGCATGTTTCGGCCGGTAGGCACGAGGCACTTCTTAAACGGCT
>JAAYDL010000099.1 GCA_012729265.1 Lentisphaerota bacterium | reverse complement strand
TGCTCTATTCCAGCGGCATCCGCGTCTGGAACCGAGTCGTCGGGCCCAAGGTCGGCTCCGATCATCTGCCCGTGGTTCTAGACTTTGAAATTCAATGATCCTGCCCCGGTATCCGTTATCGGGACCCACTAGACTACCCGCATTTATCAGGAGAAGTTTTTCATGAATAATCCCGTTATGTTGCTCGCATTCACTGCGGCATCGATTGGTTTTCTGCACACGTTAATAGGGCCGGACCACTACCTGCCGGTCATTGCAATGGGAAAGGCGCGCAACTGGTCGATGCCCCGCACCATGATGAGCGTCGTCCTTATCTCCTCATGGGGACTCAACTTCGTTCGGGTCCGTCCGCTTGAGCGCTACAGCCACGCGCTCGCCGGGGCCTCCATCTGCGCCTCCGGTTTAGCCATCCAGTTTTTGGGGCTGTAGCTTACGCCTCGATCTGAGGGGCGAGGCTGCGGTCGAGCAGAAAGGCGTCGATCTGGCTGATTCGTCCGAGGTTGAGCAGGTGGTGCGCCATCTCCTCCGCATCGTTCAGAGATGTGGAATTCACTAAGCGCTGAACCGCTGGTGCGTTCACGCTATCGATGCTGAATTTGCGCAGCCCAACACCGAGCAGAAACGGCATCATGCGCGGATTGGCGGAAAGGTCGCCGCAGATGGAGATGTCTTTTTTGTGCTTTTTGGCCGCAGCTACAATCCGATGAATGGCGCGGAGAATGGCGGGATGGTGCGCGAGGTAGAGCGCAGAAACCTTTTCGTTGGTCCGGTCGACTGCCAGCATATATTGAATCAGGTCGTTGGAGCCGATGGAAAGGAAGTCGGCCTCGCACGCCAGCTCGTCGATCACTTCCACAGCGGAGGGAAGCTCAACCATTACCCCAAGTTTGGTGTTGCGGTTGAACGACACGCCCGCCTCTTCAAGCTCCTCCATGCAGTCATACACAATCTGTCGTGCAGTGACAAAGTCGTCGACCGAGGAGACGAGCGGGAACATGATTCGCGCATCGCTCTCTGCCCCGGCGCGCAGGAACGCGCGCAGCTGGTCGCAGAAAATATCGCGGTTCTGAAGCGAAAAGCGGATGGCGCGCATGCCGAGAAACGGATTGGCCTCATTGACGTTGGAATAGTAGGAGAGCATCTTATCGCCGCCGATATCGAGCGTGCGGAAGGTGACCTGGCGGCCTTCCATCTGATCGACGAGCTTTTTATAGATTAAATATTGCTCCTCCTCGCTGGGAAAATCGTTGCGGACAATGAACGGAAATTCGGAACGGTAAAGGCCGACGCCTTCGGCCTTGAAACGGCGGGCGGGTTCTAAGTCGCTCAGCAGGTTAATGTTGGCATAAATCCAAACTCGTTCACCGCATTTTGTGCGCGTTTCCTCCTTCATGTCGGAGGCGTCGTTCAGCACTTCCCATGCTTCGTCGAGCACGCGGTATTTTTCAGAAATCTGATCGGTTGGATCGATATAAATGATGCCCTGTTTGCCGTCGATCAACAGCTCGGTACCGCCATCGATGCGGTCCGCATCCTCGCAGGAGATGGCCACCATGGGAATGCCGAGCGAACGGCTGATAATGGCGTTGTGCGAGGTGACGCCGCTACTGATAATAAAACCTTCCACGTTTTCGGCGGAGAGCTTGAGAATGTCTGAAGGGAGCAGCTCGTGTGCGATGATAATCTGTCCGCGATAGTCGCTCGCGCCCTTTTCCTCGTTGAGCAGATTGCGGATCAGGCGATTGCCTAAGTCCTTTATGTCCAGCACTTTTTCTCGAATCGACGGCATTTTGCTCTGCGAAAACACCTCAACATACTCGCCGACCACCTTGGCAATGGCCTTCACCGCCGGCATTCCGGTTTCAATGAGTCCGGCGATACGGCCCGTAAATTGACGGTCTTCCAGAATCAGCATGTGTGCACTGAAAATAAGGACCGCGACATCGGCCAGCTCCGACGTGGTCTGCCGCTGGAGCTCTTCCACTTGGCGCATCGTCACGTCCAGCGCTTTTCGAAAATCCTCCACCGTATGCGGCGGGGCATCCGGATTCGGCAGCGGGCAGGATTCGCCCTCGTTTGAATCCAGCCTACAGGCCGTACCGCGTGCCGTGCCGGCGCTCGCGGAGCGCCCGCGCAGAATCGTACCACGCGCCGCCTTTTTCGGTTTTACCTCCTCCACCGGAGCCTGTGCTGCGCGTTCGCCCACTTCGCTCAGGACCTGAACGTTTTCGATCATGGTTGCCAACTGCGCCGCAATCGCCCGAAGGGCCTTCGCATCGTTGAGCGTAAAATAGTTGACCTCGCGCGCCTGCACCACCAGCGCACCGATACGCCGAAGACCGCGCAGAATCGGAACCGCCAGAAACGCCTCAAACTCCTCTTCATGAATCCCGGGGAAAAACTTATAGCCCGCGCTCTTTGATGCCGATCCTTCGCAGATGGGGCGCAGTTCCCGCACCGCACGGCCCGTAATCCCCTCGCCCAGCTCCAATTTGACCTTGCCGACAGCCGCCTTGTCGAGCCCCTGTGTGGCACGTAATGTGAGCTGACGGCTCGCTTCGTCGTAGATAT
>JAAYDL010000098.1 GCA_012729265.1 Lentisphaerota bacterium | reverse complement strand
GCAAGGAATACCTTCTTCCTGCAATTTGCCCGGAATTGAATTTGGATCAGACCGCGACAACTCATTGGTATCCATGCAATATCATCCCGGAGAACCCGAAGGACCGGCAAAAAACGTGTTTTTTACCGCAGATGGATACGGATAATTACATGGATACACGCCGATGCTTTTCGCTATCATGCTGCGAGGTGGATGGGTGTGGGCAGCATAAAAGCTATGACTTCACCGGTAGATCAGGAATGCTCGATGTCTTTACCTCGTCCTTGATCCGCTTCACGTGACCGCGCCCAAGACCTTTCACCTCGCAACCCAGCTCGAAGTAACGCCGGATGGACGTGTCATCCAAAATACCGAAACAGTCCACCACCGCCACAGGACGTCCTGTCATGGCTACGACCTCGTCGGGCGTCAGCTTCAGGTAGGGATCGTGGCGGACGGCGAAAATCACCGCGTCTGTGCCCTTTAGCGCCGCACCAAGGTCTTTCTGGACCCGCAGGTCTTTCAATATCTCCTGGTTTCGGAAAAACCGCGCCCAGGAATGGCCCGGAGCAGGGTAAGAGTCCTGCTTCTCGAATTCCCACCAGTGTTTGACGTAGGGATCGTGGACAGCCACATCACCGCCCATTTCCGTGATCTTGCGGATAAGCATCTCCGAACCGCTGTACCGCGTGTCTCCTACATCCTCTCTGTATGAGGCTCCCAGCACCGTGATCTGCGAGGCTGCAACGATTTTCCCCATGTTCCGCAAGGCATCCCGCACCAGCTCCGCAGCATGGAGGGACCGTGTGTCATTAATATCGATGGCGAGGGGTGTGATCTTGAAGATGTCGTCCTCGAAACCCATCAAGGTTTGGTAGGCCCAGACCCCCAGGCCACCGTCTTTGGGCAGGCAGTAGCCACCGACACCGGGGCCCGGAAAAATCATGTTTGAATGGGTCGGCCGGACTTTGATGGCCTGGATGACCTTCATGAGGTCCACGCCGTTGCGCTCGGCAAAGAGGCTCCACTCGTCCAGGAAGGCAAGGAGCGTCGCCCGAAAGGAATTCTCCACGATCTTGCAGGTCTCGCTCTCGATGGGCCGGTCCAGCACTGTGAGGGGGAACTTCTCCACGTTCAGGACCTCAGAGAGGAACTTCTCCACCCGGCGCTGGGCCTCCTCGTTCGTGCCGCTGCAGACCCGCCAGAAGTCCCGGATGGACGAGACGTATTCCCTCCCCGGCATGACCCGCTCGTAGGAATGGGAGATAAGCGGCTCTGCGTCGATGCCCCGCTTCTCAAAGGCTTTTTTGACGATCGGATAGGCTACATATTCCGTTGTCCCCGGTGGGACCGTCGTTTCAATAAGCACCAGGCATTCGGGACGAATACGTTCGCCGATGACGCGGAGGCTGTCCTCCAGGGCGGCGATCTCTGCATGTCCTTGCCGGCAGTCTCCCAGGGTCTCTTTGAAGTAGTCGCACTGGACATCAACGACCACGACATCAGCCAGCTTCAATGCCTCATAGCTGTAAGTGGCGGCGAGTGTCTTTTTTTCATTCACGCACCGGGCGATCATGGGCGCTACGTCGGGGTCCTCCGACTCTACCGGAGCAATGCCCCGGTTCAGGTAGGGGATCTTCCAGTAGGAGCGGGGCGAGGGCCTCTGCATGCCAAGGACGAACTTACCCGGTTTTCCCGTGGCCTTGTCGACCGAATCGGCTACCACACCGGCCATGACTGCACCCACAAAACCGATGCCCATGACTACCACGAACTCCCGTCCCAGGGCGCGCTGCTCCGCTTCCAGTTGCCGGAGCCGCTCGTTCTCCCGCTCATAGTCGACCGGGCCGGGTAAGGGGAAATTCTCACCGCTGGGGGATGTACTCATACCTGCATTATCTGTTTTTTCGATTTGCTGTTCCATTATTGAGTCCTTTTCAATGGATGCCCGCGCCAAGCTCCTTCTGCGGGGTAGACAGAGATACGAGGCTTAATTTTGACAAGCTACCGCCATACCTGAATTGCTTCTTTCCCATACAAAATCCAGGAAATTTTGTCTTATTCTGTTGTTAATGGTGCGTTGGAATGGGTGATGTATATCACAGATATCGGCCATGGGTCAAGCAATTTTGTTGGGGTCGGACGACAACAACGTTTTAATCCTTAATCTATCCGTGTTTATCCGTGTAAAGAGAACTTTTCCCGCCTTTCTTGCCCGTCTCGCTCTTCCCGCTTTTCCCGCCAATCTACTTTTTGCCGCAGATGGACACGGATAATTGCATGGATACACGCCGATGTTTTTCTTTTGACCGGATGTGGGATAAGGCGGCATATCCGGTCAATCCCGGGCGCCTTTCAAGCGCCGGGACACCATCATGCAGCGAGGATGGATGTGTGGACAGCATTGCACAGTCTATCGCATCCGCTTTTGCCGGGCGAAAATGAAATATTTAGTGTCTCCTGAAGTCAGCCGACTTTACGTACTTCGTCGTTTTCAAGAATAAGGTTTTCAGTCGAGACATTAAAAACATCCGCCAGAGAGTATCGCTGCGTGGCGTCCAAAATCTCGACACCTATGAGCTTACCGTTTTCGTCTAGGTCAATATTTAGTCCGCCCTCTATTTCCAATGTTTTATGCACGTATTTTTCCTGTAACCGTACGTACAGAGCGTCGACTTCTCTGTCGTATTCTATCTTCATTATTTCTCTCCTTTGACAATGGCGGTCACTACAATTATTTCATCCTCATTCTGTTTATAGGTGATCTTAAGCTGCCGGTTGATCTCCGAAAAAGCTAAGGCCATAAACAAACTTTCATCAGCTCATCCCTTTGTTGCCACCAGCCACAGTACTACGACAGCTTGCTTTGTTGTTATTACAGCACAGCCAGAGATCAGATGCCGGAGGTCTGCAAAAGTCGGAAGTCGGAAGTCGGAAGTCGGAAGTCAGTTGAAGCAAGGCTATGGACTAAAGGTGAAAGGCAATGCTTAACCCGCATAGCGCGGAACGTGATCGCTACTGCCCCTTCTATCGCAGTAGCGATCACAACTACATCTCAGATACTTTCCATCTGCGTAAATCCTTTTAATCCGTGTTTATCCATGTCGAAAAAGGTCTTTTGTTTCTTTATCGCAGATGAACGCTGATAGCGATGGGTAAGGCAGGTTTAGCGTGACCGAAGAGCAGCCAAGTTGAGAGATAAGCTTCACGGATTAAGTTTATACGGGACTTCCACAAAAATGTGCTTCCCGGGATCAAAATCCTTCGTGTTTCTCGTTATCAGTTTGATGTTATGGTGAAGGGCTAAAGCCGCCTGAAATGCGTCAGGAAGCTTCCAACCATGGACTCTTCGCAACTCAGCAGCTTTATCCGCAATAATTCCGCTGATCGATAGAAGAGCATATTGGTCGAGGAGTTGTTTTACGGTTTCAGCAGTCTCAATCTCAACACCGACCAGTATTTCGGCGCGAGTTATAACCGATATCGCCGTCTTTTCCGGTGTCAATGTTCGCAAGTATTCAGTTGCCTGCGAAATACCATTAAGATGATCAATCAGAATAACAGAGTCCAGAAGGCGGTCTAATATCCGGCCTATCTCCATTCTTTTCGGACCTTTTCCTGGTACTCCAGGCCGTCACCCCTGGTCCACGTGCCTTGAGTGGAATCCAATGCAGCATCGTAAGAAGAGCAAGATTCCTCCTCTCGTAGCACGGCAATTCCTTTGCGTATTGCCTCTGCCATGGAGATACCTTTGCGCCTGCTATATCTATCCAGCCATTTTTTGTCTTCCTCTGGCAAAGTTATTGTGGTTCTTGCACTTTTCATAGCATTGACCCTTCCACTAAGTGGTATACAGAGTATATATCACCGAAAGAGGGTGGTCAACCTCGGCAAAAATCAGAAGGCAAAAGTCGGAGGTCAGTCAAAGAAAGGCTATGGGCTATGGGCAAGAGAACAGACTATGTGTGCATCCGTGTTAAAAGATCTTTTGCCTCTCTTCCCGCCAATCTACTTTTTGCCGCAGATGGACACGGATAATTGCATGGATACACGCCGATGTTTTTCTTTTGACCGGATGTGGGATAAGGCGGCATATCCGGTCAATCCCGGGCGCCTTTCAGCGCCGAGTACGCTATCATGCTGCGAGGCGGCTGGATGTAATGATCTCGTACTCGTGAACCAGGATATTCCTGAAACCAACCATTGCCACCATTTTGTCTGCAAGGGCGTGGCTGATCACTTCCTTCTGCTGAAGAATATAAAAAATTTCGCTAAAACTGCCTGCAACCCCCCCACCCTTCGTCGGAGATGATGTGGCTTCCAATGTCTACGCACGCTTGAATAGCCAACTGGAGATTGTGCAGGACAATGTCCTGGGTATCAAGATTCATCCTGAGCACTTCCTCATTTACATCCTTCATGCCTTTTAGTCGAGCCAATCTCCGGCGTATACTCGAAATCTTGCTCAAAACGATTGTCGGGTTAACCAAGCTTAGCACTCCTCATGGCCTTTACCATCCCCTTCTGCATTCGCTCCTGGTAGAAACGGAAGTCTAAGCATTGTGTTAATCGTGCCGCCCTAAAAAATCTATGCGCTCCCTTATCTCTTTCGAATATCACCTTGCCTCTGGTAAAGACCTCAAACAAAAGTGCTTCCCCAATCTCGTTCAGAAGCACTAGATCCACGTCTTTTCTGATCAGTTTGGAAAGGTCTTTCTGTATTCTGATTCTGAGAATCAGTCTATCTCTGGCTGATTTCCCTGATCCAACCAGTATTGCCAAATCCACATCGCTGAACGCGGAACTGCGTCCGCTTGCATGCGACCCGTAAAGATAGGCCGCAACCACCGTCTCCTCAGCTTCAAGGTAAGTTTTAATTTTTTCAATAATTTCGTTGTAGTCCATACTATAAAGTATAATGCTCGGGCTTTCACAGTCTAGCACAAGCATGCGCCGAATCACAGTGCCTGTGCCCGCTTTTCCTCGAAATAGGAAACTTCCCCACCTCTTCGCGCAAGTTCAATGAAAACAATATTTTCCAATATGCGACCCGCATCTTCCGAAGCGACACGACGACATAATCCCGCATCAGCAGAATAAATCTTGACCGGATTCCTGCTCCTTTTATACGAGGATTCGGAGAATTTTCGGACCGCAAAAATCAACATACTTTCCTCAAAATAATGAAAATACTGAAAAAGGAGATCCTTTGAGAAGGGAAAAAGGTCCCTGTATTGTCTGTAAAAGGCTGTCAAAGACAGGCGCGTGAAAAAAAGGAAAACAACTTATCAGCAAGGGCGTCAAACAGGGGGATATTCGACATGCTGTATTTCATCAAAAAGATAAACGACCCGACCTGCTGTTTCCGGCCTAAGTCCTAGAAACGCATCCTGTACCGTCGGGAAATCCGCTGCTGTAAAACCGGTCAGGCGGTCGTCTTCGAAATCCATATACAAAACCGCATCGCTATTCCTCTGGAAGATATCATAGAGGATAAAGGTCTTTCCGCTCCGCCGAATACCATACAAGATTACCGTCTTCCCCGGGGCGGCAACCTCCGCTGCCGCTCTCGGGACAATTTTGGAAACAGAATCCAGAATAAACGCCCGATTGGACAGGATCGTTTCTTTAATAAGATTTTTCGCTATCATTCTACGTCCTTATTTAAAGGACGATTAATCATATATGTGACCTTCTGCCAAGGATGAAATCCACGACAGAAGGTCAATCAGTTGGGTGTGGACAGCATTGCACGGTCTATCGCAATGGCGGACACGGACACACATGTTTTCATCCGTGGTAATCCTTACTTTTCTCATCCGTTTTTATCAGCGTTAAAAGACCTTTTCCCGCCTTTCCCGCTCGTCCCGCCTGTCTCGCTTTTTACCACAGATGGATACGGATAATTGCATGGATACACGCCGATGTTTTTCTTTTGACCGGATGTGGGATAAGGCGGCGTATCCGGTCAATTCCGGGCGCCTTTCAGCGCCGAGTACGCTATCATGCTGCGAAGCAGCAGGAATAAATACATTGTGACCGTTCAGATGGAACACGGATTAAGGATTTATGGATTTATCTCCCTCAAGACACAGAGATGATCAACCTTTCCCAGTTTCCTCACAAACCTTTCATCAGCGGTGACAAGCGTGGCTTGTATACCATAAGCAACAGCCAAATATGAGGCATCATAAAACGAAACTCTATATTCCCTCATCCAGGCAAAACACAACTGATACATGTTATCGCTCAGTTCTACATTTCGAATCTTTAGATCAAGGAGAAGACCCATCTTCTCTTTTGCCTCTTCCGGCACCTCTCTGCCAAGGAAATTCCCAACCTCATACTGCCAGAGCGTGGGTGCCGAAATAGCTGCATCTCCTGCGGCCCAAGCGTTTAGTAGTTGCATAGCTTTTATCTGATCGGGCTCCTTCTCGTCTCCAAGGACCCATTTCAATATCACGGATGCATCTACTACATATTCCATCAATGCTTTTCCCTATCCTTCGATAAAGCTTCAACAATTTCTCTCGTTGAAAAACGTTTTCCATTCAGCCCAACCGAGCGAACTTTCTCCATCGCATCCCTGCGCCGAATAAGCTCCAGTTCTTTTCGCAGGGCATCATTGGCAACCTTGCTCCTTTTCCCGGCAGGGACCAATGCTTCCAAATCCCTGCAAATACTTTCCTCAATAAGAAAATTTAATTTCCTGGCAGACTTACCCATGTATTACCTCCTTTTGTTACCCCCTTCTATTACATACATATTATACTGACTCTTATTTAGAAAAAACAATCTATTTCAGACGGCAGCGATCATCACGCATACCGCAGAGTCAGGATCGGCATTCCGGCTGTCGGCCAAAAAATGCTTTCAGCGCCGAGTACGCTATCATGCTGCGAGGCGGCTGGATGTGTGGACAGCATTGCACGGTCTATCGCAATGGCGGCGGACACGGACACACATGTTTTCATCCGTGGTAATCCTTACCTTTCTCATCCGCTTTTATCAGCGTTAAAAGACCTTTTGCCGCCTTTCCCGCCT
>JAAYDL010000097.1 GCA_012729265.1 Lentisphaerota bacterium | reverse complement strand
GCCGTCCGCAACCAAAACATTCACGTGCTCGACGGCACCTACACCTGCATCCCCTCGCCCGGCTGCCTCATGCAGACCCTCAATGATTTTTCTTTGATTATTAGGCAGAATAATTTTGTGGCAGAATAATTCTGCCTAATCCTATGAACCGAGCCATCATCCAGATTGAAAACCTGAGCCTCTCGCTGGCGGGGAACGATATTCTCCACGCGGTTTCGTTCGCCGTAACCGCCGGCGAATACTGCTCCGTCATCGGCCCCAACGGCGCGGGAAAAACCACGCTGATCAAGTGTATTGCGGGTATTCACCAAAAATGGAACGGCACCATTCGGATCAACGGAAAGCCGGTGCACCAATATAAATCGCGCGAGCTGGCAACCCTCCAAAGCTATGTACCGCAGGCGGAGGGCCGTACGTTTCCCCTGAGCGTTGAAGAATTCGTGGCCATGGGGCGCTATCCCTATCAATCTGCCTTTTCCCCGCTCTCTGCCGACGACCACCGCGCCATCGACGCGGCGCTGGAGCAGGCTGGACTGGTTAACTTGCGGGCGCGCAGCATGGATACGCTCAGCGGCGGCGAACGCCAAATGGCCTTCATCGCTGCCGCGCTGGCGCAGGAAACGCAAATTTTGCTGCTCGACGAACCCTCCACCTTTCTCGACTACCGCCACCAGGCGAACGTCGCCGCGCTCCTTAACCGCGCCTGCCGTGAACAGGGTAAAACCGTTGTCGCGGTTCATCACGACATCAATACCGCGCTCTCCGCCAGCCACCGAATCCTCGCGCTAAAAAACGGAGCAACCGCCTTTCTCGGCACTCCGGAAGAGATCGTCCAAGGCCGAACGCTGGAAGAAATTTATGAAACCGCCTTTGTTCGTTCCCCCTCCCCCGAGCGCGCGCTCCCCCTCATTTACGCCGGAGGTGCGCTATGAAAAAACCGCTCTGCGTCCTTCTCATTCTGCTCCTCCTCGCCGTCGCGTCGCTCCTTCTCCTTCCGATGGCCGGGATGAAGTTTATTCCGCTGTGGAGCGAGGGAAAAGAGCTCGATATTCTCCTTCTCTTCCGCTTCCCGCGCGTCTTCTGCGCGTTTATTGCCGGAGCCATGCTCTCGCTCAGCGGGCTCGCTTTCCAGACGCTCTTTCGTAATGCGCTGGCCACGCCGTTCACGCTGGGCGTCTCCAGCGGAGCGACGCTTGGGATCGCCCTCTTTATTCGGCTCGGCCTCGTGTTTTCGCTGCCGGGTTTCTCTAGTCTCTCCATCGCCGCCTTCTGCGGCTCGTTGCTCGCGGTTGGGCTCGTTTACGGACTCACGCGCCTGAAGAGCTGCTTTTCCATCACCACGCTGCTGCTCGCCGGCATTGCGGTTAACTTTTTCTTTTCCAGCCTCGTTCTGTTGATTCAGGACTTCAGCGACCCCGCCGAATCGTTTCGTATGGTGAAATGGATGATGGGCTCGCTCGCGAGCGCGGACTATCCCCGCCTCTTCAACCTACTCCCGTTCCTCGCCGTCGGCGGAACAGTGATGCTGCTCCTCCATCGGGAAATGAATCTGCTGATGGTCGGCGAGGATCTTGCGCTCACGCGCGGCGTTCCCACCGGGCGCATCAAGAAACTGCTCTTTTTCTCCACCTCGCTCATGGTGGCGGGCGTGGTGGCCAACTTTGGCCCCATCGGATTTGTCGGAATGATGTCTCCGCATATCTGCCGCCTGCTGATCGGCGCGGATCATCGCTGGCTCACGCCGGCCGCGCTCCTCTTCGGCGGCGCATTTTTAGCGGTCTGCGACACCTTCGCCCACAGCCTGCCTTCAGGAGCGGAAATCCCCGTCGGCATCATCACCGCCCTGCTCGGAGGCCCCTTCTTCATCTGGCTGCTCCTCAGCCGGCGTTAACCCGTCTGTTTTTGGAAATATCTTCCAAGGGTTTGGCTTGCTGAATGCCCATTCGGCTCGTATCGTCTCAAACTGTCTTTTTGATGCTTCCGTTGAAACGCGTCTATGTTCGCAAACTGCTGGAGCAGAATTGATTTCCGGATATCCATGAGTGTGAATCAGATTAAATCCAAACAGAGGGTTGCCGATCATGGGGAGGTTTTTACTCCGGCGTGGATGGTCGAGGCGATGCTCGATCTGGTGAAGGAAGAAACAGAGCGAATCGACTCCCGTTTTCTGGAGCCGGCCTGCGGGAGTGGAAACTTTCTTGTAAAAGTATTGCAGCGCAAGTTGGCCGCCGTGGAACTCAAGTACGGGAAATCCGATTTTGAGCGGCGGCATTATGCACTGCTTGCCCTGATGTGCATCTACGGCATTGAACTGCTTCCCGACAATATTGCCGAGTGCCGCGCCAACATGCTGGAGATTCTTGCCGACTACCTGAAGCTCGAAGAGTCGGACGAGCTTTATCGCGCTGCGTTCTATGTGCTGTCGCAAAATCTTGTTCATGGCGACGCGCTCAAAATGCGAACCCACGATGATCAGGCCATCACCTTTGCCGAGTGGGGCTACCTAGGTAAGGGAAAATTCCAACGACGCGACTTTCGCCTCGACACACTGACCCTTTCGTCGGCCTTCAGTGCGGAGGATTCGCTTTTCGCGAGCTTGGGGAAGCACGAAATCTTCACCCCATCCAAGACCTATCCGCCGATGACCATAAACGAGTTGGCCGGATTAATGGGAGAACGCCGATGACAAAAAAAGAAGCCATTCAGTTTTTTGAACAGCGCACGATCCGCTCGCTCTGGGATGATGAGGCGGAAACGTGGTATTTTGCCATTGTGGATGTCGTCGCGGCCTTAACCGACAGCCCCAACCCGCAGGTCTATTGGCGTGTGCTGAAAAAACGGCTGAAAGAAGAGGGAAACCAAACCGTTACAAATTGTAACGGTTTCAAAATGAAGGCGGCTGACGGCAAGATGCGCAAAACGGATTGCGCGACGACCGAACAGCTTTTTCGTCTGATTCAATCCATTCCTTCGTCCAAAGCGGAACCGTTTAAGCTTTGGATAGCACAGGTAGCCAGCGAGCGCATCGACCAGATTCAAGACCCGGAACTCTCAATCGAACAGGCGATGAGAGATTATAAGCGCCTCGGCTATTCGGACAACTGGATCAACCAGCGGCTGAAATCCATTGAGATCCGCAAGGAACTCACCGACGAGTGGAAAAGACGCGGACTGGAGGAAGGGGTGCAGTTTGCCGCGCTGACCGACATCATCTATAAAACCTGGGCCGACAAAACCGCGAAGGAATACAAACAGTATAAGGGACTCAAAAAAGAGAACCTGCGCGATAACATGACCAACAAAGAGCTGGTGCTCAATATGCTCGCCGAACTCTCCACCAAGGAAATTTCCGAAGTGACCGATCCCGACACCTTCGATGAACATAAGCAGGTTGCGCGGCAAGGCGGGGAGGTGGCGCGAAACGCCCGGCTGGAGCTGGAAGCCAAAACCGGAAAAAAGGTGATTTCCCCGCTGAATGCCAAGGATGGACTCCTGCTGGAAGGCGGCGAGTCATGAAAACTGGTCCGATCAATTTTGAATCGCTCGTATCGCTCTGCGGGCAGACGCACGAGGCCATGCTGCGGCAGGTCGCACGCTCCGTTAATATCGGTCTGGTGGTGCGAAACTGGCTCTTTGGATGGTATATCGTCGAATATCAGCAAAACGGCGCGGATCGGGCGGAATATGGGGAGCGTGGCAGTGAGTAAGTCCGCGATTGAACAGATGCTTGAACCGAAGCCATAGAGAGGGAAGGCCTATGCCAAAAAAGAAATCACCGAACAGCGTACGCATCCGCAAAAGGACGGTCTCAGTTGCTAAGGTTTTCTTAGCAACAGCTAAAGAATTCTTAGCAGTTCAAACCACGGACATGCGTCATGAGTAAGCCGATTCTTGAGTCGACGCCTGAGGAGGAGATGGTATGACGATGGAGCCGTCTTATACCGAATCGCCCGCGTGGCACCAGAAGATCGGCGATATTCATGCCCTGCTGGAGCGGGTTAAGATCAGCGAAGAGCAGTCCGTCGATGCGTTGTACCTCCGCAAGCTGAATCGCATCATGTCCATTCATGCTTCCACGGCGATCGAAGGAAACCGCCTGACCTTGGGGCAGGTCACCGACGTTATCAACGGCAAGCCGGTTTTGGGGCCGCCAAAGGACATCAAGGAGGTGCAGAATGCTTGGCAGGCCTATAATGAAATGGTGAATTACGACCCTTGGTCGGTTGGTGATCTACTGAAAGCGCATGCCGGCCTGACCGATACCCTTATTAGCGAGTCGGGCCGGTTCCGCAGCGTTGGCGTTGCCGTCGTTCGAGGCGATGGCGAGGTGCTGCACCGGGGCTCGCCGGCGGAACAGGTTCCCGCCTTGGTGGAACAGCTTCTGACGTGGGGGCGCACCGGCGAAGTGCATCCTCTGATCAAAAGTTCGGCGGTCCACTACCGACTCGAATACATTCATCCGTTCCGGGAGGGCAATGGCCGAATCGGGCGGCTGTGACAAACGCTGATTCTTTCAAATTGGAATCCTCTGTTTGCCTGGATGCCGATCGAGACACTTGTTCACCATAATCAGGCAAACTATTACCGGGCATTGCAGGAGTCCAACGAAGGCAAGGATTGCCGCCCGTTTATCGATTTCATGATCGATGCCATTGGCAATTCACTTTACAAGTATATCGACATTGCGACCGAGAGCACAACGGATGCCGGCGCAAATGTCCCTGTAAATGTCCCTGTAAATGTCCCTGTAAACGAGGTTTCGGAGAAAATCATACTTATCCTTCGATCCAATCCCAAGGCGACGGCGAAAAAAATGGCGTTTATGCTGGGGGTGACCGACAAGACGATCAAGCGCCATATCAAAACACTCCGTGAACAAGGACGCCTGAAACGCGTCGGTTCCGATAAGTCAGGGCATTGGGAAGTGGTGGAAAGGGTGCCATGAGTAAACCCATCGAACAGATTCTTGCGCCAAAGCCGGAAGCCCGTCCGCGTGTTTACGCCTATTCGATTGACGATGCGGCGCACAAGGGACTTCTGAAGGTGGGGCAGACGACACGGGATGTAAAACAGCGCGTGGCCGAGCAGCTTAAAACGGCGGCCATCCGGAACTACAAAATCGAACTCGATGAATCCGCCGAGCGCGATGACGGCACCCTCTTTTCCGATCACGAGCTGCGGGCGTTGCTGATTGCAAAGGGCTTCGAAAACACGGAGTTGGAGTGGATGCGCTGCTCCGTCAAAGATGTGCAGACTGCGATTACCGAACTGCGCACCGGCCAGCGGTTCACGGGCACGCATCACGAGACCTTTGCCATGCGTCGGGAGCAGGCCGAGGCGGTGAACAAGACGCATGAATATTTCCATTCGATCTGGAATGAGGATATGCACGCGGTGCCGCGCTTCCTCTGGAACGCAAAGATGCGCTTCGGAAAAACCTTTACGACCTATCAATTGGCAAAGAAGCTGGGCGCTACACGCGTGCTGGTAGTGACCTTCAAGCCCGCCGTTGAGGATGCCTGGCGGACGGATCTGGAATCCCATGTCGATTTTGATGGATGGCAATACCTTTCCCGAAACACGGATGGCGATCCGCGCAAGGTTGGCCGCAAGACTCCAGCTGTTTACTTCGGATCTTTCCAGGATCTGCTGGGACGTGATGCGGCCGGAAACATCAAACCTAAGAACGAGTGGATTCACGAAGTGAATTGGGACCTGGTGGTTTTCGACGAATACCACTTCGGCGCGTGGCGCGAGACGGCCAAGGAGCTGTTCGAGGGGGAGGAAGATTCCCTGAAAGAGACCAAGTTGGAATATGCCGCCGGTCTCGAAAATGTGAACGAGGATCTCAGCGAGCTTTCGGAGAAGGAAATCGATTTTCTTCCGATCACAACCAAAGCGTATCTCTATCTCTCCGGCACTCCCTTCAAGGCGCTGGCCACGGGCGAATTCATCGAGGAGCAGATTTTCAACTGGACCTACACCGATGAGCAACGCGCCAAGGAGGAGTTTTCGGCGAAGCATCCAGATAAGCGGAATCCCTACGCCGCACTGCCGCAGATGCGCCTGCTGACCTACCAGATGCCCGACGAGCTGCTGGCCATCGCAAGTGCCGGAGAATTTGACGAGTTTGATCTCAACGCATTTTTCGAGGCATCGGGTGCGGGTGTGTTAGCCCAGTTCAAGCACAAGAGCGATGTTCAAAAGTGGTTGGATATTATTCGCGGCGGATACGCGCCTAAATCAGTGGAGCATTTGAAGACGGGAACGCGCCCGCCATTCCCCTATTCGGATGTGCGGCTTCTGCCATATCTCCAGCACTCGTTCTGGTTCCTGCCGAATGTCGCGGCCTGCCACGCCATGTCCAACTTGTTGGCCGAACGACAAAACACGTTTTGGCGCGACTATGAAGTGGTCGTCGCCGCCGGTGCCTCGGCGGGGATCGGGCTGGATGCGCTGCCGCCCGTGCGCAGGGCCATCGGCAGTGGATTCGAGTCAAAAACGATTGTGTTGTCATGCGGTAAGCTAACCACCGGAATCACGGTGCCGCAATGGTCTTCCATTTTGATGCTGCGTAACCTCACCTCGCCGGAGACCTATTTTCAGGCGGCGTTCCGCGTACAATCGCCGTGGTCGATCAAGAATCCCAACGGTGACAACCCGAACGAAGAGGAAATCCTTAAACCGGCCTGCTTTGTATTCGACTTTGCCCCGACACGCGCCCTGCGGCAGCTCTCAGAATATGGCATCGGCCTGTCGCCCAACGAGCCGAATCCGGAAACCGCCGTCAAGGATCTCGTCTCTTTCCTTCCGGTGCTGGCCTACGACGGCGCGAATATGACGCAGATCGACGCGGGCGGCATCCTCGATATTGCAATGGCGGGCACATCGGCCACGCTGTTGGCCCGTAAATGGGAAAGCGCGGTACTGGTGAATGTCGACAACGGTACGCTGCGCCGCATTATGGATAATCCCGAAGCGATGGCCGCCGTGGAGCGCATTGAAGGCTGGCGCGCGCTGGGCGATAACATCATTGAGACCATCATCAACAAGAGCGAAAAGGTCAAGGAACTCAAGAACAAGGCGAAGGACGGCGAGTTGTCCAAGAAGGAGAAAAAAGAACTCAGCGCCGAAGAACGGGAATACAAATCCAAGCGCAAGCTCATCCAGGACAAACTGATCAAATTTGCCACGCGCATCCCGGCGTTCATGTACCTGACCGACTTCCGCGAAAACACCTTGCAGGATGTGATCACCAAGTTGGAACCCGACTTGTTCCTGACCGTAACCGGCCTGACCGTGCAGGATTTTTACCTACTTGTACAATTGCGGGTTTTCAACACCGAGCAAATGAACCAGGCTGTCTTCGCCTTCCGTCGCTACGAAGATGCATCGCTCCGTTACACGGGTATCGAAAGCCATAAAGGCCTGACGCATTACGCGCTCTACAACACCGTGGTGGCGGTTGAAAAAGAACCGGTTCAGTAAAGGGTAAATATCAACCGAGGAGAAAAGGGGCCGGAAAAGGCACCGCTTAACTGCCGTTTATAGGATTATTC
>JAAYDL010000096.1 GCA_012729265.1 Lentisphaerota bacterium | reverse complement strand
TCACCTTGAGCCGGACCATGCTTCCCTGCCGGATTCGACCTGGTTCGGCATCGACGTTTCTTTCACGCTGGTATCACCGTGGTACTCGAAGGACGACCGTCCCTTTCACGTGCTGGATAACCCGGTTCGCAAGGATCAGGTCTTCGGAGCGCCGTTCATGTCAGCGGCTTCCTGGAAGGGACTTCTTCGCTGGGCTTACGCTATGAAGAACGGTCTTGTTGGCCTGTATCCGGAATCCGATCCGGAAATAATAAAGAGCAAGAAGAAAGAGATTGTCCATCTCTTCGGCAATGAAAAAGTCGAGCAGAAAGATTTTCGGTCCGGCGCAGTGGTTTTCCATCCCACCTGGTTCAAAAAGATCGGCTTTGAGGTGATCAATCCCCACAGCCGTAGCCGCAGGGCCGGGACTCAGCCCATTTACTATGAGGTCGTCCCGGCAAGAACGACAGGGAGGCTACTGCTACTTTATGCGCCCCTGCCGGGGGAAATCGAACGCGACAAAGTAACGCCGGCTGACTTCATGGCCTGCTTCATCGACAGCATAAGGGCGCTTCTCGAAACGTATGGCATCTCCGCCAAACGCACCGCCGGATGGGGGACTGCTCAAATCGATACCTGGACAGGTTTTTTGAAAGCCTCCAATTCTTTCACTTGCAAGGGCGCGGAAGAATTCAAAGCGGAGATGGAAAGCCGAATTACCCGGAAGGGAGGAGACAAATGACGGGATTTCAACTTCCGGACACGTTGCGGCAACAGCGCCCTTTGCTTCTGGCGTGTGAGGCAATCGGCTGGCTTCATATGACAGGCAAGGCCAAGATCGATTTCCTGCGAGAGCACGGTGGTCAGAAGGACAACTATGACTACAAGAATTGGCATGAGCAGGAGAACCCACCCTTTCCCTGGGATGACCTGCTGCAGTGGGTGAAGAAGATTAACTGCCAGAAGAGTTCGGTCAGTAATATCGAATGGCCCGCTACACTGACAGCTTTTATCAGTGAGCATGCAGACAGTAAATCAAAACCGAACCTTGTCGGCTTACTCCAGGCCGGCCACGCCATGGCGTCGGGTATCGAAAAGAATCTGCCTTCAGCCACCGCCAAATACCTGGGCCAGGATATCACCCACATGTGGTTGTCCACGGCCTTCGGCCATCCGGTCCGCAATCTGTTGGACGACCCGCCTGAATTGCTCACCGATGTTGGCTGGAAAGGCCTGCTTGAGCAGATTAAGCAGCTCCTCACCGAGCTGCAGCAGCTTGGCGACAACAGTTCTTCAAACGACATTGATGGCTGGTGGCGTTGGCGCGAAGGGACGGTGGGTCCCGAAGGATGGCTACGCAAGGAGTTTTCCAGCACCCTGGCCGAAACCAGATTGCCGAACAACGATGTCACCCTGTTTGACCAGTCCTATGCCGCGGCCGCCCTGTTCAAAAGCGCCGCGGCCGGTGCGATTCTGGAAGGCAGCTCGTTCCCCAGGTCCAGCAATGGACTCAAACAACAGACCCGTTGGCGGCTCTTGACCATCGGGATCGGCGCGGACCACTACGAGGCCCGGGCGGTGAAGATCGGCGACTGGACCGGGGCGCGGCTGGCGCTGGACAAGTTTTTCACCGGAGTCCGCAAGCTCGTTGAGGTCGATTTGGCTGTAGGCTCCCTGCTGTACAGGGACGGCGAGGCCTGTGTCTTTTCGTTCCCAGGGGAGCGATTCGGCCATGACAAACAAGGGTACCAAGGCGGTGATTTGCAGATCGCCGATTGGAAAGGCTGGCTGACTGAACAGATCGACGGCTATGCTCGTGACGCCAACCTCGAGATGCCTCCCTATTGCCATATCAGTGAGCCTTCGCGATCTCTTGTCGGAATGACGGCGGAAATCCGGAAGGCGCGGGAGACGGTGATCGTGCCGCTGCACCGCAATTGGCAATTTCCTGGCCAGGATTCGTCGGATGGCCATGCCTGCCCGGTATGTCTTGTGCGCAGAAGCAGCTCAGAAACAGACAAACAAAGGCCTTGCGACACGTGCGAGTCGCGGCGGACTCACCGCCGCCTGGACATGTGGCTTAAGGGGGAGTTCGGATCAGACTCCATCTGGATCAGCGAGGTGGCCGACGCGAATGATCGCGTCGCCCTCGTCACAATGAGCCTGGATATCGACCCCTGGCTGGACGGAACCCGCCTGGACGCGCTCAGAACCCAGGCCATCCCGGAATGGAGGAAGTTCAATCCAGTCTTAAATAAACAGCCAAACCCCATCGACCCCTCCACCTGCTTCGGCAGCCTCTTTCAGCGCATCAAAGGAAAACTCGCATCTTTTGACAAGACCGATCCGGTGCTGGGCAACCTCCAGGAGGGATATCAGCACGAGACAGATTGGATGTCTTTTTTCTCCAAAATCGTGGAGGATCGCACCGACTTACCCCAATGGGACGCCATCGACGAGAACGGACGCGCCGGATGGCTCACTCATCAGTTGTTCCGTAAGCTTGCCTCTCCTGGTCGCATCTATCGCTTCTGGCGGCAGGCCGAGGATTTTTTCAAAGCCTTGCTTGCCGAATTCCGCGAGATAGCGGCCGCAGACCAGAACCGCTGGCGCGTGCGCCGTTTGGTTATCAAGCCCGATAACGGTTTTTCCGGTTCGTGGAATGACCGGCGGACCTATGGCGGGCGTTATGAGGATGCTCCCGTAAGTCTGTTGTATAGGGATCAAACAAAGGACTTCCTCACCATCTGCAACCTGGCCCGACTTCTGAAACCGGGGCAAGACAAGGATTGCTTGCGCGGAATCACTCTGGAGTTGAAAGCTGACGACAGCGTGAGCGCGCAACAACTTGTCGTGCAATCGGCTACGGACGACGCGGGCGCTCTGGGCGTTTATCATCCGGTGATCCCTCTCGATCTTTCCCCAACGCGCTTTCGGGTCCTTCTGCCCCTTGAAGCCGCATCGGCTTGTGTGGACCGGGCGATTGAAGCATGGCGCGACCAATTCGCCCGTGTCTGGGACCGGCTGCCGCTTCGGGTCGGTGTCGTGGCCTTCCCCAGGATGACGCCGTTTCAGGCCGTGATAGAAGCGGCGCGGAACATCGAGGGTGATCTGGACGGGATTAAGAAGCCTGAAACCTGGCGGGTGGCGGGATGCGAAACGCGGGAGGGCGTCACCGCCCTCAGCGTTAAGTCCATTGATCAGCGACATGAGCTTCTTCAAACCATACCCATCAGACTCCCCGATGGACGGGAAGACGTGTTTTATCCGTACCTTGCCGTGGAAGATAACCAAGTCCGCTTTCCTCTGGATTTCCAGCATCCGGGCGGCCAGGTCTTCCGGCACGTGAAGGACTTGCGAAGCGGGGACGGGGTGCTCCTTTATCCCTCGCTCATCGCCACTCTCTTCATGGACGGCACGGCCAGGCGTTTCGAGCCTTCGAGCCGTAGACAGCTTACGGAATGGCTGCGGATGCGAGATATCTGGAGGCTGATCAGCCGGCATGCACCAAGCCAGACCGCGCTCCGCGGCACATGGTCGGAAATTGTCGAGCGGCGCGAGGTCTGGCGAGGGCCGGATGGAACATGGTTCGAGGGAGGAAAGACGGAATGGCTCGATTTTGCACGCGCAGTGTTCCATGAACGTCTGGGTGTTCGAGGCGCTTGCCTTGAGACATTGGTGGAAGCCGCCGGGGACGGACTCTTGGACTGGAGCCTGAAATGGCACATGAGCGTATTAAAAAAGCAAGTGTCCGGCCTGCCTGTGCGTGGCCGAACGCAGACAGGAGGTGACCGATGACAACAAATAATCAGAGTTTTGTGACATTTCCGTTTGTTGGCATGGCGCTCGATCCTATCCATGTAGGTACGGGCGGAACTCGACTTGGTCGAGTGGACAATGCCATCGTGCGCGATCCGGTCACGCGGGTACCGAAGGTTCCGGGTTCGAGTATCGCGGGAGTCATACGAGCATACACGGCCATGGCGAAGGGGAAATACCCCAATTGCGCCGGTCTCGGCCAGCCGGAGCGTGTTAGTGCAGGTGGACACTGTGGAAAGGCCGATTGTCCTGTGTGCACCGTGTTCGGCTTTGCCAAAGGCATAGGCTCAAGCGGCGGGTTCGCGGGACTGGCCGCATTCAGCGATATGCAGGTGCTGCTCTTTCCCGTGGCTTCGCAATTGGGTCCGCAATGGATCACGTCTCCAATGGCATTGCGGCAAACCGGCATTGCGGATTTCTCAGAACTGGGTGACCTCCCTGAACAGCAGGTCGTTTACCGCAAAGCGGACGGGGCGGCCACTCAGCCATCCTTGAATCTCGGCTGGCTTTTTCTGCCGGTCAAGACGGATTGGCCGCAACTGGACGCGATTGCTCAAAGGATCGCAGCGCTGGGTATCCCGGATTACATCATCCGCCGCTTGGGTGTCGTTTCGGACAAGCTGTTCACCCATATCGTGAACAGCAACCTCGAAGTACGAACATCGGTCGCCATCAATCCGGCCACTGGAGCGGCTGAGGAAGGCGCACTGTTTACCTACGAGGCCCTGCCTCGAGGCACAGTGCTGTTCTGGGAGGTAACCTGCCGGAATCCAAAACATTTTAAGATCAATCAAGATGATGTGAAGGCGGTCGAGTCACCGGAGAAAGTTAGAGATGTGGTTGCTCTCGCCCATTCTTATCTGGAACATCTCGGCATCGGCGGCATGGGAAGCCGGGGCATGGGACGGCTCCGCGTGCTGGCAACAAAGGAGTTTGCCAATGCGGATAAGCCGGGAAAGGAGGTCTCGTAATGGACGCTCCGACCTTCGAAAACCTGGACCTTGCCTGTGCCAAGGTGGGTAAGACTATCGCGGAGAGGCCGTCAAAGGAGCTCGAGAACCTCATTACGAGCGCCCTCGCTGTTCTGGAAGAGCAAGGAATTTATGCCCTGTTTCTTTTTCTAAAAACGAGAGGCGACAATGAGGCCGGAAATGTCAGCCGGAAGATTTATGAGTTTTTGAAAGTGACGCCACAGCAGGTCCCTTTACTTTCTGGCAATGCCGACGTCTTTAACTCGCTTCAGCAGATGGCCAAGGACCTTGACAAGCTGCTGTCGGCCCGTGATCTGGTCCGGCAAGCACTCGTCTACGCCCGCTATCACGTGCGAGTGCCGCAAAAGAGTGAGGTGCGAACATGACCTGGACGGCACTTCGATGGGTCTGGCGACTGGAAGCGCCGCTTTTCGTCGGCATGCCTCCGGCAGGGGCGTTGAACCGCTGTAGACCCTATGTCCCGGCGCGGGTGCTTTGGGGATCTGTGACCGCTGAGATATCCCGATCAAGAAACGGTGAAAGCTTTCCGGATTACGGCAAACTTGGATGGGAAGTCGCCCTCAACTGCCGTTTCACCTACCTCTTTCCGGCCGAGAAACGGGGCGACAAGTTCTTGGCTTGGATGCCGACATTCGAAAAGATGAGAGGCATCCAATGGTACTGCCACGGCGGCCAGGAAAGTCTGTCGGATCGTGACTTCAGACGTCGTCTGCTGGACACCCGGGCCGGCACCGCAATTGCCCCAGAATCGGACTCAGCGTCTGAAGGCACACTCCGGGAGACAGAATGTATCAATCCCTGGTGGCGTGATTCCAACTGTCAGGGGGAAACGAATGCCATGCTGCTCTTAGGGTACGTCTTTTTGAGAAACAACGGCTTTCGCAGGCAATTGGACAGTATCGATACCCTCTTTGTCGGAGGCGACACCAGATACGGTCTTGGG
>JAAYDL010000095.1 GCA_012729265.1 Lentisphaerota bacterium | reverse complement strand
TGCAACAATGGTCCCTTTCGGCCAGGGGTTTGCATCCATGTCTGGGCCGACGAAAGAACTATTAAACCTCGTACTTTCCCACAAAATTCGGCATGGCGGGAACCCAGTACTCCGATGGATGGCCGACAACGTGGTCGTTCAGAAAGACGCAGCAGGAAATATTAAACCTGACAAAGAAAAGTCTACAGAAAAGATCGATGGCATTGTGGCGCTCATCATGGCGCTCGATAGAGCTATACGGAATGGCGGAGGGTTTGGTCGAGATCTGATGGCAGAGGAGATCATTGGATGAAATTCAGGGATCGAATTGGCCACGCCTGGAAGGCGCTCACCGATCCGGACTGGATCAAGAAACTCGAAGAAGCAAGCGGATGGAACTACAACTCGGCATCAGGGATGAATGTCACCTCCGAGAGCGCAATGCGTATCTCTACGGTAAACGCCTGTGTGCGCATCATCGCGGAAACATGCGCTTCACTTCCCTTGGACATCTATCACCGTCTCGATAGTGGCGGCAGAGAGATTGCGCGAAAACATCCTATCTACTCGGTGCTCCATACAAGACCGAATCCCTGGCAAACATCGTTCGATTGGAGAGTGCAGCTCTTCACGCATTTGTTACTCCGAGGGAATTACTATGCCCTCGCGCTCGACCATGGCGACATGCTCATCGACGACATCATTCCGATGAATCCGGATACAGCCAAAGTAGAGCAGCTTCCAGACTACACGCTCCGATATACATTCACCGGATTGAAAGGTGAAACGCTCGGGCCATACCCGAAGCCAGGTATCAAGGTTCTGCATATCAGAGCACTTTCCTCAGATGGGGTACTCGGCCGGTCAGTAATCGCGGATGCCCGAGAGTCTTTCGGTGCTGCGCTCGCAACTCAGGAGTTCACAGGGAAGTATTGGTCGAACGGGGCGACTCCCAGTGGTGTAATCAAAATAAAGGGCAAGTTGGCCGAAGGCCAGGCTGATCGAATTCGCTCTCAGTGGAATGATGATCACGGTGGTGCTTCAAGATCGAATAAGCTGCACGTTCTCTCGGAAGATGCCGATTTCACCAAGATAGATATCACGGCCGAAGACGCTCAATTCATTGAAACGCGTCGATTTCAACGCGCAGATATTGCGGGACTTTTCAGAGTCCCCATGTTCCTCTTGCAGTCAGATAGCAATACGGCAACCTATGCGAGTGCGGAGCAGTTCATGCTGTCCTTCGTAGTCCATTGTATCAGGCCATGGATCATCAACGTAGAACAGGCGCTTCATCGGAATTTGTTCTCTGCCCCTGAGTTTTATTTCCCTGAGCACAACCTCGATGCGATTCTCCGCGGCGATATCAAGAGCCGATACGAGGCGTACCAGATAGCACGTAATCAAGGGATTCTTTCTAAAAACGAAGTTCGCGCGAAAGAAAATGAAAACCCTCTCACCAAGCCTGAGGAAAATGGCGACAGCCACTTATCGCTTGCAGAAATCCAAAACGCAAAGAAGGGGGCGGCACTATGATCCGCACAAAATGGTACTCGCTCGATGTTATAGAAGATGTCGCCGAGCTTTCAATCTTTGATGAAATCGGTGGCTGGGGAATCTCGGTTGCCGAATTCAAGCAACAGTTCGACCTCGCAAAATCGGCAAAATCTGTCCACCTCACAATCAACTCACCCGGAGGATCCGTAACCGATGGAATGGCAATCTACAACATCCTTAAGACGGTATCCGATAAACTCGATGTTGAAATAATCGGCATAGCCGCATCTATGGCCTCCGTCGTCGCTCTAGCGGGGCGATCCCTCACGATGGACGAAGGCACCTACCTCATGATTCACAACCCGTGGACGATCACCTGGGGAGACGCCGACCGGCTCCGTCACGATGCTGCCGTACTCGACAAAATGGCCAACCAGATCGTTGGCATCTATGTCGCGCACTCCAACAAGACCGAAGAAGAAATCCGCGTTCTCATGGCTGCTGAAACGTGGTTTACCGAGCAGGAAGCTATTGATGCCGGCTTCGCATCCGAAATTAAAGATTCGGTCAAAGCGGCTGCGCTCTACGACGTGTCCGGGATCGGCTTTAGAAACGCACCGCGTGCAGCGCTCACCCTTCGTGCAAAATTCGAATCAGTGAAATCGATACGAGACTTCGAGGAGTTCCTGCGGGATGCAGGCGCTTCTCGCCAGGAGGCGGCCGCTCTCGCCTCAGGAGGATGGAAGACTGCTCATCGGGATGATGAACAGTCCAACACTGAAGCTAAGAGCGAATTAGTCACAGTTCTGTCGGAGCTGCGAAAAATCTGGATGTAAGGAGTACTCTATGGATCCCGAAGTCAAAAAAGCGCTTGAGGATCTCGGCAAGTCCTGGAAGGACTACCGTGAGACGAATGACGCTCGCATGGAAGCCATCGAAAAGGGGCTGGGCCATGCCGAACTCGACGCTAAGCTGGCTAATATCGAAGCTTCGATTACCGAAGCTAAGGCGCAGATCAACAGGATTAACCTGGGCGGAGCAGGACAGGCATCCCACCAGGGACCGTCGGCTATCGCCAACGAGCTTGTTGGATGGATGAGAAACAAGGATCGCCAGACACAGTTCGTGTCGAAAGTCAGCGCGAGCGTCAACGCTGATGGTGGATTCATTGTAATCCCCGAAATCGATACCGAGATCGCGAGAGTCGCTTCTGCCACTTGTGCGATGCGTGGACTCGCGAATGTAAAAACCATCGGCAGGCCGTCCTTTGTCAAGTTCGTGAATAAGGGCGGACTCACTGCGAGTGGAGACGATGAAGGTGATGAAAAGACCGGAAATGAAGGTACGCCCGGGCTTGCCAGAATCGAGATTTTCGCCCACAACCTCCGCACGAGGCCCGTTGCCACAGAAGAGTCCCTCGAGGATCTCGACTTCGACGTCGGTGGATGGCTGGCTGAAGAAGCCGGCATCGCCTTCGCCGAGAAGGAAGACGACTGGTTCATCGATGGAGATGGAAAGAAAAAAGCTCGTGGATTCCTCTCCCACGCCATCGTCGCAAATGCCTCGTATGAATGGGGGAAGATCGGCTACATCGCCTCAGGCGCCGCGGCCGACTTCGCATCCAGCAATCCTTCGGACAAGATCATCGATCTGATCCACTCACTCAAGGCGAAGTACCGTCGCAACGGCGTGTTCCTCACGAACAACCTCACCCTCGCGAAGATCCGCAAGTTCAAGGATGGACAGGGCAACTACCTCTGGCAGCCGTCATTCGTGGCAGGTCAGCCCGACATGCTGGCCGGGTACCCGGTCTCTGAGGACGACTACATGCCGGATGTCGAGGCGAATGCCTACCCGCTCGCGTTTGCAGACTGGAAGCAGGGCTACCAGATCGTGGATCGCCGCGGCATCAAGATTCTCGTCGATCCCTATACGACCGAGGGCGCAGTGAAGTTCCGCACCTACAAACGTGTGGGTGGCGATGTCATCAACTTTGAGGCCATCAAGCTCCTCAAGATCGCGTCGAGCTGATGGATAGCCATGGTGGCTCCGTATGGAGCCACCAATACCTAGCAAGGAGATTTCCATGAAAGAAATCCATGGACTGGTAGCCGCGGTCGAACTCATCCCCGCCGCTACGTATGACGCGGACAATACTCCTGCTGCCGTAGACCTTATCGGGTTTGAAGCAGCCGAGATAGCTCTTGAAATCGGTGTAGGCGGAATCACCTTCAACGGAACAAACAAGATTGAATTCAAACTCACCCACTCCGACGATAATTCCACCTACACTGCCGTAACCGCCGATGACCTTGTGGGCTCGCCCTCCGTTGGAGACGGCGGAATCATCAAGAGTCTTGTAGCGGCTCACGCAGCTGCCACTGTCGAGCAGTTCGGGTACATCGGCGGTAAACGCTTTCTCAAATTACTCGCCGACTTCTCCGGTACACATGGTACCGGAACTCCCATCGGGGCCCAGGTGATCAAGGGCAGACCCCATCACGCGTAAGAGGTAGTGTATGGCTCTCGGTGTGAATGCGTTGACGACATGGGAACGTGCAAAGGCGTGTTTGTCCTTCTCCGATGATCAGAAAGACGCTGTGGAATTCCTTATTGATGCTGTTTCCTCGACTGCTAATAGAATATCCAGTCGCAAGTTAAAAGCTCGCGCATATGATCTTCAGTTAGATGGACGCGGAAGCGACAAGCTCATTATGCCGGAATTCCCGATTGCATCAATCACTTCCATATTCATCGATTCTACGAGAGCCTTCACTGAAGATTCTGCCCTTGATTCATCAGAATACAGGATCCTGTCCAATGAAGGGATTATTCAACTCTACTCAGAAACGTTTCCGGAAGGGATAGGAAATATAAAAGTGGTCGGTTCTTTAGGATACACAACCGTGCCTGAAGATCTTGAGTTCGCGGTCATCGAATGTGTCGGTTATAACCGTCGCCGTCTTGAATCGGGGACGACAGGAATACGACAGACCAGCGCCAATGGATCCGTTACCTCTCAGTATGAACTAGGTCTCCCTCTATCAGTTCGAGAGGTCTTCGAATCGTACAGGGGCCAACGGATATGATCTCCATGACCCTACAGAAGCGAAAATATGGAGATCTAGAGAAGTTCTCCACAACTCAAGTCTTGAAAATGGCTTCGCGAATTACCTCGCTCTGGGGTGAAAGCCTCAGTACTCACATCGCAACGACACAGCTTTCCGGTCAGGTATTGGGCGTGGTCACTGGGGAGACCCGTGGTTCAATGGGATTCTACAGGTACAAAGGGAAAAAGGCTGCTATAGCAGTGAGACCAGGTAAAGATATAAACGGACATTTAAATTATCTCGGGGGGATGCAGCGGGGCATGCTCGCGGGTCGCGGCAGAAAAGTTTTAATTCGACCTAAACCCTTCATGAGACCGGGATTCCAAAGCTGGAAAGCAACAGGAGAACCAAAACGAATTAAAGAGGCCGTATATGAAGCATATCTAAAATATAACTTTTCGGCGGGAGGAAACCAGTAATGAAAGCCTGGGATCTCTACCGCAACATCTCTGCTTTTTTAAAGAATCGCCTAAACGAAAAACTTGCATCGGAAGCAAGCGAAGACGCTTGTAACGTAGGTTATATAAACTCATTTGGAATCGGCTGGAAAGATCCATTTTTCCTTAAAGCGTATAACGCAGTGATGGTGGTTCCAGACACATTGCGACGAGCGGATGATCTGCTCGAATATCTTGCCAGCGTAGCAATTGTCTGTGCAATAAAAACTCCTACACCCGAAGCCTTAACCGACCAGATGGGGATATATGCAGACGCAATTAATAATTTATTCGAAGATGATCCAACCGCCGGCGATGCTGTATTTGAATCCCAAATTATTGATTGCGACTTTTCTCTTCCAACCCCGGGCGCCCCGGTAATAGGCGTCGTAACTCTCATTCTCTCGGTCCAGCTGGACCGCATCTACGAATAGGAGGACCATTATGTCCGATCGATTTACTGGTACGAAAAATTATCTCTACCTCGGAACGCTAGGGGCGGAGGTAACCGCTGATGGAGCTCTCACTGGAGAGAAATTTTTCAAGATCACCGCTAAGGCTGCAGCTTCGGCGTTTCCCGCGACGTCCGAGGTTAATGATGTAGTCTACAACAAGCCGGCGATCACAATCGTGAGCGGCGATAAGGCCAAGCCGATAACCCTCGCGAAGCTCGGATTCGTCACCAACGTTCCACAGGGAGCCTCGAAAGAGAAGTACGAGAACACCGTCCAGACTGATCCCGCGAAATCGTACGAGGAAGGCGACAAGCCAGAGATCACCGGCAACATCGACGGCTATTTCACTAATGATGTGAATGCCGATCAAATCCTCGGAAGGTTCTTCCGGCTGGTTGACGACAATGGTGCCGGAGTCCGGACCTATGCTCCTATCGCTGTTGGGACTCTCCATTTCTTCCTCGGCCGTAAGGAGACTACGACGATCGGTCAGGTGGAAGTCATGGAGTACATGCCGGCCATCATCGACAGCCTCACGGTTGACAAGCCCATGAACGGACCTCAGACGTTCAACTTTGCCTACACCGTGATTGGTGGGGAAATGCCCAGCATCACCCGCCGTACCATCACGGCGTAAGCCATGAACCGGCTTGAAATCAGGCCGGGTGAAAACCCGGCAGATCCCCAGGGTATCAGGCTCATGTATGTGGATGTAGCGTTTGAAAACGTCCGCATCATAGAAGCGCACAATGACCACGGTAAAAAAACTGTGATCGCGGAAATCACATATGAGGAGATTGAGGGTGGAGAAAGCGGAAAAGAAAGTGACATCGGCGAAGGTGACGGAGTACGAACCGGATCTGTCGTGGAACCTGTGGAAAGTCCCTCCGAAGGGGAAGGACCCGGGAGTTCCCCTCGAACCGGAAAAAAGAGTAAAGGTTGAAATTACTTGGCCTGACCTCGAAACATACGAGTTGCTGATCGGGCATGAATCCACATTCGCAAGCTTTCACGCACTCACTCGTCGTTGTGCAACAAAAATCTCAAACTTTGAAGTTTCGGGATCAGCCATTGCCACCGGCGCCGAGTTGGTGGCGGTTCGCGTAGGCCGGGTCAACAAAGTGCGTGAACTATCACTGAATATCGGCTCCTTCATTTTCAAGGAAAGTCTTCTTGATGAGGAAGAGGAAAAAAACTGAGAGCCGCCGCGCAGTTGGCGCTTGCTGATTGCGTGGCGGATGACCCGGACTGGCTTTTATTTGCGCCGGATGAGCTGGAAATATTGCCTTCGGCGCTGGATGAAAACAACAAAATGATGATCAGGCGGGGCGACGTGCCAGCTCTCCTGGAATCAGCACTTTTTGTTTCGGCATGGAAAGAATGGGCACGATTCAGACGGTTCGGGCTACCGCATGGATCGGGGTGGAGGTTTGAAAAGCCCTTGGTGGTGAGAGTGATCGAAGCCTTAGAGCAAGAGTTCGAAGCTAAACAGGCGGCCGAGTGGGAGAAGCAGCGTGGGAAACATTGAAGATCTTAAAATAATACTTCGCGCTGAGGTTGATAAAGCTATATCAGATCTCAAACGTGCTTCTCGCGAAGGCAAAAATGCCGAGAAAGATTGGGATGGAATTTCAAAGGCATTTAAAAAGAATATCGAACACTCTCTCTCGTTAAAAAATGCGTTCTCCCAGCTATCTATGCAGGTAGCTGGGGGAATAGCAATTTATCAACTTGCTGGTAAGACAATCCAGGCTATTGGGAAATTTGCATCCGATAGCGTAAAAGAAACTACCGAAGCAGCCGAAGGCCATGCTCGTCTGGAAGCTCAATTGCGAGCTACCGGATATGCTGCCGGCTTTACAGTCGATGAACTGGAGGGGATGGCCTCAGAACTCCAGCGAGTAACAAAAATTGAAGATGATGAAGTTAGAAGCGCACAAAGTACGTTATTGAAATTTACAAGCATAACAGGAGAAGAATTTAAAAAAGCGACTGCACTATCGCTCGATTATGCAAAGGCAACTGGTGGATCCGCATCATCTGCTGCCCAAACACTCGGTCAAGCTCTTGAGGATCCTATCGCCGGCTTTGGGAAGCTCCGGAAGGCAGGAGTTATGCTTTCCGATGAAGAGGAAAATCTTGCCAGGCAGTTTGTTGCTACAGGAGAAGAAGCGAAGGCTAAAGCTGTACTTTTAAAGGCTCTTGAGGATCGAGTTGGGGGAGTAGCGAAGGCGGTTGGTGGCGCGGATCCTGCAGGGATGAAAACCCTGAGGCTGGCAATTAAAGATGTCAAGGAAGAAGCTGGCCAGCTTATAGCTGTAAAAATTGAGCCATGGGTTACCGCACTCGCGGATGAAGTTGAACGCCTTCGGGCTCGTCTCGCTTCAAAAAATGAAAATGCAAACGCAATATTACAGCCAATTAAATTTGGAAATCTTATTGATACCGGAGATATTTCTGGCGTTCGTGAAGCGATAAAAAATCTCAGCGGAAAAGTCAGCAAAGAAATTGTTCAGGCTTGGATTGATGAAGCGAGGAAGAGAAATCCACTTGCAACAAGTGCCCAGGCTGCAGCAATTCGCGCTGCCGAACAGGAACTTTTGAACATGTCTCCGCTTACGGTCACCGGAGGAGGAACTTCTGGCGGGGCGAACAATTCAGATAAAAAAGCCGCTGAACATATTAAAGCAGTAAATGATGAAATCAATAAGAATGTTTTAGCTATAAAACTTCGCGCTTCTGCACTTGGAAAAGAGGCCGATACTCAGGAAATTTTAAATTCATATGTCTCGGGTTATTTAAAACTCATCGGTGACTCGAATGGATTAATTACCGAAAAAAATTCTACAGCTCTTGCGTTAGTCGGAACAATTAATGAATTAAAAGAGGCAATTACCGCTCAGCAGATGCTCGCGACCAAGACCGCGGCCTGGAACGCACTCGCTCAGCAGTCCACGACGATCCTTGAAGAAAACCGAAGCACCGTCGATTCGCTCTAC
>JAAYDL010000094.1 GCA_012729265.1 Lentisphaerota bacterium | reverse complement strand
TGCGGAATGAGCCCACCGATATCCTCGCATACAGCCTGCCGAACGACAAAACAGGCATCCTGCTCTTTATTCCCTACGAAACGCCCAAAATGTATATTCACAGTAAAGACGGGCTTAAAGAACTCGGCGCGGAATCCTTCCGAGCCATTGCACAGCAGTTGAATCGCGAAAACTTTCTCCTTGAAAAACCGGGTCGCGGCGAATTCATAACCGTAACACAAGGCGCGGTCGCCCGCCGCTTTGAGTGGAAAGAGGATCACTATGAAGTCATCCGCCAGTTTAATCCGGAAAATCCGCAGGGCGAACTCATTGCGGCCTGCGCCTATTCCCTCTATGACGGCTCCGACGGAATCCTCTTTTTTGACCGCAGCTCCAGCGATCTCGTCTACTTTTCCGACGAAGAGAGCGACTGGGGAAAAATCCACATTTCAGACGCTGACCAAACCATCTTTAATCTGGTTCAGCTCCAGAACGGACATCACGATGTTATCCTCCTGATCGGTCAGGATGGTGTGGACGAAGTGGTTGGCAACGGCAAGCGTCTCGAAGCCGTTATGGTCGCAGAATATACCTCGCCCGCCGATGACCCCGTGCTGGTTTATGCCAGAGACGTTAACCTGGGCGAACCGCTGCAACCGATGATAGCGCTGCTCGATACCGCCAACCGCTCCATCGAGATCGTTAAAGAAGAAGAGAGTACGCTGATTAGGGAACTCGGCTTCGAAGTGTTCCTCATCACCGATTTTTCCGACAGCAGCAGTTCCCGAGCAGTTGAACCGCACGACCTCGAAAGCGGCGACCTCAACGGCGACGGCATCGGCGATCTCGTTGCGCTGTGTCAGGACAAACTGCTGATCTACCTCGGAGAATAAGAAATGATCGAATCGATGGAACTGGACCCCAATGAAATGACGCCTGAAGGGCCGATCTTCGGGGGGACCATGCTGCGTTAGGCGTATGCTGTAGAACGGTTCTTCTACCCATGGTTTTTAGGGAATGAGCCAAAAAAGTTTCGGGCGTGGGGTGGGGTTGGCGCTGAAGAACGGTTTTTGTGACTACGCGAAGACGCAGAGGGCGCGCTTGTCTGCCCATTTTGCAAGCAGAGATGCCAGCAGCACATGTAGGAGTATGTAGATGAAGATGAATCGTCGTTCGCTGAACATCATTATTATTGGGGTTGTGGCCTTTATTGTGTTTAAACAGGTCAGGCATCGGTATTATTTTTCCGCCGGAATGCAGATTCTCCAGTCCGAGCTGAAACAGGCCAAGGAAGAGCGTAAGCACGTGCTGCTGCTCTTTACCGGCTCCGATTGGTGTGCGTGGTGTGTGAAGATGGATCAGGAGGTGCTCGATACCCCGACGTTTAAGGCCTATGCGGACGAAGCGCTGGTTGTTGTAGAGGCTGATTTCCCGAATGATAAAGCCGGGCAGAGTGAGGACCTCCAAGCAAGGAACCGAAAGCTGAGAAATGCGTTTTCGGTAAATAGTTTTCCGACGCTGCTGTTTCTGGATTCCACCGGCAAGGTGGTTGAGTATCAGGAAGGGTATCAGGAAGGCGGCGCTGAGGCCTACGTCGCACGACTTCGCCAAAAGTTTGATGCCCTCTGATTCCTCTCTTTTTTCCACAGATTGCTCAGATTTACACTGATTTGGCAGGGGAATATACTGCCCCAGCAGAATCCTTCTTCTGTAGAATTCTGCGATAATCTGGGTAATCTGTGGAAGAAGTTCAACTGAGCAGGATGCGGATCACGTCGGCGGCGGAATAGTCGAGTTGTCCGGGTTCGCAGAAGCGACCGATATTTTCCAGATCGTCGCCCATGGTGATCAACGGTTTTTCATGTCCGCCGTCGGGAAGTCGCTGGCCCATGCCGATGTTCGCCGCCAGCGCGTTGCAGAGGCATTTGCGGCCAACGGTATCTTCCTCGCGCCCGCCCTTGGCGACATAGGCCTTAACCGGTTCCGCAGCGCAGCGGTAGCCGATTTCTCCGTTTGCGCGTCGATAAGCCTGCCGAAGAAAACCGACATCGCAGATACGACGACGCTGTTCGTAGACTTCCTTTTCGGAGAGGCTGCCCGCCAGATCGGCTACCTTGAACGGGAACCCGGTAGGCGATGCTTGCGGATCGGTGAAGACGTGCGCGGTGCCCGCAATGGCTTCGCTGACCAGTTCGCGGCGAACTTCCGGGAGAATCCCGGAGTCGATGCAGAGTGCAAATGCGGTTCCAACCTGTATGCCGGCAGCACCCTCCGCCTGTGCGCGTTTCAGTCCTTCAGGGGTTCCATATTTTCCGGCCAGCCAGAACGGCAGCTCGAATTTTCGGAAGGCAGAGAGCTTAGGTTCATCGCGCTCGCCGTAGATCGGTTCATTCTTGTCGCTCAGCACCATCTTGCCGCGCGGCGGTGCGTTGTGGCCTCCCGCCACGTTGCCCTCAATGATGAATCCGTCGACGCGACCAGTGGCTCTGCGGATAAGAATGGAGGCCAGCGATTCGGATGAGACAATCGGCAGAAAGTGGGGGCGCTTGAGCGGAGGAAGGTCGAGTTTTTCCTCGTTGTAAAACGCGGGATCGAAGGTCAGGTTGACGATTTCGTTCTTGCCGTCGGCTGCCGTCACGTTAACCGGATACTGTACGGGCTGATGCTGTGCCAGCGCATCAAGAATGCCCGGTATGGTCAGCGGAATGCCTGCACCCATAATGATTACATCCACGTCGGCAAGCATTGCACCGTAAATGGACGGCAAGTGTGGGATTTGAATCTTTTCCAGATAGTTCATGCCAACCGGATTGGAATGCCCTTCCTTCGCGAGAAATATCTCAACAAAGTTGCCGATAATACAGAGTTCGATCGGTTCGCGTTCGCCTTCGAGGGTGTGCTTTAAGATTTCCCGGAACGGCTGGTGTTCTTTGAGTCCACCCGGAACGTAAAATCCGTCCATTACGCGTTTTGCTATGGAAGGAATGGGGAAGTGTTCGAGCGCTCGTCGGATATGGCCGCCGGGATCGCCCGCCTGTAGTTTGCGCGCGACCACGCAGTCGAGTGCGGTTCCTGAAACTACGCCCAGCTGCCCGAGCTCCGATACGGCACGCGCGAGACGCCAATCGGAGACGCCGAAGCCCATGCCGCCCTGTATAATTGTGGGTAAAGTCATTTCCATACCGCCGAATATGATGCTGTGCCGTGAGAATTGACACAACAAAAACCGAAAAAGCACTGAAGAGAAGAAGAATAGATTACGGGCACCCTTTCATTCTCATGTACCTGCCGAGGTACATGCGGCGCACTCGACTGCCCTTACCAGCAGGGACGGTTCGCCGAAGCGTCCGCAGGAGGACCGAACAGGGAGTTGGTGTAGCTCCGGCTCTGTGAGCCGAAAATGAAGTTGAGCAGAAACAAAGGGATACATCTCCGCCGCTTACTGAAACCTTTCAATAGACCGCTCAGCTCCTTCATCCTTCAGTTCATCGAGGTAATGCGTCCCGCTTGCGTGAAAACGAGCGGGACGTTCATTCTACTCTGGAGAGAAAGCACCGTGCAAAGCTCATCCGGGGCGGCGTCGAAAATCGCAATCACCGGCGCAAAGACGCCTGTCTGCTCAAAGACAAGATCACTTTCAAACAGCCTGGAATAGTCTCACACTGTCTGATTGAGCGGGTGGGAGGTCAGCGTTCTGTTAGAATTTGGAGAATCCTCATTTTCTTAGCACTAAATAGGGCCATGGTGATCGTTTGTTGCAATTTGACGGCAGAAACGGGAGCTGAAACGTGAAGTGCAAATTTGGATTTTTAGGGGAAACAACCTACTTTTGGATGCTCCTTTCGACGGTCATTGTACTGGCTCTTGATTTTTGTTTATTCCCTCCTCTCATTCCTCGGTGGTACGCGTATTCGGCGTTCGGCTTCATGATTCTTTATGGGGCCTTTTTGTTGAGATATACGAACACGATTACGTTACGGGATCTGACCGGCGGAGTCGGTATTTTATATTCGACGACAGCGCTCCTACTCGTGTTTTTCGGCGGTGGCGGCTTTGTTCATTTATTGCTGGCCGGATCTTGGGTAACTATTTTGATGGCGGCTTCGACAGGCTATGGACTTGCGGTCGTAGCCGAAAAAAAATGGAAATCTGTTCGCGCTCGGCGCGCTGTCAAGTGGCTGGCCCCGGCAGCAGGGTTGGCCTCGGTTGCGGGTTGCTGTCTTTATGATCTGATAGGTTTTATAAATTCGGACAGCGCAGTAGAGCATTTCAGCACGCCGGCGTTGGAATGCAGTGCGAATGATCTGCAACGTACAAAGGTTGTCTCTGAGCTGGACGGACCTGTTTCCCCAGAAACCAACCTGATCTGGAGCGCCCCGTTCCAGTTGGCTTGGAATAATATGACAGATTGGGTCGACGAAGAGATTCACTTCAATAAAGATGAGCCGGTGAAAAAGGCGCCCTGACCGCTGTGATGAGGAAACTGGTAATTGCAGCAAATTCGGCAGTAAAAAACCCTGATTTTTGTGTTGTAAGCTAACACCGTTGCTCAGTCATGAGCATCTGCTTCTTTATTGTTGACCGACTCTCCAAAAAGCAAATCACCATCCACCACAATACCACCTTGCATAATCTCGATTTGAACAATTCTCCCTCCCTTGAGTAATAAATGCCCTGAAACCCAAGGCACCATACTGCGTGGTGTTTCTGAAAATCGTCCTTCAAATTTTGCGTTGTCAATTTTCTCGCGAACTCGTTCTGTTATATCTTCGATGTTAGTAACAGGCTTACCATTATTGAAAATGCCATAGAGACGCACCTCTTTTATCTGTCCATATATTTCATTGATGCTTTTACCCAACAGATCAGATGAAATCTTGTTGTCTTGGTATGTCAAAATATCCAAAGGATTCAACATCGTAATGTTGTATTCATCTGCAACTGTAAGAGAAGCGATGATTAGAAATGTCGTCAGGACACATCTCATGTTTGTTTCCTCCTATTTATGTCGAACGATTAGGGTTTTATCCCTCCTGCTTCACTCAATTCCCCACGCTATCGAAGCAGATTAAATAGCAGGAGGATATGAGGGCGCCCGCATGGTGCCATCTTTTTGTTGGACTGAGCCTTTCGACACGCTCCAACTTGTCTATGGGGATTGTATGGAACCTAAACAGTTTCTCAATGTTTTTTTTAGTTTTTCGAATCAATGGCGGTGAGCGGGGATGCCATAGGGTTTTACGAAGGGTTTCGGGACGCTCATTCTACTTTTGGGCGCTGGTGGCCGTGTGAAAAGGCCGCCTGAAGGCTAAACTACGAACGATATTTATGTGACGAAGACGTGCGCTTCTACGACTCAATATTGAAATTTACCGCAAGAAACGCAGGGATTTCAAAGAATGAATGCACTGCTTTTTGCGTCCCGTGTGATCTTTCGCGGCTAAAATCATCACGCGATTCGCAATGTTTCATTGCAGGATCAATAGATTGCTTTTCTGGGGTGCCTGCTCAGCGAGGTGGCCGCCAAGATGGCTGCGGTACGGTGACAAGGCAGCCAAGATGGCTGCGGCACACGGGAGGTGCAAGGCAGCCTGGAAGGCCGCGGTACGGGTAGCGCCGCCGCTGTGTCGGTGGCGTTTTTCGAGAATGGGCCGAAGGTGTATGAGCCGGCGCGTAGCGCAGGCTGTACTGGTTCGCTTGTCTGGAGATCAGATTGCAACGAATGAATGAAAAGCAGCCAATTGAAAATCATTCTGCCTCTAAATCATTTTGCCTGAGATAAAGAAAAAGCGGTCAGCGATGGGCCAACCGCTTTTAAAAGTGGCGGAGAGAGAGGGATTCGAACCCCCGGAGGCTTGCACCTCTCCGGTTTTCAAGACCGGCGCCTTAAACCACTCGACCATCTCTCCGTGTGGAAGGAGGCGAAATGTATAGATTCGACGGAATTCAGCGCAAGTCCATTTTGTCTTTAATCGCACGTGCAGTGTTTTTTGAGGGAAATTCTGCGGGTTTCGGTTTGTGACAATGTGGGTATCGAGCTACTGTCATTGCCGATTGCCGATTGCCGATTGCCGATTGCCGATTGCCGATTGCCG
>JAAYDL010000093.1 GCA_012729265.1 Lentisphaerota bacterium | reverse complement strand
AGCCGGGTATGGCTTCGGCGCAGATTGCGATGGTGGGAACGCGGAGCGGTCGTAAAGAACTCTATATGGCGGACATTGATGGACACGGCATGCGCCAGCTCACGAATGACCGGAGTATCGTGGTGGGTCCCAACTGGGTGCCGAGCGGAAAAGCGGTGATCTATACGTCGTACAAGCTCGGTTATCCCAATCTTTTTGCGACCGGCAAGAGTGATCCGATTGCGCATTTCGGCGGATTGAATACCGGCGGGAGCGTTTCGCCGGATGGAAAATCGATGGCGCTTATTTTGTCGAAAGACGGAAATCCTGAACTTTATGTGATGAATCTGAAAGACGGCAGCCTGAAACGTTTAACAGGAACAAAGACCGGGAACGAGGCCAGCCCGTGTTGGTCGCCGGACGGAAAATCGATTGCGTTTGTTTCTGACACGAGCGGGAGTCCGAAGATTTATGTGATGCCGGCGGGCGGAGGTCAGGCGTCTCGGCTGCCGACGCTGGGCACAGAGTGTGTGGCTCCCGATTGGGGAAGGAACGGGCTGATTACATTTTGTGCGCGGATCGGCGGGAGTTACCAGATTGCGGTGGTGGATCCCCGTACAAAGAGTGCTCCGCGTCAGGTGAGTTCTGGTTCGGGCGACTGGGAAGATCCCAGTTGGGCTCCGGACGGACGGCATATCATCTGTTCGCACACAGCAAATCGTCGTTCTTCAATCTACCTCCTTGACACATTAAAAGATTCTCCTGTAGCTTTGATTTCAGGCTCAGGCGATTGGTACTCGCCGACGTGTACTCCATAAACTTAAAGGTGGGATAAATAATGATGAAAAATACGATTCTAAAGACGGTTGGTGCTTCAATTTTGGCAGGATTTTTAGCGGTTTCGATGGGGTGTAAAGGGCCGAATACGGCGGGTATGGACGATTGGGGGTTGGATCCGAATGGAACCGGCAGCCTTGGGGGAATCCCGGTTTTCTGGGATAACTTAGACCAGCCGCAGGATGGTGACCGTACATTGGTTGATCCGGTCTATTTTGCCTACGACAGCTCGCAAGTGAATCCTGCTGAAAGCGGGAAGTGCGAGCAGGTGGCCAGCCTGATTCGGCAGGGAAAATACAAGGGTGTTATTCTTGAAGGGCATGCGGATGAACGAGGGAGCCGTGAATATAATATGTCGCTGGGTGAGCGCCGGGCCGAGGCCGTTCGGGAATATCTCGTTGGATTGGGTGTTGATTATACCCATATTCAGACACTCAGTTTTGGTGAGGAGCAGCCTGCTGATCCGGGGCAAAACGAGGCGGCTTACCAAAAGAACCGCCGCGTAGTGTTCGCGATCTACTAAGCAACCGTTTTAAAAGGTGCGGACGCAATCCGCACCTTCTTTCTTTATGCCGATCCTTGCCGTTTCAGCTCAGATGAATGCCTATTTTTGGAAATCTTTTTGGGGAGACTTTTTGCCGTCCGCTTCAGTGGTCCTTGCGGTGTCGGTGGTTTCGTTTGTTGTTATTCTGCTGGTGACCAGCTATTACCGTTTTCAGCACGTTGTTGAGCTGGCGGAAAAGGTGGATGCGGATGAATTAGGGACTTCGGAGACTGAAGTAATTCGGGTGCAGTTGGCGCGTTATGTGGCGAGCTGCTCTCGTCGGGGAATTTCTTTTGCGCTGGCACTGATTAAATCGGGGAATGCTGATGTTCAGGTTCATATGGATTCGGAGTTTGCGCGGGCGTTAAAGGCGTCCGTGCGGAAAAATGATGTCATTTGCGTTTACGATGATGAAACGGCGACGCTGCTGCTGGAATCTGAGCCGGAGGACGCAGAGGCCATTCTTCGGCGGATTATGAAGTCGGTTTCAGCGTCCTGTTCCTCGGTGATTCCGGCTGAAATGCGTGCGGCGGTGGTGTCGTATCCCGGACACGGTCTGAGTGGTCGTGAGTTGCTTCATGCGGTGGAACTGGGGTTGAAAGAGAGTTGTGCAGAAAAGCCGATCGTTTTTCCCGAAATTGTAAAGGATGTTGATAAGGATGACGATGAGATCGACACCGAGGAGCAGGTTGAGCAGGTTGAAGGTGCCACCGATGGAAAGGGGTTGAATGAAAAGGAGAAGCAGCGGAGGGATTCTGTTTTGGATCCGGTTACCGGGGTGCTCAATTCCTCCTCGCTAGCAGTTTATCTCCAGCGCCGTATGGACGAATTCCGCCAGCGAAAGAGAGAGGCCGCCTTATTCTGCATCGGTGTCAACAATATGGATTATATCCAACGGTTTCACGGCGAGTCGGTGGCCGATGAGTTGCTGGCCGGGGTCTCGAAGCTGTTGCAGGATGCTTTTCGGGCGGACGATTTGATTGGTCGTCATGAAGAATATGCGTTTTTGGTGCTCTTACAATGTTCGTTGAACGAAGCGGCTGAAATCGGTAAACGGATCAGCACATTGGTGCAGAAAGAGCAGTTTTTGTGCGGGCGAAAGTTGCTCAAAACGACGATTACGGTGGGCGTTGCGGGCTATCCGCAGCACGGGCGGAAATTGCATCACCTCTATCAAGCGGGGCAGAAGGTGCTTGATTACAGCCGTGAAAATGATATTCGAGCCTGTGCTGTGTTCGATCCGCAGATTCACGATAAGATAAAGT
>JAAYDL010000092.1 GCA_012729265.1 Lentisphaerota bacterium | reverse complement strand
CGACGCCGGGGTGGTATACCTTTGTGAACCCGGTCATGCCGGAAGTGCGGAAACACCTGCAGGCCGTAGCGCGCGAGCTTTCAACATACGATGTGGCCGGCGTCCACCTCGACTATATCCGCTACCCCCACGATTATCGCGATGAAGCGCATAAACGTTACCCCAATGCGTCAAGGGCGGAGATCGACCAGCGCTCCCAGTTCTCATACGATCCGCTCTCGCTCAATAAACTTGCCGCCCGGTTTGGAGAGCATCCCACAAAGGAACAGATTCGGGAATTCCGCTGCGACTCTGTCACGCAGGTGATTCGCGATATTTCCGCCGGGCTGCGCGACAATTGTCTACTGAGCTGTAGTGTATTGGGGAATCCGGTCGATGGGAAATTTTCAGCCTATCAGGATTCCGGGAAATGGGCCAAAGAAGAATTGGTCGACTGGGTGGTGCAGATGGATTATGCTACGCGCTCGTTTAATCTTTACCTCGAAAAAATGGAGGAAACAACCGGGCGCCGCGCCTTCCGCGACCGTGTGGTCGTGGCGCTTTTCTGCGAAAACGATACCGACCTGCTGCTGGAGCAGATCGACACGGCCAAGCATTCCGGCTGCCTCGGACTCGCCCTCTTTTCCTACGGCTACCTCTTTGATGAGCAACACCAGCTGACCGAAAAAGGCCGCCGCGTTTTGGAACGATTCATCCCTGCGGAGTAGCCCCAAACATGCGATCAGCGAAACCCATCCCAAATTCATCCTTACTTCGTGCTCGCACTCATCTTAAGAAAAATATGGACACCCCCTCACCCCATCGCTCACTCTACCCCTCACTATGACAGCAGAAACCGCCAACCACATCCTGAAGAATATTCGAATCGTCTTGGTAAATCCGCTCTTCGGAGGAAACCTCGGCTCCATCTGCCGGGCGATGAATAATAACGGACTCACCGATCTGGCGGTGGTTGATCCGTGCTCCGACATGGATATGGATGAAGCGCGCAGGTTTTCCTGCAACGCCCGCGCACAGCTCGAAGCCCGCCGTGAATTTGCGACGCTGGAGGAAGCCATCGCCGACTGCACCGTCGTGGCCGCCACTTCCGCCCGCACCGGATTTTATCGCGACACGTCATATACGCCGCGCGAGTTTGCCCCCATTGCTCTTGAAAGCGCCAAAGACCACAAGGTGGCCATCGTATTTGGGCGCGAGGATAAAGGACTCTTCAACGAGGAGCTCGCCCTCTGCTCCCACATTATCCAAATTCCGTCCAGCGATCTCTACACCTCGCTCAATCTCTCACACGCCGTTTATCTCTGCGGCTATGAAATTTTTACCGCCGCCAGCGTCTTTCAACCCTCAGAGGAAACCGCACCGGAGGCCGATACCGCACTACGCGAACGCATGTTCCGTATGTGGCGGGAAATGATGATTGAAACCCAGTTTGTTCACGACCAAAAGCTGGACCACATGATGATGGGCCTGCGCCGCATCTTTAACCGCGGAAAGCTGACCGTACCCGACTGTAAAATATTGATGGGACTCGCCAAACAGTCCATATGGGTCGCCAACCAATGGAAAACTGAAAAAGCAAAGAATGACTCACACTAAGCCCGAAAGCAGGACCATGACCTTTTTCCCTGAAAACAAGCACATCTCGAAAACCGAAATCAACGAGCTGCCGATGCAGCAATACACGGGCCCCATTCATCTCTACAACACGGCGGAGGAAGCCGAAGCCGCCGCACTGGAACTGCTTAAAGAAACCCTCTTGGGTTTCGACACCGAAACCCGCCCCGCCTTCCGCAAAGGCGAAAGTTATGACCCCTCCCTGCTCCAGCTCGCCACCGCCGACGCCGTCCATCTCTTTCAGATCCAGCAGTGCGGGCTCACGCCGTCTCTGCTCAAGGTGCTCTCCAGCCCCGACATCATAAAAGCTGGTGTTGCGCTCGAACGCGATGTTGCAGAACTTCAGGCGCTTGCGCCCTTTTCGCCAGCGGGCTTTGTTGAATTAGCCACCTGTGCAAAAACGGCAAAAATCGAAAACCTAGGCCTTCGCGGTATGACCGCCCTGCTCTTTGGATTCCGCATTTCAAAAAAGGAACAGGTCTCGAATTGGGCCCGCAAGGAGCTGACCGAATCACAGCAGATTTATGCCGCCACCGACGCCTGGCTCGGTCGCAAAATCTATCTGGAATTCAAAGCCCGAGGGTTGGTTTCTTGAAGCAATCCACAAATGAAGCACAAAAAAAAGCAGGGCGTGCTCTCCGAGCGCACCACGAACTCCCCGACCAGCTTTGACATGGGACTCCGGAGATTGTTGTAACGTCGGCTCTGCGAGCCGATTTCGCCTCGCAGAGGCGACACTACAATGCACACGGCTCTTTCTCCACGACCAGATTCTTCAAAACTTTCCATTGAAGGTTCTAACCCAACTTCCGCGGGCGAAAAAAAAGTCCTCCGAATGCATATTTTTGCAAGCTGTTTGGATTCAGTGTGATGCGTGAATGTTAGCGAAACCTCTAGGAGGAGGTTGTTTTTTGTAAGCCCTTG
>JAAYDL010000091.1 GCA_012729265.1 Lentisphaerota bacterium | reverse complement strand
TTGGAGAACCGCGATGTGATTTTGATTGATCAGCGCGGGATGGGCCATTCTCAGCCGGGACTTTTCTGTAATGATGGCGAGCTGACCGACGAATGTCGGGCACGTCTTGTCGGCAACGGCGTAGACCTAAGTCAGTTTCACACGGCAGCCATAGCCGACGACATCGAGCTATTGCGGCAATCTCTTGGTCTTGATCAGATCAATCTTTTTGGTTTCTCCTACGGCACGTTTCTCGGCCAAGAAATTCTGCGTCGTCACCCGGAACGGATTCGGAGTGCTGTTCTCGATTCCTGCCTCCCGGTTGCCGTCGCCACAACAGCCGAAGGCGGCCCCGGCGCCCTTGCTTCGTTCCTCAATCTGATCGCCGACTGTAATTCCGACCCGGCGTGTCGGGCCTCCTACCCAGAGATCGAAAACACGCTCTATGCCGTGCTTGACCGCGCAAACACAACACCGTTTGAGATTTTGCTTGATGGCGAGACCGTATCGGCCGGCCCCTCAATGCTCGTCACTTCGGTGTTCATGGCGCTTAACTCGCCAAGTCAGATAAATGCTATCCCGAAGGCGATATACGATCTTGCAGCCGGCGATGTGGAGAGCACCGCTCTTGCCACCGTACTCCGTTCGGAAAGCAACAACATGCCTTACCTCGATAGCCAGGGTGCAAAGATTTCGGTTAAGTGCCACGACATTCTCCCGTTTGAAACGTACATCGAGGCCAAGCAGAATAACGCCTCCTTAAATCCATATATTGCTTCGAACTACGATCTTTTTGCCCTTACTGGACATACCCAATGTCAAGTATGGCAAGTCCGGGCCGCCGATGCCTCTTTCCATTACCCGGTACAAAGCGACGTGCCGACTCTCGTACTGGGCGGCGAATACGATTCGCTGACTCGCTCCGCATGGAGCGAGACTGTTGCGGCTACACTTAGCCAAAGTTACTACTTCTCAATCCCCCGAACGGGACATGTAACGATACAACGCGATTGCCCGCTTGAAATGGCAAAATCGTTCCTCAACAACCCATCAGCCGTACCGAATAGTTCCTGCTTATCCGAAATAAGAACGTCTGATTTCTTTGAACTGCCAAGTTCATAATACTCGCGCGGGGATATTTAGAGCGGCCGCCTCCGGAACCGCAAACGCTCGTTGCTCACCGGGGAGGCCGTGGCGCAGTTGTGGACTGTAAACAGGCCCACGGAAGCGGGGAAAACCTGAGCAACAGCGCAAACTAGAAACCCGTCTCACGCGCCGCAAGTATTTGATACAAAAAACGATTTTGCCTAGTTAGCTTACGGATTATGCACCGCGGTAGGGGCGCAGCGTGGACAAAACAAACTGGGCCTCGGGGATTTTCTTTCTCAGTGCATTCGGTAGGACAACCTAAAATTCGGTAGGACAACCTAAACCAGCTGTGAACTCCGAGCACTAAGTGAATATAGTCCCGTGTATAGGGTGTCTACAAGGTATTATGGTCCTGCTCTGTGTTCCGGGGACCAGCTGGGGCTCAGGACGTCGGCCCTCTGGAAGCCAAGCAAGAAAAAACGCTGACAGCAGTGGATTTCTCGGTCGATTTTCCCCATTAGCGCCCAGCCCTTGCCTCATATTTTCAGTTGGGTCGGCAGTACAACGAAGCCTAAGAAGTGGATGCGCGAAACTTTCCCGATTTGGCTTTTGTCTTTGTTTACCACAAACTTCAGTTTTCGTTCGATGAACCTGCAAACTGATTTCATTACTCGTGCGCCTGCTCGATGGCTACCAACGTATATCTTGGCATCATCAGCAAACCTGCAGAATAGTAAGCCTCGTTGTTCCAGTTCCTTGTCTAATTCGTCCAGCACTATGTTGCTTAATAGCGGACTGAGCGGGGACCCTTGTGGCGCACCCTCCAATGTTGGTTCGAGGTTGCCTCCGTTTAAGATTCTGCTTTTTAATAGTGTCGCTATTAGTTTTATCACTCGCTTGTCTTTTACCTCTTGACGAAGCAAGTGGAGCATCGGACTTCGGTAATCGCGGCTACCTCATCCTGTGCGACGGCCTACCAGAGGTTCACTCCATGTTCAGCTGACAGAATTGCTACGCTCTTCCTTCAGATTCACGGTTCGCCCGTGACACCCTTGAGTTTCACTACATATTCCCTCCTAAATGGGCTAAGGCTGGCTCAACACCAGCTAGTCGGTATTCATGC
>JAAYDL010000090.1 GCA_012729265.1 Lentisphaerota bacterium | reverse complement strand
TGGGTTCCTCTGCCTTTTTCTCTTCTTTTCTCTCACCGCCCTTGACCTGCATTTTTATGCTGTAGATGGCTTTGCTGGCGGTGATGAAAAGTTGGTCTCGCTCCGCACCGGCAAAGGTGACGTTTGACGTCCACGACTGCGGAACACTGATGCGCTCAATCTGTTTCCCGGTTTTATCGAAAATAATTACGCCGCGCCCGGTAAGATAGAGATTGCCGTGGTCGTCGATCGTCATGCCGTCAGAACCCAAGTTACAGAAGAGCCGTTTGTTTTCCAGCGAACCGTCCTCCTGAATATCATACACGTAGGTTTTGTTTTCGCCCATATCTGCAACATAGAGCATCTTCCCGTCGGCCGACTCAATCAACCCGTTGGGTTGTTTCAGGTCCATCAGAATGGCCTTCGGCTCTTTGCTGCCGGCCGCAATCAGATACACATACTGGCCGGGCTGCTGCATGGCGGGATCGCGCTTCCAGTAGTCGCGGGCAAACAGTGGATCAGAAAAATAGAGGTGTCCCTTGGCGGTCTTCCACACATCGTTGGGTCCGTTGAGCAGTTTGTCGCCAACATTTTCCACCAGCACAGTCACGGTTTTATTTGTCGAAATCGACCACAGCTGATTCTTTTCGTCCGCCGCCGCCAGCAGATTGCCTTCCGGAGTCAGCATAAGACCGTTAGCGCGCCCCGCCGGTTTCATCCATTCAATAACCGTTCCATCGGCTGCATTCCATTTCATAATCCGGTCGTTCGGCTGGTCTGTAAAATAGACATTGCCTTCTTCATCCGCCGTCGGCCCTTCGGTAAAACTATATTCGCCCTCCAGCTTTTTCAGCTCCGCCCCCGGCGCAACCACCTTCGACTCCTGCGCCGACAACCGCCCGACACTCAGGAGCATGACCATAACAACGAGACCCATGGATAAAATTTGCTTTTTCATAATGTCGGACTTCTACCACGCGAATAGCGGAGAATAAAGCAATTATATCTCTCGCGATTCTCCTCTTCAGACCCTCAATCGATTTGGGATAATTCGCTCAACTTTTGGGTTGCGTTTGCACAGAGGAATCATTAGTTTCCGTCCCCTTTCCCAATGGAAGCGTAGCTCAGTCGGTAGAGCAGCTGACTCTTAATCAGCGGGTCTGGGGTTCGAGCCCCCACGCTTCTACCATGTTAATGCCCCGGTTTTCCGGGGCTTTTTTCATGAAAAACCCCTTATTTATTGGCTATTATTGAGCCAATCCATTAACCGCTGTTTCTTTTCTGTGCGCTTAGGTGCTTCTCCTTTCGACTCCTCGCGATGGGGGGTTTTGTAACCATTTTGTAACCAAATTTAGGGGGTTTTGTAACCAAGTTTTTCTCCGGGTCCGCAGAATGCTCAGATGTCAATTTGCGCAACATACAGACATCAAAAAAAACTCCACTTTTTTCCTTGTGGATGCAGAAAGGAGCAGTTAAAAGAAAAATAAATGCAGAGGATAGGACCTTTGCTGAGAACCGCCAGAAGGCCGCAAAGCCTCCGTGCGGATTAATACTGCCAGAAGGCCGCAGAGCCTCCGTGCGTTAGGAACTTCGAATTAGTTTCGAGCAAGGAGGTCAAATGTACCCCGTTAGACGGTCTTCAGAAGCAACACCTAAGTGCTTTTCTTTTGTGTTCCCCATTTCTCGCAGGGATTATTTCTGCGCGTCACTTTACTCTGATGGAGGTGACCGATGCAGACATTAACCTTCGAAATGATCAAAGGGGCATTGGCTGTTGATCACTCCATATCTCCAAAAGAGCGAAAGCTGATACTGAATTTTCTTCGGTCTGGCAATCAGCAGAACTCCGAAACACCCCCCTCACCCCCTGAACTTTTGCGGCGAGATGAGGCGGCGGCCCGGTTGAAGGTTTCCTTGAGAACCATCGACCTCTGGGCATCGCAAGGAATTCTCACAAAAATCACCCTTCCTGGTCGTCAACGCGCCTGCGGGTTTCCCTCTGTCGAGATCGATCGTTTGGCAAGGGGGGAATCACAATGACTAAATTTTTTCATAAATTCGGGTTTCAGATGTGGGCGCAGAATCTTGTGTTCATGCAGTTGCCGCCGGAGGATCATGGATATTGGCTGCGATTGCGGATACTGGCCGGACAATGTGAGGAGGAGGACGGGCATATTCCGATTGGAGCGGTAAAGCGTGCTAAGCGGAAGGATGTGCTGCGTTTCTTATCGAAGGGGGATGAGGAGAAGCATGACTATTTCAATAAGATGATTGATCGACTGGCAGGAGCTGGTGCACTGGAGATTACTTCAAGTGGAATTGTGCGAATTGGTCGATATGTGGAGGAACAAAAACTGGGACGGACGGACGATACGAATAATAAGCGGCAAGAACGCGAGCGGCAATTTGAAGACCGGATATCTCAGATCCGCCGGCGGTTGACTTCGTATGTGAAATCGGATCAAGGACCAAGTTTAAACCATTTCATTAAATGGATCTGTTTGGAGATTGGGTGCAAACCGAAGACAGCAGATAAGGTGGTGGATGCACTGGAGCGGGATCACGTGATTGTAGTGGACAGAAAGAATGGGGTGTTCTCTGTCCTTACGCTTGGAGGGCTCGCGGCTCCGCCGCTCGCTCCCCCCGCTGAGGCTGTTACTGAGGCTGTGGCTCTACATGACGTGTCCTATCGGACATGTCATGTAGAGTCAGAGACAGATTCAGAGTCAGATAGTGATTCTTACGAATCACAGCTGAACAGTACAGAGCGCCCGCCTAGTAATAACTCGCCTTCGGCTTCGTTATCACCAGATTCCTGGCGCGCTGAGGGGGGAGCGAGCGGCGGAGCCGCGCCCGTTGGTTGCGGGCGGACAATTTTTGCGAAACGAGATGCGCATAAATCACACAGAGGACCACCTAATCGCCCGAAAATGGATTCGGGACCGCCCTACCCGTGCGATCTTGACCCGTATAAAATGGATGTTTGGGAGGTTGATCCTGAAATTTGTGCAGGCTTCTTTTGCCCGGACGGCGATCGGGATACGTGGAAGGTGATCCGATGCAAGTTGAAGCGGCATGGTGAGGAGCTTTTCCGCCAAATCCTTCAGGAAATGCAGACGGATATAGCCTCGGGGGATTGGGAAACAATGAAGAGTCATTCAAGGGTCTTTATTGGAAAGTTTAAACGATATGAACGGTGACGCACTGAACCAAAAGCGGTGGAGAAATGTTTGTGTATTCACATGCCTTGCATCGTCACTGAGCGTTGAGAGATTTTGGGTATATCGGTTCGTTCGAGCATGTTCACAAGTTTCCCAAATGAGGCTCATTTTGTGAGGGGTTTTTGCACACGCTACGCGCGCGCGCGAGGGAGTTTGGAATAATTGTCAGAGAAAACGATAAATATCGGGGTTTGTTTCAGGAGAAACATTCCATAAACAGTGGTTAAAATAACCGTAGGTGCAATATGAGAAAGTCAAATAATAGCAATGATTGGGTCGGCGCGAATGCCGCAAATATTGGAGACGTATCGAAGGACCTGAAAGAGCACCCAAAACAAATAGAGGCTCCAGAAGAGCAATGTCAGAGTACACTGGCAAAGCACTGGAAAAAGGTCCCTGCGAAAATCCGGAAAAAATATCCTCTCCCCGGTCGCCCTCCTAAATTTGAATCAGTAGAAGATCTGTATGAAGGAGTGCTGGCCTATTTTGAGCAGTGTGACGGGCGAACAATAAAGAAGACCCTCAAATGCAGTAATAAGAAAGTGATAACAATTGATTTGCCCGATCCAGCACCGAAGGTTGTGTCGCAGATGTGCCGGTTTTTGGGCATATCCAGAAGGACGTGGTATAATTACAACCAACCGGACCATCCATTTTACATTATTTGTGAGTGGTTTGATATGATCTCCGAATCCAGTTGGTATGATGTAGGAGAGGACCCACGTAAAACAAGCCTGGCAATATTTGTCCTACAGACCAAATTTCGCAAAGAAACAAGGATGTTGGAGAAAGAAGAGATGGCCAGATTGGCAGAAGAAATTGATATCCCCTCTGTGTGATAAAGGAGGTTTTTGGTAATGAATAATCTGAAAACGTGATTGAGAAAGCGGTGCAATGGTTTGATCCTTTGCCTTGTAGCTGTTCGAACGTACAAATATATCTACCGCATCTTTCTTTGGACAGGGCTCTCACTTGCAGGGATGGAAACCAACGACCGCGACGAGCCCTGCTGGCGCAAGCTCAATTTATTGCCCGGCGAAACCAAACGCCGTCGCATCCGCATCCCTCTGCTTGATCTGAAGGTTTGAGCAAGCCATGTTTGACTCGGCAGCGGAGACCGACTTGCTCATGATTATTCACGCTCATCCGCATCAAATCCCTTCGCCACCCGTTCGATAAAGTCAGTCAGGGCATTCGGATTGGAGAGGTCGACCACCGTATCCATAAATGCATGTTCCAGTGCCGCGCCTAAGCCTTTTATTTTCTCGCCTAGGAAATCCATCCTTCGCTTCAACTCTTGCGGGTCGTTCTCGTCCCAGTATCCGCCCTCATCCGTCACGCGAAGATCTGGAATATAGCGTCGCTGGATATACCGCAAAAAGCCCACCAGCCAGATGTGATCTGCACACTCCGCAAACTGCGTTTTTACTGCGACACTCAAGATCGCATTCTCCTCCGACCAGCCCGCAATCAGATCCCCCAGCGCATGCAATCGCCCCTGATCATCAAATAAGAACGGAACACACTCCATCCCCGATACGGGTTGAAGAAGAATACCCAGCAAGCCCTTTTTGTCATCATCAACCACGATCGGCTCATCAAACCCCACCGACCGCGAAATATCGGCCAGCTCATCACAAAGCGGCCCAATCAGCCCGGGCTCCATCCTTCCGCTATAATGAATGGATATTCCCATAATCATTCCTCCTAAAATGTCATCATGACCTTGCTCTACCGGATACAGGGAAAACCGTTTCTACATCGGCAACGTTCCCTTGCATATGACCAGAGCTTTGCCTACCATCACTCCCGTCTCGTCTACCATGTGTAGACCGAGCTTTCGGGGTCGTCGCTTTCGGCGACCCTCGTCTTTTTTATAGGCACTCCAATCTCTCTCCAACTCACGATCCTTGTTTTTGTATTTCACGATGTAGGCTGTTTTCAGTAAAAAATACTAACAGGTCAATGACCGCAAGAAGAAGGGCTGGTTTACGTGGGCTTTCATGCCCTCCCTTTTTATTCGGGCTCACCTTCTGAAGAGCATCTATGTAATTATTCAGTAACACTGACACTCCGCATGATCATAAAATCGCTTCGATCCTTGATTTAAGATCATGGCATACGGCTTTGGCTATCACGCATTCTTCTTTCATGCATACGACGAGATCATCGAAAGAGTATTCCCATAGTGATTTTGGCAATCTCTTTGACATAGAAAGATACGCATTACTGCGAGGCGGATTGAACCGAAGACCGAGCTCCTCCGCTATATTTTTAAATACATTACTCGCCGTCGGTCTAACCCAGTCCGTTTTGGATGAAGCATACTCTTGCGCCATTAGGTTGATTTTAAAAGACCGATCCTGCAACTGCACACCCAGATTGAACGTGTTGCCAGACATCTCAACCACCAATGAACTGAAAGCTACCTGAAGTAATGCGACCCCCCATGTTTCATTGATTTTAACAGAATCACCGGATTGTAGCTCCAGCTGTCCCGCAAGTCGGGCCATGAACATTTTCTGCAGAATGGTTTCCATTTGGCATTTTGCGATGTAGGCCTGAGCTGGCGTGTATTTTCCGTCTCGTATCCGTTGAGCCTTTTCCCATTTTTTCAACGAACCATCCGTGAAGACCGTATGGAATTGTCGGGGGTCACGATTGAAGCTCTCGACAATGGTCATCAGGTTTTTCAGCGATACCGCATAGGCCGAAATCAGTGGATGAGTATCAATGCCGCCGAGCTGTTGAACGGCTTCCAATAATTTCCCGTAATTGGTATTTTCCCAGCCATCACACCCCGCTTCTTCGCCTATTAGGGTCAGAAAATAAAATCGCGGGGGATTCGCCTTTTTAAGCATCCAAAAGTCAGAAACGTGTTTGTCCAAGGTATTGATATATTTGCTTAACTGGTCGGAATGCTGTGATGATTTGAGCTTGTTCTCAATCACAAACAGCTCGTCATCGGCCCGGATCAAAATGTCGATATTCTGAAATTCTGTGATGGTATCGATGGTCTGATAGGCTTTGTTTTCTAGCCCGAGAAACGAAACCAGAAAATCAGATTTTTTTGACGGTGACAAAGGCGAATCCTGCGACAGCAGCCATGCGATGACCTGAGAATGAATCCGCTCTGTATCTGCGATGTTGAGGTGTTCAAATAACCCAAGTTCAATTATCCCTTTGTTATCCATGGCGGTACCCTTTCAGTTAGAAATGTGGTGATGATTCTGTGCGGGGGGCATAGTTGGAAACCATTATGCATTTCCACTGGATACCTAGATCCGCCTCCATCTGCTCCTCGGTCGGTATTTCTTTCACGAAATAGATTGTGCTGTGATATGAATCCACAAATTCGTGGGTGCATAAGTCGAGGACGCGGAGGTTTTTCCAGTCACTGTGATAACTACTGAAAGGGAAAATGTGCTTCAAATCTTCAGACAACTCCGATGCCTTGCTTGGCGATGCGATTGTTAGCTCCGGCCACCATTTCCGGAGGAAAGCATTCTCAAGACGAATGACGGTTTTCCCATCTTGCCCCGCCTTGACTAAAAGCCAAAGACCCAGAAGCAAGTTGCGGTCGATGTGCCTGTAGTTTTGCTTCATTTTCTAATTCTCCATTATTTTCATTCCATAAGCATTTTCGTGACATCATCGTTGCCGATCAACGCAATGAGGCTCATAGGGGTGCGTTTTACTCCGATCTCGTTTTCGACCAGCAGCGCAACCAACTGCTCGCCGTCCATAAGGGCGACGGGCGTGGTGTCGCGGCGCTCGGCCTCCTTGCGCGCCCCTTGGCTGAAGTCGCTGGTAGTGATTACAAGGCCCTGTTCATGGGCACCGAGGCTGCCTCGCACCTGCTGAATGACCGGGGCCTGCACATTGCTCTTCCAGCGCTTCACCTGCACCGCCAGGCGGGTGCGGATCACGTCGCCGACCACCAGTGTGCCGCGGACGTCGATCCCACCGTCCTTGCTGCGGGAGGTGACCTCCACCTCGTCGAAGCCGATGGCGGCCAGCAGCTCGCCCACCAGCTCCTCGAAATCTGCGGGCGGCATAGCCTTGATCCTCTTCAGCAGTTCGGCGCGTGCCTTGCGGTTGGACTGCTCCACCTGATAGGCCACGCCCTGCGCCTCCCAGCGGCTGAGCGCCACCATGCCCTTGCCGAGCATCATGAAGCGGGGTTGCTCGCCCCGGAGCTTGCGACGGCGGGTTTCCGTCAGCACCTGGGCATACATCGTGGCCTCGGGGGTCTTGCCCTGGGTATTGAGTAGCTTGTGCTCAAGGGCGTGTCGGGTGATGTCGCGGTAATGCATGGGCTGACCGTTCGCGCCATTCAGGATGCGCTCGGCGGCATCGGTAAACGAGCAGGTGCCAGCCTTGGCAATGTAGAGCGTCGGTTCTTCCGACCGGCAGGAGGATGTGGTCGTACCGGTATCAGCACGCTGTGCATTCAGCCCGAAGATCCCGCGCCCGAAGCGCATGAACCGGGAGGCCTTTCCGCTCTTCTTTATGTCCACGGCCAACTGAGCGTTTACCGTCGCTTCCGGGGTTTTCCCTTCCGTGGCCCATAAACCAGACTGCAACATACGCCGGGTTATTTCACGGTAGTGCAACGGCTTTCCCGCCACCTCCAAAACCTTGACTGCTGCATCCAATGCGCTCATTCGATCACTCCTTTAGTCAGTCTCTGACGGCTTCTGTTCGGGTGCTGCGTCATATTCACTAAAAATATCATCGATGGCGTCTTTACCAAAGCGGTTCACCAGAAGCTCTCGGAACTTCGCGTCCTGGAAGGTATGATAGGTGACATCCTTGAAGGTATGAAATATCCGGGGATTAAAGTCGGTATTTACTCGCTTAACTTCTGCATCAATATCTTCATCAAATAATCGCTTTATGTCAGCGTCTGTGGGCGTGGGAGCAACATATCTGGAGCGCCACTTTTCGGGAGGGCTTGCTTTCAATGCGTCCTTCAATGCCGTAAGCAACTCCGCAACGATCTCATCCGTTCGCTCCTTAATGACATCTTTGACCACATTCTTGTAGGCTTCGATCTCCGCCTCCAATACCTTCAGCTCCTTTTCAAATGCGGGCACATCCTTGCGGAGGATAATTAAGCCATAGCTCCCTGCCTCCATAATAAAGCGCTGCTTAATCCGTTTCCGTCTCTCATCAATGCTTCGCGGGCCAAAACTTACCTTTTTTTCATTCGGAAGAGGCTGTGCATTTTCGTCGAATACAGGGATTTCCAAATTCAATGATTTCGCGTTCGAGAACAGACGATAGCGATTTGACAATCTGCTCACTACATCTGCGTTCTGAACACCAAAGAGTTCTGGATTTAATGCGATCGACCTGCTCGTCAACTTGTAGTCTTCAATTCTAAGCTCCACATAATGCAGTATGGAGCTAAAGACGCGTTCTATACGGGCTACGTTATACTGCTTAGCTGGCCGTTCCTTAAGGTCGGCCTTCACGGCGTCAATCGTATCTTGTTTGATAGGATCTTTGCCGACTTCGAGGGTTGCATGCTGCTCTTCCCCTAGCGCACAGGCGCGGGCCAGTTGGGGAGGCAGCTCAGCCTGAAGACAAATGGCGTTCGGTTTATCCGGTTGCCTTGACTCGGTTTCAATGAGTTCCGGCGTGGGACTATAGATTAGTGTGGTCTCATCTGCGATGATCAGCCCAATACGGATGCCGGGCTGATGGTTTACCGTTAGGCCATGCTTGGACGCCGCTGCCTGAAGTAGCTCCATCCCCTTAAAGTCTGGATCTCCATAACCTAGCCGACACACTTCAGCATCCACATCAAACACTAAGTGTATAGACCCTGAAAATATGGTCTCCATAGCCTGAGCCAAGGCCTCTGCCACCGGGGGCCTCAGCCCAGGGGCAATGAACACTAGACGCTGTCGTGCTCCGGCAATAACATCCTGCAACACACGATCATCTACGCTGGTAAACGTACTCATAATATTCCTCCCCTCTCATCATTTATCAGCAAGCCTGCCAGACATACTTGCGCTGAATCTCCGGGAGCTGGAGCGTGCCTTCCGTAATCATGGTTACGAGTTCTTTTACTTCAATGTATTGGCGGGCCATTTTTTGCTCCTATAAATTAATCCTTCGACGGATGGATGTGAGAAATACGGACGGGATCAAGGGTATGCCACTGCTCTGCTGGGATGAAGTTGCCTTCGGCGTCGGCGGGAGGGCCGGGGGGTGGGGTTAAGTGAGACTTGAAACTTGAAACCTGA
>JAAYDL010000089.1 GCA_012729265.1 Lentisphaerota bacterium | reverse complement strand
TTTTTTTGTTGAGTGGTTTAAGGGTTTATTTATTGATCGGGCTTTACGAAACTGGAAAATTCAACTAACGCCCGGGTGGTACCCCCTAATTGAGCTGAGTGAGATGGCGAAACTGACTGATGATGAACGAAGTGAACTGATCCGCCTTCTTCAGGCCGGCGAACCGATTCCGGCGCACTGGCGGGGGAAGCTGTTTGCCGACGGGCCGCAAAGCGTGGAGATCGGCAAGGAGTACCGGCTGGAATATGCCGGGAAGATGAAGCGGGAGCAGGTGCTGGCCGAGACGCCGGCGGCGCCGTGGCAACTGGTGCGCCGCTTCGCCGAGGACCGGCCGTTCGATGATGGCTGGTGCAATCTGCTGGTGTGGGGCGATAACCTCCCGGCTCTACGCGAACTCCTCGCCGACCAGCAGGGGCCGAACAAGTTCGGCACCAAGGATAAGATCAAGCTCATCTACATCGACCCGCCTTTTGCCACAAAACAAGACTTCATGAAAGACTCTGAGAAGGCGTACAGGGACAAGGTTTTAGGCTCACAATTTATCGAATTTTTACGAAAAAGACTTATATTGCTTCGTGAAATATTGGCTAGTGACGGATCAATATATGTTCATCTCGATCAGAAAAAAGGACATTACATTAAAGCAATTTTGGATGAAATTTTTGGAGAACCATTATTCCAGAATGAGATCACCTGGAAAAGACAATCCGCAAAAAGCGGTGCTTTTGATAGTCTCGGGCAGTATGGAAGAATACATGAAATAATATTGTATTACACTAAATCTGATAAGTTCATATGGAACCAGCAATATTCTCCTTATAGTCAAAGCTACATAAACATGTGGTACAAACATGTCGATCAAATAACCAAAAAACGATACCGCCTCAGTGACTTAACAGCGCAAGGGCCTCGACATGGTGACTCTGGTGGCCCATTGAACGTGAATGGTGTAACGGTTCGACCTAGTCGAAACAGGCATTGGGCGTTGGGTATTGAGTCAGACGAAACGCTGCAAGAAGCTATGGACAGGCTTGTGAACTCCGGAAGGATTCACCATGAGCCCGGAAATATGCCGCAATATAAGCGTTACTTGCACGAAATGTCTGGTGTAATGTTACAGGACGTATGGACGGATATCCCCCCTGTTGCCCCTCAAGGTTCAGAGCGCATCGACTACCCAACGCAGAAGCCTGAACAGCTTCTTGAGAGGATAATTAAAGCCTCTTCGAATGAAGGGGATATTGTACTTGATTGTTTTGCCGGCAGTGGGACAACTCCCGCGACAGCAGAAAAACTGGGGCGTCGCTGGATTGCCATGGACTGTGGAAAATTAGGGGTCTACACGTTACAAAAAAGGATGTTTTCGCTTACCAATTCAATAGGGGGAGGGAAAAAAGATGACCGTTCAACGCATGAACGAATAATTGATTGGGAAGATCACCTAAAAAAATCTCCCGGTTTCCTCCTCTTTACTGAAAAAGCCAAAAAAGGTGAATGCGAGGTCACGCTCGACCTGCTTGCCGACCTTGCCGCGCTGATCAAGAAGCACGATCTTCTGAAGAAGAGCGCCCCGCTCTCCATCGCCTGCCCGGAGGAAAAGCTCTGTATCCTCCCCGGCCGGTTGGAGGATGCCGACCCGGACGACGGCCCCGGCGAGAAGTGCGTCACCGTGGACGGTCAGGAATTCCGCATCTCCCTGATCGCGCCGAAGGAGAAGCCGGCGAAGGATCAGCCGCTGCCGCCGAAGGAGTTCGCCCTCTACCGCGCCGGCCTCTACGACATGGCGGCGTTGCGCGGAATGCCGTGGCAGGAGTACCGCCCCTTCGTCCTCAAACTGTTCGGCGTTCGCGAAGAGCTTCACAGCCGCTACGGCATGCGGCTCGACGGCTACATCGGCACCCACGCCACTCTGGTCTGGAATTATCCGGATCATCCCGGCCTGACCCTCGATTACGGCTACGTCGCCAACCTGCACCAAATTCTCAAGGGCAAGCCGGGGGAGCGCTTCTATGTCATCGCCCCGGTGGTGGCTATGGACTTTGCCGAGGACGAGATCGATCAGGGCGGCGCCGCCTACGTCTTCCTTAAAGTCCCCCTTTCGGTGCTCCTGCGCCTGTTGGAGCGGCGCGAGCCGGGCGCCCTCAAGCAGCCGATGCGCGAGGCCGACGTCAATGAGGTCATCGACGCGGTCGGCTTCGATTTCATCTCCCAGCCGCTGGTCAAATACAAGACCGCCCGCAAAAAGAACGGCCTGTTCCAGGATCTCGTCCTATCGATCGGGGAATTCCGCTCCCGAACCC
>JAAYDL010000088.1 GCA_012729265.1 Lentisphaerota bacterium | reverse complement strand
TCTTCCGGCAGTCCGCCCGAATTCCAGACTTCCAAGCGGTCGGCAAACAACATGACCTGAACCCCGGCCTTGGAGGTGTAGCTTCGGTGGGCCACCGCGTTGACGACTGCCTCACGCACCACTTTGTAGGGGATTTCGTACTCCACGTCGCTGGCAACTTTCTGGGACGATGGCACAACCCTGCGCGTCAGCTTGGACATCACAAAATCGACGGCAGCATCCACCATTTCGAAAACAGTGCCTTGATATACCTGCTGACTGGGGATCGGTTTGGCCACTTCGGTGCCGTGAAAGTGCAGGCAGTTGATGTCCGCTCCCGGAACGTAACGCTTCGGACGGTCGCCGAAGAGAAGGATCGCTCCCTTGGTCGGGAGTCCGTCCACCAGAAGATCCAGATGAGCAAGCACCGTTTCGACTGAAGAATCAAGAGACAGGGCATAACTGCGTTCAGCCTTCGCCAGCTCAAGGAAGCGCCGGATTTTGGAGGGAACCATGTCGGCCATGGAAGCACCTTCATAGGCCTGAGCATCAAACTCCCTGGTTGTAATAACTCCCTCATCCCGCAGGTATTGGATCAGGCTGCGATGCAGAAGATCCAGCATCTCTTCTGTACTGCTGAAGCGTTTACGCACCAGTTCGTCACCCGCCTGGTTAATCAGGTTCTTCATTTCCGGCTCTGGATCATTTTCCTTCTTTACCAGCACCAGCCGTCGCTTCCCCAGGTCCGTAGCCAACCGATACTCTTTTTCTGTTGGCGAAAGACCGTTTTCATCGCGCCACTTCCCGTATTGGCTGCCAAACAACCCCACATAAATGGGGCTGTCCTTCACTTCGTCTAGGTAAACCTCGTCCGGGCGCTGATCGATCGGAGGAAGATCTTCAAAAAGGAACACCGTAAAGAACTGGTTGAGCAACGCATCTTTGTTTACGAAGTCCCGTATCGCATAGCGCTCGGACTGAAACTCCTTTTGAACACTGCTGATAAATAGCTGGGTCATTCCGCCCCTCCCTTCAGCGCCGCCACGATGCGGATATAGGATTCTTTTTCGGTGGTCATGGTGTCGTCGATCCATTTCTCGTATTCCTTGAACATGTGGTCGATTTCCCGCTCCCGCTGCGACTTCCATGCGTCGGAACGATCAAAGGCCAGCTCCAGCTGCTTCTTGTGCCCATCGTACAATTCGCTCAGCCGGTTCAGATGCTCTTCCATCTTTGGACTGTGCTTGCTTTCCCATGCCTGCCGCTCCTTTAGCATCTGGCCGGTCATGCGGGCCACCACGTCGTCCAGCATTTTCTGGAGACCCTCGCTGTCGGGATCGCTTTGCGGATTGGGATGTTTTCCGGAATCCAGCTTTAGCCTGGCGATCCAGTGGTCGATAGGCTGCATTTCGACAAAACTTCTCTGATGATAGCGCAATCCATACCAGCAATGCACCACTGGCTGGCTCTTTCGGTTGGGAATGAGGGCATAGACGAGGAAGACCACATCGTCAGGATCCAGCACAGCCCCCATATCCAGCACGGGGGCTTCCTGCCGGCCGAATCCGGAGACCACCTTGTCGTTCAGGTATTCCATGAACGGGTGCTGCTCCCAAAGCAGCTGGACTTCGGGCCAGGCATTCTCCGATTCACGGCAGCGGGTGATTTCCGCCTGCATCCGTTCCTTGCTCTCGATCAGGTTGAGCTGTCCTCCGTCGGGCAGCACCTCCGGTGGAAGATATTTCAGGCGGTACCGCAGCTCCTCGGTCGGGGTGACGGTCAGCAGCTTCAACCCATCATCCTTTGAATACTGCATGTCCTGCCCAATGAGGCCGAGTGCCTCCTTGGCATAGTGGTAGTCGGATCGGAACAGCGTGGGCATGTCCCGCGTTTCGTGCATGGCCGTCGCGCCGGTCGGCGTCTCTACTTCTCCGAAAAGGATGGCCAAGGGGTCGGGATCGCCGGAAAGATCCGTTTCAAACTGCTCGGGGGTCTGGCCGGCTTCCATGGCCTTGGCGGTTTTGGCCTCTTCCGATTCGACGTCGTAGCAACCGGTAAACTCGGATGGATCGCCGATGCTCTGCACTACCTGCTCATCCTTGTTGATGAGTAGTTCCAGTATCCGCTGGTCGCCTTTGATCTTGTGATTGGAACTGTCCGTCAGCAGATAGTGGATTTGCGGCTGGCGCTGCTGGCCGTAGCGGTCGATGCGGCCATTCCGTTGTTGGAAGACCATCAGCGACCAAGGAATGTCAAAGTGGATCAGCCGATGGCTGCAATAGTGAAGATTGATCCCTTCCGAGGCGACATCGGAGCAGATCAACAGCCTCAGCGGCGAGCTTTCGTTGCCAAAGCCCTCGACGGTTTCCTGAATGTCCACGTCGGACATGGAGCCGTGCAGTATGGCAACCTGGCTCTCTTTTAGCTTCAAATCAACACGGAGGTTGTCGTTGAGAAATTTTAGGGTTTCTACTCGTTCGGTAAAGATGACCAGACGGTCCGAGGCATCGCGGGGCGACCACGCCATGCCGGCGATGGTCTCCAGCAGCCTGCGGTATTTGCCAAAGGATGCTGGCTGAATCACCTGAAGGGCCGCATCAAGCGTCTTCAACTGTTGAATGTCGGACAGCCCGCCATCCGAGTCTTCCCTTGCCAAGGTCCGGATGCGGTTCCGTATGGTTTCGCGGCAGGCCGCCGGACTGCTGAAGAGTGCCTTTTCAAGGGTGGTACGAAACAGAATGTGCCCCGAGCCCTTCCGGTCGATGCGGGAAAACTCCAGATCCGTCAGCACGTGGTAGGCGGCCTCCTCCTCCGGCGTTGCCTGGGCGTGCTCAACGGTCACGATACGTTCCGGGAAGGCCTGCTTCACTTGATCCTTGATGTCCTTCTTGAAGCGACGGATGAAGAGGCCGCGGATGTCTTCCGGGCTATAATCGTCGGGATTCACGATCGCGGTCGGATTAAGCATGTTCATTAGGCTGGCGAACGATTTCTTGCGTCCATCGTGCGGGGTCGCTGAAAGCATGATGAGCGTATCGGAGTGCGACGCCAGCAACTTGGCCAGCTTGGCTCGCTTGGAATGGGTGGTGCGTTCCGCCACGTTGTGGGCTTCATCGATCACAATGATGTCCCAATAGCCCTTTTCAAGGAAGGTGCGGTATTCCGACTCCTGCTTCAGGGTGTCGATGGAGATAATAGTACGGTCGTAGTAGTAGAGCGGGTTGTGGTTGGCGGGAATGCGGTTGCGTACCCGCTGGATGCCGACGGAATCAAGCCGAACCAGCGGTATGGAAAAACGGGCCCACAATTCCTTCTGGAACTGGGTGAGCATGCTCTTCACCGCCAGAACCAGGATGCGCTTTCCCTTGCCACGCTTGATCAGCTCGGACAGCAGAACGCCGCACTCAATGGTTTTTCCCAGCCCCACGGCATCGGAAATCAGAATGCGTTGACGCGGCTCCTTCAATGCCTGGATGGCGGGATCGAGCTGGTAGGGAACCACGTCCATGGCGGCCTTGTGCCCGACATAGAGATGTTCGTCTGTGGGTGGGGTCTGGCGCAGCAGACTTTCGATGTAGAGGCGGGATTGCCGGTAGTAGGGACTTTCATCCGCCACAAACCTGGTCTCGCGCGGGTCGACGATGTCGATGGAACGTTCGATGCTGTCGAGAAAGATACGTTCCTGGTCGCGCACCAGTCCGGATAAACCGACTACGCGAAGCGCCTGGGCACCGGAAGAGGTTCGATCCACCCTTCGGATCAACCACTCCGCATCCCGTACAACCACTCTTGCCCCAGGGGCATATGTTCCAGCCTTGCCACTCATTCGCACCCACCATAATTCCATACACTATCCCGCGTTTTCAGCGCAGAATACACAATGCGAAACATACTATCGGCAGAATAACCCTCCAGCAAGACAAACCCCGTGCAAAATCATGTAGGAATTCCTCTCATACCCCGCCGAAAGCCCCTGATATATAGGTTTTACAAATTCCTGAACTCGTCTTTGGAAAACGACTCTACCGGACAGTTGCATTAATAGTTACAGTACCTTTCAACACCTACCTACAAGGAGGCTGACATGGCGATGAAATCAGTAGCGAAAACGGCAACCAGCAAATCCACCAATCCGACCGATAAAGGAACCAAGACCATAGGGATAAACATGAAGCAGGATATGGCCGAGGAGATTGAACGACGGGCATCCTCGATGCACCTTTCCGCCAGCAAGTATGTACGACTCATTCTTCAGGATTGGATGGATTCGGGAACGAAACTAAAACTGGAAGAAAAGTAATGGATAAACCGAAACGCCTTCACTCGATCGAAAATATGGATCTCTGGGGGCCATGGGAGTCAGGCGACGTCATGTTCACCAAAACGGGTTACTGGTCGTTTACCCCGGAGCAGGCCAACTCTTATATCGGCTGCTGGCTGTTCCTTCACCGCCATCAGACCGCCCCCGCCCACTTCGCTGGCAAAATCGTTGATTTCCGGGTTCATGATTCAGGCCGTTACGAAGGAAGAATCGTATTCAATGTCGAACGGGAAGAGGGACTGGAAGGCCTAATCACTACCTCTGACAACTGGAACCGCTGGTGGAAGTCAGCACAAGGGTTTCCGTCCTGAAATGATTTCCACTTAGCCACTACAACCTTCCATCGGCAGCTCCCACGCTGCACCAGAAAAGGTGTAGCCCATTAACCCATCTTTTGCTGTTCGCGGGCAAAAACGTCTTTTTTCTTCGATTTCAGCTCAAAGGTCTGCCCCACATTTCATTTCCAGCTCTTCGAGCCGGGGAAGGTGGTTGATCGGGCAATTTCAAGTTCATGCCACGATTCTTCCAGAGAAAGACAGGTCGTCAATGGGTGAGATTTTCCC
>JAAYDL010000087.1 GCA_012729265.1 Lentisphaerota bacterium | reverse complement strand
TCGTTTTGTGAAGTGCAGAGGCCGACAAGTTGGTCGTCGCTGAAAAGGGGTTCGCCCCAGCCGCCGCCGGTAAGGTCGGTGATAAAGCTGATTTTGACATAGTCAAGATGAGGGACGCCCGAACCATACACCGAGGCTGACGCCCAGCGGCAGGCCGCGAGAGAGAGCTGGCCCGATTTCCAGGTGGCGCAAAAATAGTTTTCTCCATCGGTGTCTGGAGCAATCTCGACCGGCTCAAGATCGTCGAAGAAGCCCGGTTCGTCTACGGTAATGATGGCCAATCCAACTTGGTGGTCACAATGGACAATGCGGGCGGGGAGATTGGGCGGTCGGTCAAATTTTGCGACTTGGATGAGCATGGCATCGTTCAGGTCCTGCGAGAGCATCAGGATGCGGTTCCCGGGAATCACTGTTCCGATAAAGGTGCGCGTGAGCGGTTTGTTTTTCTGCCACGGCCGATATTCGTTCCACGATTGGGAGGTTACACGTACGGTAACGAGTCGCTGTTCGAGCGGATGGTCCGGGCGGGCGACTGCACCTAAAACGAGCGAGGCGATAAAAAAGAGGATTGCGAGTGGCGTTTTCATAGGCGGCGGTCCTTTGGAATAGCGTAACTTTCCAGGATTTTTGGGTGGGCGGCGTCGGCCTTTTTGCGGTCAAGCACAGTGATGCGGTTTCCCTGCTGATATTGGATTATATGTTGGTCGGCGGTGTTTTCCTCAAATGCTTTGGCCAGATCTTCGAGCGTATGCACCGGAACGCCGTTGACCGATTCGACAATGGAGTAGAGGTATTGTGACTCTTCGACATTGACTTCATGGTCGAGGCGGCGAATCTGAATCACCCAGTCGGTGTCAAAAAAGTCGTGTTCAATCAGCGGGCGGAAAATGCTTTCATAGACCAGTTCTTGCGGAGCGTCCGCGATCCAGTTGTTGGAGTAGGTTTTGAGGACTTCAAGATTGAGCGGAGCATAAACCAGTCCAGCGTAGATGTAATATTTGGGCAGCACGTCATACAGGTTGGATTGGTTGCGGGTTGGATTGAAGCCTTTGAGTTCAAGTTGAACTTTTTTCGGCTCCCCGTTTCGGATGATGTCGAGCTCCACGTAATCGCCGATCTGCCGGAAATCTCCAAGAAAACCATAATTGAGCCGCAGTCCGTTCCAGTTGACGGAACCATCGTTTGCTACAGGATAGCCCTCAAATGCTGTAATGATATCGCCCTTTTTCAACACGGCGTCCGCGCCGCTGCCGCGCATGGTGTTTTCCACACGTACGCCGGTTTGGTTCTCTTTCATGCCGGCATAGGCCCGTGCTGCCGGGTTTTCGAGGTTGGCGGAAAAGAGGCCCAAGGCGGGGAATCCGTCGTACGTGCCGTCTTTAATGTCGGTCAGAAAATGTTCGATAATCGGCATCGGAATAAAGAAGCCCATATTTTCCAGATTGGAATTGCCCTGAAAAGCGACGCCGACCACCTTGTTGTCCTGAATAACGGGTCCGCCGCTGTTGCCGGGGTTGATTGCGGCATCGGTCTGAACCGCCAGAAACTGCCCGACTCCGGCGTGGACGTAGGTTTGGGGTTCGATGCGCGACACCACGCCGACGGTGCTGGAAATCAGCTGTCCGCCTGTCGGATATCCATAGGTCACCACGCGCGAGCGAAGGGCGGGAAGTCCCTTCATCTGCAGTGCCGGGACAGTATCCAGCCGCGAGGGATCGGTAAGCTCAAGTACGGCGAGATCGCAGTCGTGCCCGATCATCATTACGCGGGCGGGGTAGGGCGTGGGATCGTTGTAAAAATAGACCAGCAGCAGAGCGGAGTCGCTCACCACATGGGCATTGGTCATAATGCGCTTTCCGTCGATGACAAAGCCGCTTCCGGTTCCCTTTCCCGTGGCACCCGATGCCCACGGGGTGTACCAGCTGAACTTGTTGTATTGATTAACAATCTTGACCACCGAATCTTCAATCGCCACCTGTGCTTGCGCCGAGAGGTGGACCATCAGCAGCAGGGTCAATGCTGCGGTGAAGCGGAGTTTTCTGTGCGGTAATGTCATCATATATATGCCGTTGTTCGCGGATTAATGCGGTCTGTTTACAAAAGCCGAATAAGAACGGAGATAGTACCGAAAAGCGGCTGCGTTTAGCAAATCATCTTGCTCCTCGTTTTAGGCGTTCAGATGTCGGGGAATTAAAGGATAAAAGGCTTATTAAAAATCGAGGATAAAAGGGGTAAAGGGTGAGATTGAAGTCGTGAAAAATCAGCGCAGGTTTTGGGTTTCAATAATTGGCGGAAAGGGGTAAGTACTCCACAAAGTTTTATCCAGTAATAAGGGAGAGTTGGTATGAAGAAATTCAGAGTTGGAAAGGGTGCCTTTGGGGCAAAGGTGGAAACCAACGCCTGTAATCCGCCGGAGGGGATGGTCTGGATTCCCGAGGGAAGTTTCAGCATGGGCGACAGCATGCGGGACAATGTATTTGACGACGAACGGCCGGTGCATTCGGTCTCTGTGGACGATGGTCTACACGAGTCCGGTGGGCAGTTTCCCGGCAAATGGCTATGGGTTGTACGACATGGTGGGAAATGTGTGTGAATGGTGCTGGGACTGGTACGGAAGCAACTACTATGCGCCGTTGCCCTCGTCGAATCCGCAGGGGCCTTCATCGGGCTCCCTTCGCGTGTTACGGGGCGGCGGCTGGTTCAACTTCGCCGTCTATTGCCGCACGGCCAATCGCTACTACTATAATCCGGACCACGTCAGCAGCGGGATGGGCTTCCGGGTGGTTCAGCTCTGAGGTCAGGCGTGCGCTCCCGCCTTCGCCGAGGCTTCGGCGGGCGGGCAGGCCAGCAAGCATAAACAAGGGTCTTTTGGTAAATCTGTGGGTTCAATACCCCGCAGCTTGCTGCGAAAAATGTCGACGGATCATCTTGCTCTGTTTTGTCCTCCTCCTCGTAATCGTCCATTTGGGTAGTGCAAGAAGGGGCTACATTGCCGGAAAAATGGGTTGCAACTCCGTGGTGTGCGTGTATCGTACATCAATTGATTTTTCCGATAGGTCGCGATGGGCGCGGTGAGGATGTGTAAGCGGTAAATCAGGAGGGAGTTCTTCGGATGAAAAAATTAATAGGTATTGGTGCAGCTTTGATGGTTGCAGGTGTTATGGGTGTGCAGGCGGCTTCTGAACCCGAAATTTCGGCTGAAGCATCATTGCTCTCTTCGTATGTATTTCGCGGTATGGTTTTGAATAACGACGCGGTTATGCAACCGCAGGTGACGGTTGAGCACTACGGTGTAAGTTTCAACATTTTTGGAAACTATGATATCGGATCTAATTTTGACGGTGTTTCCAGTGACTTCTCTGAAATCGACTGCACGCTCGCTTACGAACTTCCGCTCGCTATCGAGGATTTGGTGGTTTCTGTTGGGTTGACGCATTATACCTTCCCCAATGTGACCGTGGGCGGTGCCGCAAGGGAATCCACAACTGAAATTTTTGCAAAGGGAACCCTGAAGACCCTTGAAAATCTGGAGATACCGGTGATTCCTTCGATGACGATTTTCGGTGATGTGGATGAGGTTAACGGCACATACGTCCTTTTTGATGTGTATGTCCCGTATCAAATCACGCCTGAGCTTTCCTCGCAGTTTGGATTCTCCGCAGGGTATGGTAATACCGCTTACAACGATTTCTATTTTGGACAGGGACAGGGAATCGATGCGGACTGGAATGACTTTAATTTCAATGGTGCGCTCTCTTATGCCGTTACGGATGATCTGACGGCATCGGCGAACCTGACGTACACCGTTCTCAACGGCGGTGCGATTGAAGATGGCGCGGATGCCATCTATGAGGACGACGAAAAATTGTGGTGCGGCCTCAGTGTTGCTTATGACTTCTAATCGGATGTCTTAGCGAATCTGTAAACGCCCCGCTTCCGGGGCGTTTTTTTTGGTTGGGTCGCGGGACCGAGAGACGCTAGAGTCAGGTACTTTTAATTAAAAAAACGAAGGAGCACATATGAATGAATTGCTCAAGCTGCTGAAACAGAATGCACTGGAGTCGCCGGAAAACATGGCAAAGATACTGGGAATCTCTGTCGATGACGTGAAACAGAAAATTGCTGAATATGAGAAGGAAGGCGTGATCCGTGCCTATCAGGCGGTGGTGAACGAAGAAAAGCTCGATACGTCGCTGGCGACAACTGTCATTGAAGTCAAGGTGACACCGGAGAGCGAAGGCGGTTTTGATCGTATTGCGACGCGCATCAGCAAATTTCCTGAGGTGGAATCGGTGTATCTGATGTCCGGAACGTTTGACCTGCTTCTTTTTATTAAAGGACGCACGATGCATGAAGCGGCCGGATTTGTGAGCGAGAAGCTGGCGACGATGCCGGGTGTGACTTCTACCGCAACACATTTTATGATGAAAACCTATAAACAAAACGGCATTCTTATGCAGACAAGGGACGATAATGAACGACTCAAAGTCTCTCCGTGACCGGATTGTTCGGACTGTGCGGGATATCCCCCGTTCGGGAATTCGTGATTTTTTTGATATTGTAAGCTCCCGCGAGGGTGTCATCAGTCTCGGGATCGGCGAGCCCGATTTTGTGACGCCGTGGCATATCCGTGATGCCGCCGTGCGGGCCCTTGATCGAGGGGCCACGAGCTATACGCCCAACATGGGATTACTTTCACTGCGGCGCGGCATTACGCAGTATGTGGAAAAGAAGACGGGCATCGGCTATCGCCCGGAAGATGAAGTCCTGATTACGGTCGGTGTAAGCCAAGGGCTTGATCTGGCGGTGCGTGCGCTGGTTGAGCCGGGCGATGAAGTGCTCTATCATGAACCGAGTTATGTCTCCTATAATCCGCTGATTCAGTTTGCGTATGGCAAACCCGTGGCGATTCAGACGAAGAAGGAGAACGGATTCCGGCTGACACGGAAAGAGCTCGAAGCGCACGTTACGCCGAAAACGAAGGTGCTGCTGCTTAATTATCCGAACAATCCCACCGGCGCTGCGCTGGAAAAGAAGGACGTGGAGGCCATTGCTGCGTTTGCGGTTGAGCATGATCTGATTGTGCTGACCGACGAAATCTACGATGAGCTCACCTATGACCGCAGGCATTACAGCATTATTTCCGAACCCGGCATGAAGGAGCGCACGGT
>JAAYDL010000086.1 GCA_012729265.1 Lentisphaerota bacterium | reverse complement strand
TCATAGCGACGCTGCAACACAGATTCCACGTTGGCCCAAGCTTGAGTTACGTTTTCCTCCGCACGAATCAGACCATTGTGTATGCCGATCATTCCCATGACCAGCAAAACGATTACGCCCAGTGCAATTAACAATCCCTTTTTCATGTCTTATTCTCCTTTATGAATATATGCATCCACCGCATCGATGACACACTCTGCGGTCTTAAGATAGTTTCCAAAAAGTTTGCCGATTTCGATCTCCTTCGGCTTAACCTCTCCGTCTTTCAACTGCTGCACGGTTTTAAACACCGACACATCAAAACTGAGATGCGCGGCCAGTTTTTCCAGTGCCTCCATCTTTTTCTGCGGGACCGTTTCGTCAAACAGTCGGAGCGCTGCCCGGAAAAGCACCAGAAAGGTGGAGAGCGACTGCACCATCAGCTCCGCAACCGCCTTTGTTTTTCCGCCGGTCAGCAGATAGCGTTGACGCAGCTGAATCAGTTTTCCGCGCAGTTCATGCTCTATCTGCAGCCGCAGGTTGCGCGTATCAATCTCCAGTTCGGCGACCAAATCGTTGCCGTACAGCACCTGATGACATTCGCGGATGTCCAGCAGCTCAATTGGAAATACATCGGTTGCCTTTTCCAGGCGTCCTTCGGTAAAGAGCAGCGGCGGCGGATTGCCTGCCTGCGCCCATCTGGCGACGGCTTTTGAAAAGGCGTCCAGCGTCGGAAGGTCCAGATCTTCGGTCACCACCAACACGTTATAATCGGACCGTTTCCCGGTATGATCTCCTGCTGCGGCGGAGCCGTATAGGATGACTGACTTCAACCCGCTCGGGCCGGCCTGCTTTAATTCTTCAACTAATTTTTCTGGGCTCATATCTGTGCCTTTCCGTCATAAAAGATTTACCAACTGCCGCTGGCTCCGCCGCCCCCGGACATCCCACCGCCAAAGCCACCTCCGCCAAAGCCACCTCCACCGCCGAAGCCTCCGCCGGAGCGAGAACTTCCGCCGCCGCGTCCGCCGCTGAGCAGAAACATGGCAAGAAACGGGTGCCGGATGGCGAAGGGAATAAAGAACACCAAAAAGATCAGGAGAAAGATCGGATGGATCTGCTCCGAACCGGTGTTCCGGGAATATTGAGCGGCACCGGTCAACTCGACGTTATACTCCGCCGCCACCTCTTTGGAGAGGGCAGCGACGCCGAACACGATGCCCTGCCCCGGCTGTCCGCGCTGAAAATAGGGGGTAATCTGCTCTCGGATAATCCGACCTGCTTTCGAGTCAGGAACCGCGCCCTCAAGCCCGTAGCCCACTTCAATACGCATTTTTCTTTCCTGCATTGCTGCAAGAAAGAGCAGTCCGTTGTCCTTTCCCTTTTCTCCGATGCCCCATTTTTCGAAGAGGCGAGTGGAGAAATCATCAATATCTCCCCCGTCCAGTGTGTTCAGTGTCACAACCACCATGGCTGCACCGGTCTTTTGGCGGAGCTCCGCCGCCATGGACTCAAGCTGCTGCTCCTCGGCAGAAAAAATCACATCCGCATAATCATAAACCGCCTGCCCTTGCTGAGGGGTTAACGTTTTGAGCAGTCGGTCCGATGCCGAAGCACCGTAAGCCGTGAACAGTAAAATTAGAATGAGGGATATAAATTTGCCGTATCTCATGCCGCAAAATTTACCGGATACTGCGTCGATAGCTATTATTTTTCCGCCTCTAATTTATAGACCCCCGATCTTCCCGTTTTCCCCTCCGCCCCTCGATTTTTAAAAGAACCTTTTCGCGGTCACCCTTCTCAGACCCATTCAGAATTATCAGGCAGACACAAAGTGGGGCTGGCGCGCAGCGACGGCAGCCAAGCGGCAATCATTCAGCGGCAAAATAATTCTGCCCATTCGCTGCTTTTCAACCATTTGTTGCAAATAGAGACAATGTCCATCCTCTCTCGCCTTCCGTGTATTGTGTCTCACGCAAAGCCGCAGAGCGCGCTAAGTTAACGATGTTTCCTGAATTTGTGTTCATCCTCGTTCATCTGCGGTTTAAACCTCTCCATGCACCCACGGAAAATCATTCTGTCCAAAATCTTTCTGTCGAATATCCATGCACCTGAGCTTTCCGTGTCCATCTGCGTTCATCCGTGGTTCCTTTTCCCATGCATCCACGGAAATCATTTCACTAGCGGAATGCGGATCAACGCTTGTGATTCGAGCGAGGTTTTCACCACCACCGCTGCGCCGGGCGCGACCGACTCCGCCTGCACGGAGAGCGACAACTGCCACTTGCCGTCGCTCAGCTTCTTGAACGATACCGTTCCCTTCGCATCCTTCAGCTCCGCAGAAAGCAGATCAAAGGCGCGTCCGTCGCCGCTGCGCAGCATAGCCATGCGCTTTACCTCCCCGGCTGACGTAGAGGACAACCGAATCTGCTCCGGCGTGGCCTGCAAAATCGGAGTAACATCGCCCACAACCGGAATATCGACGCTGCCGGTTGAAAAATTCAGCTTGAGCAT
>JAAYDL010000085.1 GCA_012729265.1 Lentisphaerota bacterium | reverse complement strand
AGCGCAGCTCGTATCCGGCTCTCTTTGCTTCTTCGTTGATGATGTGCGTGGTTTCAGCGGAATCGTTTCCGCCGATGTAGAAGAAGTAGCGGACGTCATATTTTTCGAGCACCTTAAAGATCGCGGCGCAGTCGTCGGGCGTCGGCTTTCGGCGTACGGAGCCGAGGGCGGAGGAGGGGGTGATGGCCACGGTTTCGAGCGTTTCCCGCGATTCCTGATTCAGATCGATCAGGTTTTCGTCGAGGATGCCTTGGATGCCGTGGAGCGCGCCGTAAATATTTTTAATCGCAGCGTGCTTTTGCGCTTCCATTACTGCGCCGATCAGACTCTGGTTAATTACGGCGGTCGGGCCGCCGCTCTGTGCGATAAGCATGTTTCCTTTAATTGATGCCATAATATATTCTCCTAATCCGTGTAAAAATGAGCGGCAACTGTATGGAATCGCCGCTCGAAATCAAGCTCCGCCTTAATGATTAGGGACAGGATGATTTCTGGGGTGCATGGGGTTTGAACCACCGAATAGACGGAATACACGGAAGCTCTGGTGCAAAGAGGCGACAGAATAATTAGGACAGAATTATTTTTGGGCAGAATGATTTCTGAGGGTGCTTCGGGTGGTTTTTTAAGGTGCTTGATTTGAACCACGGAACACACGGCAACAGAAAATTATTTTGCCACTGAATCATTTTGCCTGAAATGTGAGAGTTCGGGGTCTTTTCCACAACTGAGTGGATCTAAATTGGGTCACATGCCTGCTTGTCAATAGATAGGGCAGTCGGTAGATTCTGCGCTTTTTAAGACGTGAAACGTGAGGAATGACGCGTGAAACGTGATGAGTGAGTCGTGATGCGGGGGAGGTCTCTAAGTAATTGGTGTCACGCCTCAAACGTCACGTCTCACTCATCATGCATCAGAAAGGCAGCTATGTTTAAAGAAGTTTCCAGTCGAGTCAGTTTCCCGGAGATGGAAGAGGAGGTTATCCAGTTCTGGAAGGAGCGGGATACGTTCAGGAAATCAATGGAAAATCGGAAGGGCGGGGCGGAGTTTGTTTTTTATGACGGACCTCCGTTTGCCACCGGTCTGCCGCATTATGGGCATTTGCTCGCTGGAACGATTAAGGATATTATTCCCCGCTATCAGGCGATGCGCGGTCACTACGTTTCGCGTCGGTTCGGCTGGGACTGCCACGGCCTTCCGATTGAGGCGCTGGCGCAGGAGGCCCTCGGGCTGGCGGGTGCTCCGGCGATTAAGGAAGCGGGCGTTGATGTGTTCAACGAGCAGTGTCGCTCGATGGTGACCAAGTATGTTGAGGAGTGGGAAAAGACGGTCACGCGGATGGGCCGATGGGTTGATTTTGAGAACGATTATAAAACCATGGACACGCGGTTCATGGAGACGATCTGGTGGGTCTTCTCGCAGTTATGGGAGCAGGGCCGCATCTACAAAGCGCATCGCATTATGCCGTACAGCTGGAAGCTCAATACGCCGCTTTCCAATTTTGAGGCCGGGCGCAATTATCAGGATGTCCAGGACCCGGCGGTCACGGTGCGTGTCCACCTGATCGATTTTGAATTTGAAAACGCCAGCGCGCTAATCTGGACGACCACGCCCTGGACGCTGCCGAGCAACCTGGCAATCTGCGCCGGGCCGGATATCGACTATGTTGCGATCCGTGACCGCGAGACGCACGAGGTGTTCGTGCTGGCGCAGGCGCGGTTGTAGGCTTACTACAAGTCGGAAGAGGAGTATGAAATTCTCAAATCCTACAAAGGCACCGATCTCAAGGGGCTTAAATATGAGCCGATTTT
>JAAYDL010000084.1 GCA_012729265.1 Lentisphaerota bacterium | reverse complement strand
TGCAGTTTTTTTTGCACGGGAGTTCCATTTTCACAATCCGTCCCTTGCGTTCAAGCAGGTCGAGCATGGGATGCAGCGCGCTTGAATCGATCTTAAGCAGTAGACTGATTTCCTGAACCGAGCTTGCGCCGCCGCGCTCCCGAAGTAGGTTGACAATTTCGCTCAGCATTTTTTTGCCCCCCGGTTTCCCGCCACGCGCAACCCGATAATCAGTGCAATCAACATGGCCAGACATCCGCCGATCCAACCTGTGGACGACGCAGGATGTGCGGCGAAGGTGGCCGATTGGAAGAACAGCGTGGAAACAAGCCAGGCCAGCGCCGTCAGATAACTCACGGCAAAGAGCATCCAGCGCATTCCGATTTCGCGTGCCATGGCGGCCATGGCGGCCACGCACGGCGCATAGATCAGGATAAACAGCATATACGCCAGCGCGGCCTTGCTTCCGTGTTCGCCGAAGTGTGAAACCATGGTTTTATAGCGATTCTCATCGTCGGCGGTTTTGACCTCATCGACCGCACCGGAAAGCCCGAGCGGATCGAGCAGATTGTGCCCAAGGTCCTTGAACCCTGCCGGAATAGCGGCAAATGCATCAGCGATGCCCTGCCTAAAATCAAACGACTCCTCTTCAGCTGAGGCTTCGGCGTCCGCCTCATCCATCTGGCTGTAGATGGCGTCGAGCGTGCCGACCACAGATTCCTTGGCAAAGATGCCGGTAAAGAGACCGACCGTTGCCGGCCAGTTTTCATCTTCGATCCCCATCGGACGGAAAACCGGCGTAACGGTTCGACTCATGGCGCTGAGCACAGAGTTTTTGGAATCGTTATTGCCGAAGCTGCCATCAGCGCCCAGCGAATTCAGGAACCCGAGCAGCGCCACAATCAGCAGAATAACCTTGCCCGCTTTGATGATAAACGACTTCAGCCGATGCCAGGTATGATACATCACGCCGCTGAACGTCGGCATATGATAGGGCGGAAGCTCCATTACAAAACTGGTCACTTCGCCGCGCAGCAGCGTATTCTTAAAGAGCAGCCCGGTCAGGACCGCCAGCACGATGCCCGTTAGATAAATTCCAAAAATGACCGTTCCGCCGTTGCGCGGGAAAAAGGCTGCGGCGAACAACGTATACACCGGCAGGCGTGCGCCGCACGACATAAACGGATTCATCAGCACCGCCAGAATCCGGTCTCGCCGACTCTCCAGCGTGCGGGTGGCCATAATACCCGGAACATTACAGCCGAACCCGACCAGCATCGGAATGAACGCCTTGCCCGGCAGGCCGATAAAGCGAAGAAAATGGTCCATCACAAACGCCGCGCGCGACATATAGCCGGAGTCCTCCAAAAACGACAGGCAGAGGAAGATGAAAAAGATCGGCGGAATGAAGGTCGATACCGTCTGGATGCCTCCGCCAACGCCCTCCGCCAGAATAGCCACCAGCCAGCCCGGCGCATTCCACGACGCCAGCAGGTGGCCGAAGCCGTCGACAAAAACGGTTCCGAACAAGCCGTCGAAAAAGCCGATAAAGGGGGCTCCCACATTCATCGTAATGGCGAACACCAGATACATCACAAAGAAGAAAACCGGAAAGCCGAGCACCTTGTTGAGGACAATCTTATCGACCGAATCGGAAAAGCTTTTCCGCAACGTATCGCTGGTCGAGGTCACATCGCGCGTCAGGCCGTGGATAAATCCGTAGCGACCGTCGGCAATAATCATATCGGCATCTTCGCCGACAAGGCGCTCCACCTTCTTCAGCTGGTTATCCAGATCCGGGAGATGCGCTTTATCGGCGCCGATGATTTCCAGCGCCAGCACATCCTTTTCCAGCAGCTTAACCGCCAGCCAGCGGGCCGAAACCTTGCGGCTCAGCGCGGTATCCGCAAGGCTGATCTCCAGCGAATGGAGCAGATTCTCGACATCTTTTTCATACTCCACGCGCACATTCGGCGTATGATGCGATTTGCTGATTTCAGAGACCGCCGCGCGCAGTTCCTCAATGCCCAGCTTTTTAGAGGCGGTCACCGGCACAACCGGACAGCCCAAATGTTCGGAAAGATGATCGACCTCAATACGGATACCGCGCGCCTTGGCCATATCCATCATGTTCAGCGCCACCACCACCGGCACATTCATTTCGAGCAGCTGCGTGGTCAGATAAAGGTTGCGCTCCAGATTCGATGCATCAATGACGTTCACCACCACATCCGGCGTATCGAACAGGATATGCATCCGCGCAACCTGTTCGTCGGGGGAAAGGGCGGAAAAGGAGTAGATTCCGGGAAGGTCCGTAACCTCCACCGTTTCCTCGCCATGGACATATTCGCCCATCACGCGCTCGACCGTCACGCCCGGCCAGTTTCCGACCCGTTGGTGAGCGCCGGTTAGGGCATTAAAAACGGTGGTTTTACCGCAGTTCGGATTGCCCGCGAGGGCGATCTTTAAATGGTTCATTTTCTGTCTACCTCAAGCACGTTGGCTTCATCGCTGCGCAGAACCACGCGCGATCCTTTGACTTCGACCTCAATGGGGCCGCCGAAGGGGGCTTTGCGCACCACGGTAAAATCGGCGTTTCGGTTCAGGCCCATCCGCAGCAGCTTCTGGCGATATGCCGGGTCCGCAGAACGAAACCCTGTAACAACGCCTGCTTGGCCGACCTTAAACTCCTTCAGCTTCATCTCATTCCTCAGCTTTCTTCTACATCTCAAATGCGAATTGGAGCGTGACCCTATGGCCGTCTTCTCCATCGTCTAAATCTTCCACTCTTAAATATTCGGTCGAAACCGCCGCATGCTCTCCCAGAGCACAAGAAATAACCGTTCCATATCCGCATTCGTGGAACTTTCCGGATAAGGAACCTGCGGCGGAGTCGGTATAAAAGTCGTTGGAGCCTTCCCATTTGGCACCCACGGTCCAGCGATCATCTACTGCCAGAGAAGCTTCAAAATTATAGGCCATTGGACAAAAATTTCCGAATGCGCTCTCATATTCCGACAACGCTCCTACCCACTCTGCATTGACCGTTGCCGGCCCCCAGCAAAAATTAGCGTATGCGCCCGCACCGTCCTCAGTCTGATTCATTCCCCCGGCCAAAGCGGAGAGTCCGTCGGTTTCGAGGAGATCAGACAACCAATAAGCTCCAACCTGCAGCCCATCGCCCAGCGAAGCTCCTGCGGCGGCGTACCCGGTTTCAACAGAGGAATCATCAGCTCCGCGAAAGAGACCGGCACACACATGAAAAAGATCATTTCCATAGCCGATCTGTATCGCACTCTGATTGATTTCCGCCAGTTCCAGCGTGAGCGGGTCCGAGATAAAGGCGCTCGAAAAATCGCCGAACGGCAGATAATAACGCCCCGCCTGAACATAAAGGTCCCGACCGATCGTAAAGAAGGCCTCGTCCAGATTGTTGGTTTCCGTATCGTTCTCTTCCCAAAGAAGCCCCAAGTGGCCGGAGAGCCATTCGTTGACCTCAGCGTCGAGCGTGAATTCGGCGGTCGCCAGAATCAGATCACTTTCAGAAACCGATCCAATCCGTGATGCACTCCCCTCGGCTTCCAGCAAAAATCCCCAATCCAGTGATCTCAACGACAAAGCATCGACCATCTTCGGCAGCCTATCCAAAGAACGCTGCTGCTCTAGCGCGTCCGTCCTGACCGTCTGCTCCATGTTCATCTCTTCGCCTCGAGCATTTCCGATTCCGACTCCTGTAATAAAGGCTCCCAAGAGCCCCATTGACTTTCCTGCGTTCATTTCCTGTTTCCTTAAAATGTCCTACCTCTCCACGAGGCCACCGACATCCTAACTCGTTTATTTTACCGCTCCAGGGTCTTCCTGGCAGCAATCAATCTCTTAAACAGCGCATGGAAGCATCAACCACATAGCGATACTGCTTGCCGCAGTGCACGATTACCTCTTTCTGGCCTTTTTTCAGAATCCTAAAATCAATCCGCATCTCACCGAACCCGTCGTGTTCGACGAGCATATTGTAGAGCGCATTGATCCGCTTTTTTACATTTTCGTGGCAATCGGCCATACTTCTTCTCTTGGTTGTTCTGTCACCTAATTTAGATATTATCTCAACACGGTCAATCCAAATATCCTGTTTTTTGCCGCGCCTGCCATTTTCGTTTCCCCTTTTTTCCGCCCATCCTTGACAATGCCCCCTGCGTTAAGTATCTCTTTGCGGATAAAAACTGTTGCGCGGACGGATCTCTTAGGGGTGTGTATCCCGATCCATGTGGCCCGCAAGCCCGCATTAACCCGAGTATAAAAGTCATGAAAAAAGTAACTACCAGCATAATGGTGCTGAGCATCGCTGCCGCGAGCTCGTTTGCTCAGGCCCAGCAACCTGCTATGAAAACGGATATCACCTTAAACCTTTCACAGACCGGCGAGCCGATCGAACCGTTTATTTACGGTCAGTTTATCGAGCACCTTGGCCGTTGCATCTATGGAGGCATCTGGGCGGAAATGCTCC
>JAAYDL010000083.1 GCA_012729265.1 Lentisphaerota bacterium | reverse complement strand
CTGACATAAAAAATCTCCTTTTTTCCTCTTTGGAATTTGGAACAAAAATGACGCACACGGCAATAGCCCTGCTCGTCATAGGTTGGATGAGGTTGTTGATCACGTCCTTGTGACATCAAATTCCTCGGTATTTTAGTAACTTAACCTTATCCCAAAATGGTCTTTTGGTCAAGCAATTGGCTACTACGGAGGCACTGCGGAGGCACTGCGGAGGCTCATCTGAAGCATCAGCTACTATTCTAGAGCATTATAATAACGCAATGATCACCACGATTGCTTTTGACCTTATTGGCGTTATCCTCGAGGAGAAAGATGTGGTACTCTCCCCTTTTGAACGCGCATTAGAAAAAGGGTTCGGAGTATACGGAAATGATGAAGGATTCCTGACCCATTTCGCGCAAGAAACCGGACTTACTCCCAAAGAAATCGAAATGACCACCCGAAACCTGATCTCCAGGCTCTATCAGTTCCGTGAGCCCGATCTGTTCCAAAAATTGCCGCCCTTAAAATTTGCTGTCGCGACGTCCCACCAGTCCTACATAATTGATTGGCTGAAAATGCAATCGGAAGCCATTCCTTTTTCGAACTTTTTCAGCACCGGATCAAGCGGTTTTTTGAAAACGGAGCCGATGTTTTTCATCAAGCTCGCTGAGCTTTTGGAGGAACGCCCCGCGAATATCCTGTTTATCGATGACCACCTGGAGAATTGCCGGACAGCTCAATCAGTGGGGATGCGGGCAGTCCATTACAAACCCATCGATACACTCTCGCACACGGTGCTCGCATGCCTGAAAGCGGAAAGCAGCTCAGCTTGAATAGCATCACTGTCAAGAGCTAAAAGCCATTGAAAAAAACGCACATCTGATTATAGGCTGCTCTGCCGCCGGCAGAACTGTTTCTAAGTGTCTCAGCCGCCCTCTGGCAGGGTATCCATCTCGATGAATTCCACGTGCTCAGGGATGGACACGCCGGCTGTTTTCAACCTCCCCTGTGCTTCGGGAATGTCGAAGACGTAAACCTGCAAGCGGGCTGGTTCCATCTTTATTCCGGTTGTATAGGTCACGCCTGCTTCGTCCATCTCTGCCTTAAAGGCTTCGCGGATTGCGCGTAAAGTCTGCCGGGAAACCGCTTCTTCTCTAACTTCAATGAGTTCAAACAGGCGTTCATCCTCCACAAAGGCTTCCAGGTCAGCTTTGTCCGCTCCCGTGAGGTAGACGAGCACTTTCAACTCCGGTTCGCTCAGCACCTGAACGCCAACATAGTGGTCTGAAAAATTTTCGTCCAGCTTCCTTTCCAACTCGAACGTCGCGACCTGCAAAAGGTTCATTTCCGCCTGCCTCGTGGCCGCAGCGGAACGGGTCGGTTGGCTCACATCTTCTGGGGCTTCAGATCCAGGAGCTGCCAGGCAGCCGGTAAACAACCCTGCCAACAGAGTCATTCCAACAAATATGAAAAAGAGGTTTCTTCTGACTATTCTGCCTCCAGGAACGAAACGACGAGCGGATGTTGGAATCATATCAAGAATCTATTCGCGGAACCATGCTTAGGTTAACGATCGCCTCTACAAGCTATTTCAGAATCCTGCGAATCAGTTTGAGCTTTTTCTCACTGGATGGGAAATAGCGGAAAGGCAAATCCAACCAAGTGGATTTACGTACAATACTGCGGTAGTGCGTGAAAGTGTCGAAACTTCGTTTTCCATGGTAGCTGCCCATCCCCGACTGTCCCACTCCGCCAAAGCCCATATGGGGAGTGGCAAGGTGAATGACCGTATCGTTTATGCAGCCGCCGCCGAAAGAGCAGCTTTCCAGCACCCTCTTTTCAACATCCCTCTGGCTTGTGAACAGATACAGCGCCAAAGGTTTGGGTCGGCTGCGGATGAAGTTTATGGCGTCGTCCAGCTTCGCCCAGGTGAGCACCGGCAGGATTGGACCAAATATTTCCTGCTGCATGACTGGCGAATCGGGGTTCACGTCAATCAGCACCGTTGGTTTAATGCGCCACGCAGCGTCGTCACATTCCCCGCCAAATGCCGCAGTCTGTCCTTCGAGCAGCTCCTTTTTCTCGCGGTAGTGGCGTTCGTTGACAATGCGTACGAACCCGGAATAATCCCCGTCAGGAAATTGTTCCTCCAACACACTGCTAAGGTTCTGAATTAGCGCGTCCCGCACGCTTTCTTCAACCAAAACATAATCCGGCGCTACGCATGTCTGTCCGGAGTTGAGCAGCTTCCCAAAAGCGATGCGCTTTGCCGCCAGCTTCAAATCCGCGCTGGCATCCACGATCGTAGGGCTTTTGCCGCCCAGCTCGAGCGTCATCGGGGTGAGATTTCTGGCAGCAGCTTCCATGACCGCCTTGCCTACCGTCACTGAACCAGTGAAGAAGATGTAATCGAATTCCTGCGCGAGCAGGGCGGTGTTTTCTTGCCTTCCGCCCTGCACCACCGCGATATATTCCG
>JAAYDL010000082.1 GCA_012729265.1 Lentisphaerota bacterium | reverse complement strand
GCGAGAAAGAAGGAATATTCTGCTGCCGCTTTGCGAGAGGCCCCCATCAATAATGCGCCGAGAATCGTGGCCGCAGAGCGCGAAGTTCCGGGAATCATGGCAATGCATTGAATAAAGCCGACGATGAGGGCAAAGCGGAAGGTAAAGTCAGCGACGCTTTGATAGCGGATGGTGTGCTTTTTCTTTTCGATGAAAATGAGGAGAACTCCGCCGATCACGAGTGCGCCGGCAACGACGTCGGCGCGCATGAGATGTTTTTCAATATGATCTCCAAGGAGCAGGCCGATAACGACGGCGGGAACGAGTCCGACGAATACTTTCTGCCAGAGCCGCCAGGTTTCCTTGCGGGCCTCGGGGGTCGGCGCGGCCCAAGGCGCGAGTTGACGATAGAAGTAGACGACGACGGCGAGAATGGCGGCCAGCTGGATAATGATGTTGAACAGGTTGGAAAATTCCTCCGAGGGCAACTTTAACCAATATTCCGCCAGAATCAGGTGGCCAGTGCTGCTGATGGGAAGAAATTCGGTGAAGCCTTCGATGATGCCGAGGAGCGCAACTATAATCCAAATGGTCATGTAACTGTTTGTCCTTAAAATGGTGATTCGTTGGGATGCGCTTGTCGGATCCCGATTATCAAATACAAAACGCGCTGAAGAGTGCCAAAGTGGATCGGTAAAAACAAACCTCTATGCAGGAAGAATTTTCGTATTCGGGGAGAGATCAGCTCAGTGCTGCTTTTTTTTCGGGTTGCGGCGGGCATTTTTTTTGGGACCGTCAGATTCTGAGTGGAGTTTGCTGGACTGACCGGGAGAGAGCCGCCAGGTGGTCTGCTCACGGATTTTGCTGACGTGTTTCTTTTTGTCGGGCGTGTGCTTCGGCTTGGAGCTGCCGGAATAGTTTTTGATCTGTTCGCTGTGGAAGGGGTGATCTTCGATGACCTCCATCTCTTCGCCGAGGTGGAGCAGGATTTCGCGCAGATAGTTTTTTTCGGTGGGATCGCAGAAGCTCAGTGCATTTCCGAAGGCACCGGCGCGGGCGGTACGGCCGATGCGGTGAACGTAGGTTTCGGCGTCGCCGGGCAGATCAAAGTTAATGATGTGAGAGATGTTTTCGATGTCGATGCCTCGGGCGGCGAGGTCGGTGGCAATCAGTATCGGCGTTTCACCGAGGCGGAAGCATTCGAGAATCTCCACGCGCTTGTGCTGGGCTTTTTCTCCATGGAGGCCGTTCACCGGCAGTCCGGCTTTCTGCATATGTTCCGTCAGACGGTCCGCGCCGCGGCGGGTGCGGCAGAAGACGAGCACGCGGGTATAGTCGAGGTGCTTGAGGATCCATTCGAGCAGCGCAAATTTATTGTTCTTCTCTACATAATAGAGCGTCTTGGTGATGTTTTCTGCGGCAGCCGACAGCGGGTCGCTGGAAACCTTCATCGGTTTGTGCAGAATACTGGTCGCAAGCTGAAGCGCCTCTTTGGGCATGGTGGCGGAAAAGAAGAGCGCCTGCCGAGTCGAGGGCAACAGCGGAGCAATCTTGCGGATGTCGGGTGCAAACCCCATATCGAGCATGCGGTCGGCTTCATCGACGACAAACACTTCAACCTGATCGAGCCGCAGCGCCTTGCGGTCGTAGAGATCGAGCAGGCGTCCGGGGGTGGCCACGAGAATATCGACGCCTTCGCGCAGGGCGAGAATCTGGTTTTCATAGCTCGCTCCTCCGTGCACCAGCAGGAACGAGAGCTTGGTGTGAACAGCGAAGGCTTGTATGTTTTTGTAGAGCTGAATAGCAAGTTCGCGCGTGGGCGAGAGAATGAGTGCACGGCAGCGGATCTCGCGCGGCGCCGTCCATGATTCGATCAATTTGTGAATCAGCGGCAGTGCAAAGGCAGCCGTTTTTCCGGTCCCGGTACGGGCGCAGCCGATAATGTCGCGTCCGGTTTGTATCGCCGGAATAGCCTGGATCTGGATCGGAGTCGGCTGCTTAAATCCAATTTCGCTGACGGCGCGCAGAATGGATTCTTCAAGATGGAGTTCAGAAAATTGCATGGAAGGAACGTATCCTTCGGCGGCGGTATAGGCAAAATGAATTGATGGAGAAATGTCGAAGGGATCTTTATTTCTTTGGCGGAAAAAGGGACTCAATAAACGGTAATTGCACAATCCCGTTCCGTATCGCTTTATGGCGGCAATGTGGATTGGAGCTTGAAACGGGGACCGAGTTGCGGGATAGAGGGAGAGCGATTGAAGAGTGACGATTGCGGATTGACGAGTGACGAGTGCTGATTGAAAAGTGACGAATGCCGAGTGTTGCACCTTAATTTATACGCAGGAGTGGAGATGAAAATTTTAGTGGCCAGAATTCCGGAGGAGGGATCGCACTATGAGGGGAGCGAGCCGGGATCGATTATAGAGCTGGAGAGCGATCCGGTGATTAAATCGTTCGGGGATGTGTTTTATGTGCTTTATGGTCAGGTGGTTTCAGGGGAGCTGGTAGTGCGCGGCTCGCTGAACTCAGAAGTGGAATTGCGCTGTGCAAGATGTTCGGAAATTTTCTCGACAACCGTGGAGGTTTCCGATTTTCTACGCGCTTACCCCGCCCCCGAGGGGACCGATATGGTCGATATTACTGAGGATTTGCGGGAGGAAATTTTGTTGCATGTACCGGGTTTTGCCGTGTGCAGCGAGGACTGTAAGGGAATGTGTTCCCAATGCGGTGCCGACCTGAACAATGGACCCTGTTCGTGTGAAAAGAGCACGAGTCCAGGCCCTTGGTCGGCGCTGGATGGAATGAGTTTATAGCTGTAAGGAGGATTGCGATGGCAGTTCCAAAAAGAAAAACTTCGAAGAGTAAAACCGCGAGCCGTAAGGCTCAGAACACGAAGAAGCCGATTGCGCGCGCCTCTTCCTGCTCCCAATGCGGAGCACCTGCAATGCCGCATCACGTCTGCACCAGTTGTGGATATTACAACGGACGGCAGGTTTTGTCGGTTTCCTCTGAAGAGTAAAAAAACCATGCGTATCTCGATAGATGCGATGGGGGGCGATTTTGCCCCGCAGGAGATCGTTGCAGGAACCCTTCAGGCGGCCGAGCGATTGGAAGGGATTGAAAAGCTCTTTCTGGTCGGTGACGAAACAGCGATTCAGGCGGAATTGGACAAACATAAGGGTCCAATTCCTTCCTGTATTGAGGTTGTTCATGCTTCCGAAGTGGTCGGTATGGGCGAGTCTCCTGCAACAGCGATTCGCCGTAAAAAGGATTCTTCGATCGCGCGCGCCGTTGAGATGGTGAAGGATGGTCGGGCTCAAGCGATTTTTTCAGCGGGAAACACCGGAGCTGTTGTTGCAGCGGCAACGCTGAAGCTGCGAACGCTGAAGGGCGTGGATCGCCCGGTAATTGCTACGGTTCTCCCGACCCCGACTAATCCCTTTGTGTTGCTTGATGCCGGGGCCAATCCCGACAGTACGCCGGAAATGCTGATGCAGTTTGCGGTGATGGGGAGTATTTATTCCCACGAGATTATTGGAATTCCGAATCCGAGTGTCGGACTGCTCAGTATTGGTGAGGAAGAGGGCAAGGGGAACGAAAGTACTAAAAAGGCCTACAGTCTGTTAAGTAAGTCGCGCCTCAACTTTATTGGAAATGTGGAGAGTAGCGATCTATTCGGTGCTAAGGTAAACGTGGCGGTGTGCGATGGATTTGTGGGTAACGTGGTGCTGAAAACCAGCGAAGCGCTTGCCAGTATGATCTCCTCGTGGCTGAAGCAGATGTTTCGCGCCAACTTATTGCGTAAGCTGGGTGCGTTGCTGGCGATAGGTGTTTTTAAAGAGTTTAAGTCGCATGCGGATCCGGCTGGTTATGGCGGTGCGCCGCTGTTAGGAGCCAACGGAGTGGTCATTATCGGCCACGGTTCTTCCAATGCGTTTGCCACGTTTAACGGCATCCGCGTGGCCTCCGAATCGATCAATCATGATGTAAACCATTTGATTGAAGTTGAATTAGAGCGTATCAACGCAGACACGTAGTCTTTTTTCCCGGGAACGGTTGCATGGATAGTAAACGGATAGTTTCAATCATTGGAACGGGCTCTTACGTGCCCGAAAGGGTCCTGACGAATCAGGATCTTGAAAAAATTGTAGATACCTCCGATGAGTGGATCTTCAGCCGTACCGGAATGCGGGAGCGCCATATTGCCGCGCCGGAGCAGGCGGCATCCGATCTGGGTACAGAAGCGGCGAAAAAGGCGCTGGAGGATGCTGGGGTCGACGCGGAAGAGATTGATCTGCTGATTGTGGCCACGCTCTCGCCCGATATGTTTTTCCCGAGTACCGCCTGTTTTGTGCAGGAAAAGATCGGGGCAAAGAATGCCTACTGTTATGACCTCGGTGCCGCATGCTCCGGGTTTCTTTATGCCTTGGAAACGGCTCGTGCGCAAATTGCCTGCGGTGCGGTGGAAACCGCGCTGGTGATCGGTTCCGAGAAGATGAGTACGTTCTTGGATTGGGAAGATCGAACGACCTGTATTCTTTTCGGCGACGGTGCGGGGGCGGCGGTCTTGCGTTCCGGCGGTGAAGGGCGCGGTGTGATGGAGTCGGTGATGGGCTCCGATGGATCGCTCGCGCATCTGCTTTCAACGCCCGGCGGCGGGAGCCGCAATCCGATGACGCATGAAATGCTGGATCAGGGAATGCAGTATCTGCAGATGCAGGGGCGCGAAGTTTTTAAGCATGCCGTAAAGCGCATGACCGATGCGGTGCTTTCGGCGCTCGAAAAGAACGGTCTCTCGACGGACGAGATTAAATGTTTTATTCCGCATCAGGCGAATATCCGCATCATCGATGCGATTTCAAAAAAACTCGGCGTGGGTGACCGCATGTATGTGAACGTCGAAAAATATGCAAACACCTCTTCCGCCGCGTTGGCGATTGCGCTGGACGAAGCCGTGAAAGACGGAACCATACAGAAGGGTGACCTCGTTGTGCTGACCGTGTTTGGCGGCGGATTTACGTGGGGTGCCAACGTGTTGGAGTGGGGGAAATAATGAAAAGAGCAATCGTTTTTCCAGGGCAGGGATCGCAGGTTGTCGGTATGGGAAAGGATCTGGCTGAGACGATTCCTGAGTGCAAGGCGCTATTTGATCGGGCTAACGAACTTCTCGGCTACGATCTGGCATCCATCTGTTTTGAAGGTCCTCAGGAGGAACTCAATAAGTCGAATCATGCGCAGCTGGGTATTTTTGTTACCAGCGCGGCGGCACTTAAGGCGATGGAGCTGAAGCAATCGTTGGCATTTGACGTGGTGGCTGGGCACAGTCTCGGTGAGTGGACAGCGCTCTATGCCGCCGGCGTGGTCAGTTTTGAGGAGACGATTAAAATTTTGAAAGCGCGCGGCGAGTTTATGCAGGCCGCCGCTCAAGCAAACCCCGGCGCGATGCTGGCGGTAATGAATATGGACGGCGCTGTTTTAGTCGATATTGCGGAGAAGGCGGGCTGTTATGTGGCCAACTTTAATTCGACGGCGCAGACGGTGCTCTCCGGTACGGCCGAGTCGATCGATCGTGCGGAAGTTCTGCTGAAGGAAGCGGGTGCGCGCCGCACGGTACGTCTTCCGGTGGCTGGTGCGTTCCATTCGCCGCTGATGCAGTCGGCTGCGGATCAGATGAAAGCATTTTTGAATGAGGTTGAGCTCGGCGCTCCTGCGTTACCGGTGCTCTCGAATGTCACTGCCGATGTGCACGCTGTAGATCAGATTGCCGAAAATATGGTAAAGCAGATCACCTCTTCGGTGCAGTGGGTGGCTTCCATTCAGAAGTTGATTGCGGACGGCGTGGAGGAAATTATCGAATGCGGTCCGAATAAGGTTTTGGCAGGTCTCATAAAGCGGATTGACAAGGATGTAATCGTCCGTAACATGGGAACACTTGAAGATATTGAAAATCAATAAGGGATGTCTATGTTTAATTTGAACGACAAGGTTGCAGTAGTGACGGGGGCCGCCCGAGGTCTTGGACAGGCGATTGCCGTAAAGTTGGCGGAGGCGGGTGCCGATGTGGCGCTCTGCGATCTCAAAGCAGAATGGCTTGAGGAAACCGCCGGCAAAGTGCGGGCTCTCGGTCGCCGTGCCGAAATGTATGGCGTGAATGTGGCTGACGGAGAGAGTGTTGCCGCCGGGATTAAGGCCATTGAAAAAGATTTTGAAAAGATTGATGTGCTCGTGAACAATGCCGGTATCACGAAAGACGGCCTGCTGATGCGCATGAGCGAAGAGGATTGGGATGCGGTCCTCGACGTGAACCTCAAAGGGGTTTTCCTCTGCACAAAGGCCGCCACGCGCGGCATGATGAAGCGTCGTTCGGGCACCATCGTGAATATTGCTTCCGTGATCGGTCTGATGGGCAATGCGGGCCAGGCGAACTATGCGGCCTCCAAAGGCGGCGTCATTTCCTTCAGCAAGACGGTGGCGAAGGAGCTGGCCTCGCGCAATGTGCGCTGCAACGCGGTTGCGCCCGGATTTATCCGTACGGCAATGACCGACAAGCTGGACGAAGAGGTCCAGGGTAAGATGAAGGAATTGATTCCGCTGGGCCGTTTCGGCGAGCCGGAAGATGTTGCTAACGTCGTTCTGTTTTTGGCAAGTGACGCATCTGCGTATGTTACAGGGCAGGTGCTCTCGACATGCGGCGGAATGGTCATGTAGTTTGTAAGTGTAAACCTAGGAATAAGGAGAATAAAATGGCACTTGAAGATAAAGTAAAAGATATCATCGTCGAACAACTCGGCGTTAACGCAGATCAGGTTACTTCCGACGCTTCCTTCATCGAAGATCTCGGCGCGGATTCACTCGACACCGTCGAGCTGGTAATGGCTTTCGAAGAAGAGTTCGGTGCTGAAATACCGGACGAAGACGCAGAAAAGCTCACTTCCGTCGGCGGCGTTGTAAGCTACTTGAAGGAAAAGGGTTTCGAGTAAACCTTCAACTTGAGTTGTTTCAATGGCCGGGATTGCTCTAGGGCTGTTCCCGGCCATTTCACTGATTTACAGAGGATCGGATTATGAGTGGGCGTGAAGTGGTAGTAACTGGATTGGGAGTTGTTTCTCCGATCGCGAACGGGGTCGAAAAGTTCTGGGAAGGCATCAAAGCCGGCCAGTCCGGGATCGATCATGTTAAAGGTATGCCCGATATCGATCAGTATCCGGTAAGGATCGGCGGGGAGATCAAAGATCTTGACGTGGAAAAATATATTCCGCTCAAAGAAGCCCGCAAAATGGACCCTTTTTCTGTCTACGGAATGGTCGCTGCCTGCATGGCGGTGGACGATGCCAAATTTGATTTTGATGCGCTCGACCTGCAGCGTGTCGGTGTGATTGCCAGCTCGGGTATCGGCGGAATGCAGTTTATGCAGAATGAATGTCTGAAAGCCTACCAAAAGGGGCCCCGTTGGATCTCTCCCCAGCTGATTCCCCAGATGATCACCAATATTCTTTCGGGTTATATCTCGATCCGTTTCGGATTTAAAGGACCCAACTTTTGTGTAACCAGCGCCTGTGCTTCGGGGTCGCATTCGATCGGCGAAGCGATGCGCATTATTCAATACGGCGACGCCGACGTGATGGTTGCCGGTGGTGCGGAAGCATCAATCGCGATGCTGGGCGTACAGGGTTTTGCTGCGCTGCGGGCCACCAGCCGTCGAAACGACGATCCGAAGGGCGCGTCCCGCCCGTTCGATAAAGATCGCGACGGTTTTGTGATGTCCGAGGGTTCCGGCATTCTGGTTTTGGAAGAAAAAGAGCATGCACTGAAGCGCGGGGCAAAGATTTACTGCAATGCCTCCGGGTACGGACGCACCGGCGATGCTTATCATATTACTGCTCCTGATGGGGAAGCGAATGAAGCTGCGCGCGGGATATCGTTGGCGATTGCCGACGCAGGGCTGAAACCGGAAGACGTGGACTACATCAATGCGCATGGAACCAGCACGCCGATGAATGATAAGGGGGAAACGCTGGCCATCAAAAAAGCGTTGGGCGAAGAGTTGGCTTATAAGGTTGCCGTCAGCTCCACTAAATCAATGACGGGTCATATGCTGGGTGCCGCCGGCGGAGTGGAAGCGGCCATTCTCGCGCTGGCGATTCGTGACGGCATTGCGCCGCCGACGATCAATTATACAACGCCCGATCCAGACTGCGATTTGGACTATGTTCCGAACGTCGCCCGCGAAATGAATATTGATGTGGCGCTGAGCAATTCACTCGGCTTTGGCGGCCATAATGCCACGCTCTGCTTTACGAAGATTAAATAAGGTCTACGTTGAGGGGGAAAACCAAGGCGTCCTGAAAAGGGCGCCTTTTTCTTTCCCGCTTTTCAAGTTTGGCTGAATACAGTATGGTCCCGCGTTTTAAAGGAGAATCGGCGTGGCAGTGGGCATTGCTGAGATGATATTGCTGGGATTGTTGGCAGACTGGGTTTTTCGCAGGATGCGGATGCCGGGTTTGCTGGGTATGTTGCTGGTGGGTGTTTTATTCGGACCCTATGTGCTGAATCTGTTGGAGCCGGGATTTCTGGATGCTTCGGCCGATCTGCGGAATATTGCGCTGATTATTATTCTGCTTCGGGCCGGGTTTGAGTTGAACCGAGAAACCCTGAACCGCGTCGGTGTTCAGGCGCTCCTGTTGTCGTTCATTCCGGGAATTCTTGAGGGCGGAACGATCGCTCTTTTGGGGCCCCTTTTCTTGGGGCTGACGCATTTGGAGTCGGCGATGCTGGGATTCATTATTGCAGCGGTTTCACCGGCGGTCGTGGTCCCGATGATGATCGGGTTTATAGAGCGTAAAAGGGGCGTAAAAAAGGGCATCCCAACGATGATTCTGGCGGCGTCCTCGCTGGACGATGTAATCGCGATCGTTATTTTTTCCGTTTTTCTAGGGTTTTACACAGGATCTTCGGGTCATATTTTCTTAAAGATTGCCGGGATTCCGGTATCGATTATTGCGGGAATTTTAGTTGGGTTCGGTATCGGCTGGCTTCTCCTGAAGCTTTTTGAGCGTTTTGATCCTCGGGCCACGAAACGGACAATGGTGGTGGTGGGCGTTTCTATTCTGCTTTTTCAGGTGCAGGAGATTTTGAAGGTTTATACCGTTCCTTTTCCTGCTTTACTGGCCGTAATGGCGATCGGGTTTATCATTCTTGAGCGGCGCGAAGCGATGGCGCATGAAATCTCCTCAAAACTTTCGAAGGTGTGGGTTTTTGCGTCGATCATGCTCTTCACCTTGGTTGGGGCAAAAGTGGATGTTTCGCTTGCATTAAAGACGGGGTTTGCCGGTTTGGGGTTAATTATATGTGGATTGCTTGCACGCAGCGGCGGTGTGCTGCTCTCGCTGTTGCGGAGTCCGCTGAATCGACGCGAACGACTATTTTCGGTCGTGGCATATTGGCCCAAGGCAACGGTTCAGGCGGCGATGGGTGCGGTGCCGCTGGGGGCGATGGCGGCGCTGGGGATGGATCAACGCCCGGGAGAAGTGATCTTAGCCGTTGCGGTTTTGAGCATTGTTTTTACAGCACCGTTGGGGGCATTGGCCATCAAGTTGCTTGGAGAGCGGGTGTTGGAATCTGATGCCGATGAGGAGATTTAAGGGGATATCCTCTACGACGGGCGGTAAGGTTTAATTTGTTATTAAATCTGGACGAAAATGGGGATTTTTGGCGCCGAATGTTTAATGAAATAGACTTGCGTTTGTCGTGTCAGCCACTAACTTGTCCTGAATAGCTTTGCTTCGGCGTAGTTCCGGTCGCCGCTGATGGCAATACAGCTTGATTTTTTGCTGAGTAATGAGGGGTAATTTCATGAGATTTTTTCAACGAGGTTGCATACGTTCGGTGTCGTTTTTTGTGGTTGCACTGTTTGTTTTTTGCGGTACTGCGAACGGACAGAAGGCTCCTAATTTCGATACGATGAGTGTTACGGAGATCTACGAATATGCCAGACAAATGCTGGAGAGAAGGGACTATGCGCGCGCGGTTGAGCCCCTGCAGGCGGTTATCGATGAACTGAAAGCCCTTACGGGCGATAATGAGAAACAGACGACTCAGGAATGCCGGCTGGAGCTTGCCCGTGTCTATTATCAGTTGGGCCAGACGGATGAAGGGGTCGCGCTGGTTGAGGAATATATGGAAAACGACCCGCGTCCGAATGAGCGTCTGGCGTTGCGCATGATGGCTCAGGCCTTTTTTGAGACGGAGGATTGGGATAAAATCATCGAATACGCATCTCGTATCCGTTCGGATCCGGAGATGACGCCTGATGATGAATATAATATGAACCTGCTGATCGGACAGGCCTATTTTCTGAAGGAAATGTGGGAGGAATCGATTGATCCGCTCCTTTACGCTGAGCGGAATGCCGACGACGACCGGGTTCGGCAGAAGTGTCAGATTATGGTGGCGCGTGCACTGGTCGAAACAGAGAATTGGTCCAATCTTTTTGCGTGGGTACGTCGGGTGGAAAGTTCGGATTGCCGGTACGACATCACACTGAATATCACGATGATGTTGGGTGCGGAAGGCCTCTATGCTTCAGGGGGAAAAGATAATCTGCTGAATGCGCTTTACCTCTACCGGATGGTGCTGCCTCGTGAGGAGCTGATTTCTTTTTCCGAGAAGAAAAAGGCGGAACTACAGCGGAAGATTAATGGTGTAGAGCTTCAGCCCTTCGAGATAAAGGAGTATGAGCGCGAAGTGGAGAATCTCGACGCGTCGATTGAACAGCTGAACAACATGGATCCGTATGAAGACCATGTTGATCTGTCCATTGGTGAAATCTATGCTTCAGAGGAGATTAAGCGCTATTGGGAAGGTTATGTTGCATTTAAACGCGTTTTTGACCGATGCTATATACCTGCAGATGAACGGGAAGAATTTGATGAGGAGGAGGATGAAGCTGCTGAAGCAAAAGAGCTTAAAATCAAGATTGGTGAGGCGGGAGGCTATTATGCCGCCGCAGCACTTTATAATCTGAACGAATTTGACCGTGCGGAGCAGCGCATAATGGATTATCTTAATGAATGGAACAATGCGGGCAGGGAGGGCATGTTCCAACGTGAATATCTGCTGTTGATGATTGGAAATAATTTGAACCGCAGTAATTTTGGAGCGGTCATCTCCCTGCGTAAGTATATTGAAGGACTGGAGATCAGCGCTGCGGATCCAAACAAACGGATGGCCAAAGCAAACCTTTACTACATGCTGGGGTTGGCTTACCTGCAGACGCAGCAAAATGCGGAGGCCTGTGAACAATTCGGCGTTTTTGTGGACGGCCTTTGCGATGAGTCCGGATATGTAGTAGAGGATTTTGATTTTCCGAATCGTTCGTATGCATTGTACTACCGCGGTATGGGCTACATGCTGCAGGGTAAATTTGCCGAAGCGCTCTCTGATTTTGAACAATATCTGGATGAGTATGAAGAGGGCGACTTGGTGGATGAAGCCATTTTCCGAAAAGGGGTTTGTCAGTATGCGCTTTCAGAGACGGTGGAAGATACCAAGGGCGCCGAAGAAACCTTTACCTATTTGATCGATAATTATGAGCAGAGCTCGGTTCGGTCTGAGGCGTATAGCATGCGCGGCGATATTCGTGTGGCAAAAGAGCCCACCGAAAAGGGCCCCCATCCGCTGGATCTAGCGCAGGAAGATTATGACGCTGCGATCAAAACGTCCAATACGCCGCTGCAGGCGCTCTATCCTGCGAAACGTTCGGCGGAAGCCTATCAGTTGGAATCAAAGTGGGATGAAATTATCGCACGCATGGAGCAGTATAAAGCCAAGTGGGGCGTCCAGGCGGACTTGGCAGAGGCGCAATACTGGATTGGGCAGGCTTACCTTCGGCAGGATGAGGTTGAAAAAGCATTCAATGCGTATATGGGAGCGATTGCGGACTATGGCAATTTCCCCGGTCAGCTGGGCGTTGATAAAATCATTATGGAGATGGTCGGCCTTGTGGAGAGCCAGAAGGATGCGTCGACCCGAAATTCTTGGATACAGCTGGTGCGCCTGAAGCTGGATGATGCGCGGAGTGCCAATATGGAAGTTCTTGCACTTCGCTGGCAGCTCACTCGTGCGCTCCTGCAGGGGGAGGAGAGTCTGAAGAGTTTCTCCGACCTGTTGGTCAGTACGGTTAACGATCTGACCGTTACCTCGCCCGGTCCGCTCTATCTGATGTGTGATGCTGCGGTTGAGGCCGGTGATCTGGAAAAGATGACCAACTACGCGAATTATTTTATTTCCAACTTTGAGGAGTCGGATCTGGTTTGGCACGCTTATCGGGCACGGGTTACGGCGCAGATGGAGCTGAAGCAGTATGAAGACGTGCTGGTTTCTGTTGGTGCCGTTCAGAATCTGTTTGGTCCGGTGCCGGAAGTGGGCTGGTCTCAGATTTCCAAGGCCAATGCGCTCGATCAGTTGGGTCGAAGTCAAGAGGCGGAAGAGGCCTTTAAGACGATTTCGAGTGTGCCGCAGTGGCGCAATGAATATATGGGCGAAGCGTACTGTGGAATTGGTCGAACTCTGTTTCAACAAGGAGAATTTGCTCAGGCGCTCGGCTGGTACAAGCGGACCTATATGCAGTGCAAGGCGTATGATAATGGCATCTGGGCGGCGATGGCCTATCTCGGCGCGGCGGATTGTCTTGTAGAGCAGGGAGAATCTGCACAGGCACAGAGTATTCTTCAGGAAATGATGGCCGATCAATATCTCAACAGCGAAGAGCGTGCGCCATTCATTGCTGAATATATCCAGAAAGCCGAACAGCGGCTCCAAAAATAAAGAGGGCAGGATGAAAAAAGTTTTACTTAGTTTGGTATTATCCGGTGCTGCATGGGCGGGCGCGGGGGCCGCGCCGGTCAAAGCGATCGTGGTCCTTGGGAGTGGAGTAAATTCCAGTCAGCAAACGGTTGACCTTCGGGGATATTCCAATGGTCAGGTTTGGTATGGACCCTCCGATGTCAGTCGATTCGGGTTCCACCCTCGAGATATTACCCGGATTACCTTTGATACGCGGGAAGATATCGACGAAAAGTTGGTTGAGGAGCTGCGAGTTAAGCGTTCGTACAATGAGATTATTGCGCATTTGGAGGAGGGGCTGGCTCCGTTCAAGGAATATGACTTTCTGCCTTCGAATTTGAGCAGCTATCAATACATGCTCGCCGAGCTTTATTATAAAGTGGGCCAATACGAAAAGTCGCTGGTTTATTCCCGAATGCTGGCGAACCCCGACCGTGATCCTGCATGGCCCGCCCGGTGCGATGAAAAGATCGAGCGCGGAGCCTATGCGTATCAGGGTCTTGCACTGATGGAACTCAAGCGGACGGAGGAGGCTGAGGCACTCTTCGCTTTGCGCGGTTGGACAAAGGATATGAGCGACGATGCCCTGGCCGAAGACCTTTACATTACGGCCAAGTTTTTGACGATGAAGGAGGACTATGCCGCAGCGATTGAATTGGCCGCCAAGGTGGTTGTATTTAGTTCCGATGACCCTCAGTGGCTGCGTCCTGCGGAAGTGCTCTGTGCCCAGCTGTACGCGAATCTCGGCCTGTTTGACTCATCCGAAGAGGTGATCCGTGAAATTCTGCTGATGTATCCGAATACCGATGAAGCGGATGAGGCGGATAGACTGATGGCAGAAATGGACGCTTTGCGGGATGCGTGGAATATTATGATGGAAGAGAAGGAATCTAAGAATTGATAATCTTAATTAGAAGGAGACTGAAATGACAAGAAAGATGACCAGACTGGCTTTGGGCCTGAGTTTGTTGATTGTGCCGGTTGCCGCCTTCGCTGCTGAAGGAGAGACCGCAGAAAAGAACCTCTTTGATATGATTATGGAAGGAGGATGGGCGATGATTCCCCTTGGACTTATGTCTTTGGCCATGGTCTATTTTATCGTTCAGAACGGTTTGGCGGTTCGGGAGAAAGTATTGTTGCGCCCCGATCTTTTCCCTGAATTCATCAAGCTGATGCAGCAAAAGAAAATTTCCGAGGCACACGCGTTGTGTCAGCAAAACAAAACGCTCTTTACGTATATTTTGGGTGCCGGATTAGAACGCTGCTCTGATCATCGTGAAGTCAATTTTGAAAAAGTGAAGGAAGCCATTGAAGAAGCCAGCACGGAAGAAGTAACAACCTACATGAAGCCGATCGACTATCTTTCCATTATTGGTGCGACCGCGCCGATGCTGGGGCTGCTGGGTACGGTTTCGGGGATGATCGGTGCGTTTAACTTTCTGGGTATTTCCGGTTCCGGAAAATCCTCCGAGTTGGCTTCGTACATTGGGGAAGCGCTGATGACAACGGCTGCCGGTCTGGTAATCGCAATTCCTTCAATGCTTTTCTTTTACTACTATCGCAATAGTTTTATAAAATCCACCGCTTCTGTGGGACGTAATATTGGTGCTTTGCTCGATACGCTCGAAACGGGTGAAGCTCCGATGGGTTTTCGTGATTAACTGAACGGCCGTTTTGATGACGGTTAAACTTCTCCGTAAGAGAGGTGTGAAATGAAAGTTAAAATGCCCGCAAGGGAAGATGCCGAAATCGATATGGCTCCCATGATCGATATGGTGTTTCTGCTGCTGGTCTTCTTTATGGTGGCATCGGTTGCCGCGGAACAACGCTATGAGATAGAAACGTTGCCCCGGTCCAGTCATGCCAAGGTGCCCGAAGAAATCAAAGGACGCATGATTCTCTCTCTGGATGCAGAGGGCAATGTGTATGATGATATGGAGCTGATTGAATTGGAAAAGCTGTCGGAACGTATTGAGCAGCGCATGGCGGATCCAAATAATCCGACCCAAAAGGTGCTTATCCGCGCGGATGAGCGGGTCCGTTATAAAGACAGTAAAAAGGTCATGGCCGCCTGCGGTGAAGCCGGAATGGTCGACCTCATTTATACGGCGTTTAGGAAATAGCGATGAAATTATTAGACAATATGATAGGCAAAAAGGTGGACCTCCAGATAACTCCACTCATCGACGTTGTATTCCTTCTGCTGATTTATTTCATGGTGACTTCGGCGCTAAAGGATAAGGAAGCGGATCTCTCCTTCACGCTTCCCGCTCCTGCACCGCCGGAGGCTGCTGTCGCGGAGCCTTGGGAGGTTGTTGTTGAAATTGGTCCTCCGATCCAGAATGCGGAAACGGGCGAGCCGGATCCCTATTCCGGCGAAGTGATGGTTTATGGACTGCCCTATGGAACGTCCGGCGAATTAGACGGAATGGTCG
>JAAYDL010000081.1 GCA_012729265.1 Lentisphaerota bacterium | reverse complement strand
TAAGCTGAGTCGCCGCGAGCGGCAGATTATGGACCTGCTCTTTGAAAACAAGGAGCTCTCTGCGCTGGATGTTCAGGAACGTATGGAGGATGCTCCCGGCTATTCTGCGGTGCGCACCATGCTCCGTCTGCTGGAGGAAAAGGGGCATGTTACGCACCGCACGAGCGGGCGGAAATATCTCTACACGCCGGTGCAGAGCCGTAGGTCGGCCAGCCGCGGAGCGATGCGCAGGCTGCTGAATACCTTTTTTGATAACTCCGCCGAACAGGCGATTGCATCGCTGCTGGATATCAGCAGCGGAAAGTTGAATCCGGAGGAGTATGACCGTTTAAGTGCGTTGATTGAAAAGGCGAAGCGCCAATAGGAGGTTGGGATGAAGTGGAACGTTCTGCTGGAACTGGAACTCAAGTGCAGCCTTCTGCTGATGGTCGCCTTTTTGGTGATTTTACTGATGCGTCGTTTTTCATCGGCGCAACGCTATTTTGTTTTGATGCTGGCGGTAAGCGGCGGGCTTTTGATTCCGGCAGCTCATTTTTTGTTGCCACACTGGGAAACAAGGATACTTCCGCCTTCGATGGTGGAGATCGAGTCTGCTCCGCAGGCGTCGGAACCTGCGCCGGTCGTTGCTTTTTCGGAACCCACGGTAACCGTTCCTGCTTTGACGGAGACACCGACCATCACCTCGGTTGAGCGCGTGGAAACGATTTCCCCGACGGTTGAACCCGAATTGTCAAAGGTAGCAAGCGAAGAGGGAAGGTCGTTTTCTTGGCTTCAGATTAGTCTGTTTGTCTGGTTGTGTGGCGCAGCAATTATGTTGTTGTCGCTGATGATCGGCTGGCTCTCGGTCTGGCGGATTGTACGCCGCGCGTCGGAGGTTCAAGGCGTATGGTCGGAAACCCGCGAACGGGTGCGCGGACGTTTGACGATATCGCGCAAGGTAGTGCTGTTGGAATGCAGCAGTCGATGGGCACCGATGGCGTTTGGGCTGTTCCGTCCGACGATTGTGCTGCCGGTCGATGGCCGGGCGTGGCCGGAGCAGAAGCGGTCGGCGGTTTTAGTGCACGAGCTGGCGCATGTGAAACGCAATGACTGTCTGCTGCATAGCATCTGTACCATTGCACTGGCGCTCCACTGGTTTAATCCGCTCTTCTGGATTGCCGCACGGCGGCTGCGTTTGGAGCGTGAGCATGCGTGCGACGATTATGTGCTGACCAACGGTGCGCCGGCGGCGGATTATGCCGATCAGCTGCTGGAAGTAGCGCGGATGCAATCGGGGCGGGTTCCGCTGCTGAGCGCGGCAATTACGATGGCGCGGAAGAATGCGCTGGAAGGACGGCTGTTGGCGATTCTCGACGGCGGGCGACGTCGCGGTGCTTTCGGGCTGGGTGCGGTCTGTTTGGCGGTTTTGCTGACGGTCGGTATTGCGCTTCCGTTGGCCTCGGCGACGGGCGCTAAAGCTCAGGCGGCGGTGGAAAACGTTGTGGCTGATGTGGAGGATAAGGTTTCCGAGAGCGTGAATGTGCCTCCAGTAGATTTGGCAGGGCCGAGCGAAGTTTTCGAAGAGGGGATGGATGCGCCTGTTGCGCCTCTGGAAAGGCCGGTCGAGGCGTTGGCTGAAATTGAGGTTGCGCCGCCGGAATCGCGGCCGACAATGAGTCTGAAAGAACCGGCGCAGACGGAGTCTAGGGGAGCGCCGAGCTATGCGCTGCCTGATGAGGTGTTCGTTCCTGCCACGACGGAAATTTTACTGGCCGGCTCTCCGTCTTCGCTTTTTGTAGATCGAATGAATGTTCCGGTTATCGCTTCGGGAGGTCGTAGCGCTGCGGACGCGGCGGCTTCGTTTTTAGGCGAATGGGTTGAGTTGACAGAGGACGCTGCCACGGCGCTGCATTTTTTGGTGGAACAGAACGGTCAGGCGCTGCTGGAGGGCGGCGATGTGCGGACACGGATGCAGTGGAAACTGAATTTTGATGAACTGCTGCTGACCACCAGCGAGGGCATTCGTACGGCGGATTTTTCTCCGGAGGGATTGCTGATTTATCGTAAGGGCGGACGGGCCATGATGACCTTCCGGCGGCCCGGCAGTACCGCAGCGCTTCCCGTGAAGGAGACGGCTTCGGTGAAGCCGCTGGTGCCGACTCCAAGTGTGAAGGAGCAGCTTGAGAGTCGATTCATGGCAGCGGGAAAAATTTCCAATACAGCATCGCGAGACAGTGCGTTTTCTGGAATTGCGTTGGATGCTGCAAAACTGGGTTATCTTGATCAGATGTGGCTTGCCGTTAAAGGAATTAGGAACTCGGATTCTCAGAATAATACGGCGAATACATGCGTGAATTTGCTGGTTGAGCTGGGCTTGGTGAAGGAAGCGACGGAGTTGGCGGAGAGTATTTCCAATACATTAACTCGAGATCATGCACTCGGGCGGATTGCTCGGCAGCAGACCGTTGTGCGGGAAGACAATGTTCAGGAGAGTCGAGCGGTTCCTGCTCCAACGGTGGAGATGAAGGCGCAGTTGGAGTCACGGTTGAATATTGCTGAGGGTATTATGATTATGCAGGAGCGTGACGCTGCGCTGATGGGCGTTGCCGCTGATGCCGCCCGTATGGGCGATGTTGGGCTGGCGCTGACGGCAGTCGGAAAGATGCGGGTGCTGTCGTCTAAATCTGAAGCAGCAGAGCTGTGCGCGGATCTGTTCATTCTACAGGGGATGAATGAGGAGGCGGTTCAAATGGCCGAGCAGATCACGTTGCTCAATAGACGCAATGAGGTGCTTGCGCGGATTGCGCAGGGGCGTTCAGCGGTGACTGGGAGCGGTGGAGTGTCGGTCGGCGCGAGTATCGGTGGGCAGCCGCGTTATGGACGTAGTATGAGTGCCGAGCCTCAGGCAGAATATACGCGCCAGCTGGAGGCTCGGATTGCCATCGCTGAACAGATTGCGCTGGCCTCGGAGCGCGATGAGATTTTGGCCGGGATTGCACTGGATGCTGCTCGTCTGGGCGTGGTTGAGCCTGCGCTGAAGGCGCTCGATAAAATTTCGTTTATTTCGACGCGCGATGCAGCAGCAGTGCAGTGCGCCGATCAGTTTATTCTGCAGGGAATGACCGCCGAGGCCGGGCGCGTTGCGGAAAAAATCACCTTTTACAGCACCAAAAAAGAGGTGATCGATAAGATTGCGCGCGGCGGTTCGCCGCTGACGGGCGGTCCCTCTAGAGAAGCCCCGAGAACAACCCCGGAAAACGGGTGGACGATTCATTATTCGAGCGAAGATGCGCCCAGTCCCGAGCAGGCTAAAGCCATGCAGAAGCAAATGGATGCGATACAGACGCAGATGGAAACGATCATGGAGTCCGGGGTGATGCAGGATCAGATGGGTGCAATGGAAAAACAGATGGAGTCCATGATGAATTCCATGGGAACTCTGTGAGTAGTAGAACAACAAGGGAGAAGTGAGATGAATATAAAAGAGGTTTTAGCGGCGTGGCCGCAGTTGGTGCTGGCCGGGTTTGTTGTTTTGGGGAGCGGGTGTCAGAGTGCGCGGAATGCGGTCTATTGCATCGGTGAGGATCTGACGGATATTTTTGTGGCGGATGCCAGCGTGTCGCTGGGAACCGATATGGGGGCGCATATCATGGCGACCGAGCTGCTGCAGGCAAAGGCCTACAGTTATGAAGATCTCTATCGCTTCGGCCTCGGCGCTCGCCGCTTTGGGATTTGGGAATGCGAGCGCGAAGGGTGGGACTTGTCGCTCGCGCATTCTTCGCGATATAGTTGGAACCAGAAGGAGGTGGCGGCATTTACGCCGTTATCTGCGATCAGCGGAAAGATGTCATCCCGTAGCGGGGCTAAGGCGATGTTTGCTGAGTCGGTGGATGAATTCGGCGTCGGGGTTCATTTGTTTGTGGTTGGCGGGCGCATTGGTTTCCGCCCCTTGGAGGTGGTCGATCTGTTTGCCAATCTGCTGACGCTTGATCCGCTGCATGATAATTTGGAGTGGAGGCAGCGCCAGTTGATTCGTGCCACCAAAAAGGCGGCCAAGAAGGCTGCGAAGGAAGCGAAAAAAAAAGGTGTGAAGGAGCAGCCGGAAGAAGTTCAGTCGCCTCCGGCGGAGAATGTGGATGGAGCGTCGGTCGAGGCGATGCAGCAGGAGATGGAGCTGATGCAGCAACAGTTGGAGCTGATGCAGCAGCAGTTGTATCTGGAAGAACCCGCGTTTTGAGTGAGCGATTTCACACAGAGGAAACGAAGGGAACGAAGAAAGGGGCCTCGCTTCCACGAGGAGTGTGTTTTCGTAGATGCGACCTTCTTGTCGCATCTATTATTTTCGGTTTTCGATCATGTTGAGCAGTTCCTTTGTCCGGGCTTCACCCTGCTCAAGTTGGAGACTGCTCATTTCCCTTTTGATCGCGTCCCTTCCCGTTGTATCTGACTCATTCGACATCGCTGCAATAGAGAACCATGCATAGGCCTCCACAGCATCCTGCGGAACGCCTTGGCCATTCTGATAGCAGAGCCCGAGATTGTGCTGAGCCTTGGCGACGCCTTGCTCTGCGGCCTTGCGGTACCACTTCACCGCCTCCTCCTGATCCTGCGGAACGCCTTCGCCCAAAGCATAGCAGACGCCGAGGTTGTACTGAGCCATGATGTGGTCTTGCTCTGCAGCCTTGCGGAACCACGTCACCGCCTCCTTGACATCGTAAGGGACACCCTCACCAAAATCATAGCAGGTACCGAGGATGAACTGCGCCTCGGCGAGGCCCCGTTCTGCGGCCTTGCGGAACCACGTCACCGCCTCCTTGTAATCCTGAGCGACGCCTTTGCCTTGATAATAGCAGGCACCGAGGTTGTACTGCGCCATGATGTGGTCTTGTTCTGCGGCCTCGCGGAACCATTTCGCCGCCTCCTTGACATCCTGAGCGACACCGTAGCCCGATTTATAGTAGCACGCGAGGTTGTACTGCGCATCGCTGAGGCCTTGCTCTGCGGCCTTGCGCCACCACGTTACCGCCTCCTCGTCATTCTGCGGGACGCCACGACCAAGAGCATAGCAGATCCCAAGGTTAAATTGAGCCTCGACATCGCCTTCCTCTGCAGCCGTGCGGTACTCATCCGCCGCCTCAGCATACTCCTGTAGCGTCTCTTCGCCTTTGTCATCAGAAAGCCCAAGGTTGTTCTGTGCATCGGCGTTGTCTTGCTCTTCGGCTGTGGGGTTGGCATCGGCTGCCTCAGCATACTCCTGTAGCGTGTCTTCACCTTGCTCATCAGAAAGCCCAAGGTCCTTCTGCGCATCGGCGTCGTCTTGCTCTGCGGGCGTGGGGTTGCCATCAGCCGCCTCAGCATGATCCTGTAGGGGATCTTCGACTTTGTCATCAGAAAGCCCAAGGTCGTTCTGTGCATCCGCGTCGGCTTGCTCTGCGGGCATGCGATAACGGTTTGCATCAGATACAGCGTCTTCGTTTGAATCAAATGCCATTCTGTGTGAACACGAAGCCAATATAACAGGCAGGATAAGCATAAGCAGCGCGGCCAGATGTTTGGTTTTCATTTCATTCTCCTCGATTAAATGGGTCGTTCATTTCTCAGTTTTCTCAAACAGCGTCATCAACATCACATTAGAAAAGGCTTTGGAAACAGACGCACCGATGGCGCGAATGCCCTATTCCCCGATGTTAAATAGCCGCAAAAACCGTACACCTATTCCCAGACCCGGCAAGAAGAAAATCCATGGTCAGGCGGACCCGAATGGCAC
>JAAYDL010000080.1 GCA_012729265.1 Lentisphaerota bacterium | reverse complement strand
TACAAGTGATACATGCGCCCTAATCGGTGTTTGGTGTCTCAATCCCGCTATGGATAAGGGATTGAAGGCTTTTGAAACTGGCCCGGGAGGGGGGAATCGAACCCCCGACCTTCGGTTTAGAAGACCGAAGTTTATAAGGGATTGAAGCCTGTTTTTGGCGTCATTACCATATTATTACCACTTTTTGTTGCATTCGTTGTCATTATGTGGCATCTTGTGGGATATGAACGAACCAACCTTGACGCCCTACCAAAACAAACAGGCACCACATTTGAAGTATCGGGTCCGCTGGGTCGAGGGTGGCAAAGAGCGCAAGAAGTTTTTCCGGACAAACGACAAGGCGAGGGCATTTTACAACCTCAGGAAACAGGAGTTTTCACGAATCGGAGCGCAAGCGGGATCCATGACGGATGACCAGCGTCTTGAGGCTCTCGACTGCTACAAGCGCCTGCAACAGTGGGAAGGCGTCACCCTTCGCGATTGCGTTGACCGAATGCTCAAAGAGCTTGAGCACAACCGGAAACAGAAATCCATTACGGTTGCCGATGCACTTGATAAATTCCTTGACTGGAAACGCCGCTCCAACAAACGGGACCGAACCATTACCTCACTGGAACATGAGTTGAGCGCCTTCTTTTCCGGCCGTCTGAACAAGCAGCTTGGCACCATCGGACGAAAAGCTTGTGAGGCGTGGATTCTAGGCCCTGTTCGAGATCGAACCACAGGTGCAAACACCTCAAACCCTTCCACAGGCCGAACCCAGCGGAACCGCAAAGCAAGACTGCACGCATTTTTTGCATGGGCGTTAAAAAAGAAGTTCATCGATACAAACCCAGCACAAGGAATCGAGTGTGCAGAACTCGAAGAAGCTGAACCGGAGATTTTGACGATTGATGAATGCCGTCGCCTACTCGCAGCAACGCAAGCCTTTGATGATGGCGTGATGATGCCTTACACGATTTTGGGACTGTTCTGCGGTATACGGCCGGAAAAAGAGCTGGAACGCCTCACATGGGATTGCATATCCATCGAGGAGGAAATCATCACCTTGAGAGGAGCGGCCGCAAAAGTCAGATCCCGCCGAATCGTTGAGATCCCGCCGAACGCCCTTGCGTGGATTGCGCCGTATGTCGTAAAGGGAACACCTATTCACCCGCCAAACACCCGTAAAAAACTTGAAGCAATCCGCGAGTCAGCAGGCCTTGTTCCATGGAAATATGATGTCATGAGACACACCGCACTTTCCGCACGTCTCGCAGAGGGACGTAGCGAGGGCGAGGTTGCAACTTGGGCGGGCAACTCTCCGGAAGAACTGCACAAGCGCTACAAGGGTTTAATGACTCGCAAGCAGGCACAAGCGTTTTGGGCGATTGTTCCAACTGAATCGAATGTGGTTCAATTCGAATCGGAGGCAACAGCATGAAACCGATTCCCGAAAGCATGCAACCGGATGCAAGCACGCCAGCCGGGTTCTTTCTGGGTCAGTTTGAGCAGAAGCATGGATACACGTTTTACGCAGAGATCGCCCTTTGGAGCGTTCCGGATGCCCAAT
>JAAYDL010000079.1 GCA_012729265.1 Lentisphaerota bacterium | reverse complement strand
CTGGTGGCGGCTGGTTTTGAGGGGTTGATTGAGGCGCATGAGGTGATCGCGTTGCGCGCCTTGGTTCCTCTGGGTTTCGGTGGATTTATCTGTGCGATGATTGCGCTGACGATCCCGCTGATGACGGGGCGGTTGGGTGCTGTTATGGCGGATCGCCAGTTCATGTTTTATTTCATCTTTATTCTGCTTTTCGGGATCTACACGGATGTGTGGCTGAAGTCTGCCGTTAAAGCGCGTCACCAAAAAATTGAGCGTGCGCTTCCGTTTGTGCTCGATCTGCTTACGCTGGCGGTGGAGTCGGGGCTTGATTTTATGAGTGGAATCAATCGGATTATTCAAAAGCGCGAGATTGATCCGCTGGGCGAAGAGTTGATTCGGGTATTTCGAGAAATTCAAGTGGGCCGTTCCCGGCGGGAGGCGCTGCGCAATTTGGCGGTTCGGGTGGATCATCCCGATATTCGTGCGGTTTCAAATGCGCTGATTCAGGCGGATGAGCTGGGTTCGGGGATCGGTGGTGCCATGCGGATCCAGGCGGATCAGATCCGCGTTAAACGGTTTCAGAAGGCCGAAAAACGGGGGAATGAGGCGCCGGTAAAAATGCTGTTCCCTTTGATTGCTTTTATTTTTCCGTCGGTTTTTCTTATTCTGTTGGGGCCGATTCTGCTTCGCTTATTGAGCGGCGCAATGTAATAAAGGGGTTTCGCCGGGATTTTATAAAATGAGTTTGGGCTAAGGGTAGAACAATCGAAAAGCAGAGTAGTATGTCGCATCTGATTATTGAAATAGGTAAAGAGATCGGGCAGGAGCTGACCATTCCCGAAACAGGAATGAAGTTTGGACGTTCTCCCGCAAACAATATTGTTCTGGACGATGACGCCGTGATGCTGTTTCACGGGCGTTTCTTCTTTAAGTCCGATGGGTCGCTTTGGGTCACCGACTTCGGTGCCGGGGAAAAAACCCGCGTGGGCGGCGAACCGATTGATGAACATCAACTCAAGACGGGCGATCTGGTATCGGTCGGCCATACGGCGTTCCGTGTGATTAACATTCATAAGGATTCAGTCGAAGAAACACCGAATCAGCCGGTGAAGGCGATTGAAGTTGAAGCCATCGATCTGGGGTTTAAACACTCAAAAAACAAACTCGAGCGGGCTGCGGAGACGAAGGGGCCGGCCAGCCGTCTTTCGCATCGCCTGACCCTGGTTGCTACGGCCTTTTTAACCTTGCTGGTTGTTTTCCTGGTGCTCTTTTCCATCCAGAAAATCATGGCCGGAAATGCGGCGAACGGCACGGAGAAAGAATATCTGACCTTTAAATATGAGCGGGTTGACGGAAATGATAATAACATTTTCCGCTATTATCTCGAGCTGGATCTCGACGGCAACCTGACGCTTTCTATGAAAGATTTGGATAGCAAGCGAAAATTTGACCGCACTGTAAAAATATCGTCCAATGTGATCAAGAAGCTTTCGGGCCAAGTTGAAAAGACCGGGTTTTATGCGCTTGAGGGTGACCAGATTGGGAAAGAACCCGGATATAACTTATATGATCTAGTCGTTCAGCGAAACGGGCTGATGAAACACGTTAAAGTGCACAACGTGAATAAACCCTCCGATGCGTCGCAGAAGATAACCGCGCTGCTCGAAGAATTTGCACGCAGTCAGCTGGATATTCCGCTTTCCTGGACTCGGAGCACCGAAGAGCTTTTTGAGCTGGCAAAATCGGCCTTTGACGTTGGACAGAAAAAATGGGAGGCCCGCGAAGTGCGCAGTGCCAATCTGGCCGAAGCGATTGTCAATTTTCAGGAGACGGTCAAGTGCCTGGTAGATTTTGAGCCAAAACCTGAACTTTATCTACAGGCGGAGAAACTGCTGGAGGAATCTGAGGCACTGCGAGATAAACGGTACGAAGATTATATGTTTGCCGCAGATCGGGCGATTCGCCTGAAGCAGTGGAATGAGGCGCGGAAAAGCCTGCGCTATCTCCAGGATCTGATCCCGACGGATGACAAACGTTATGATGAGATTCGGCGAAAACTAATTGGTGTAGAAGAGCGACTGAGGTAGATCCGAATGAAGGAAAATATGCGTTGGATTAAATATTTTGCCGTTACTGCCGCCCTTTTGGCAGGAGGTCTCAGTCTCTTGTCCGGATGCGAGAAGAATCCGCTTTCCGGGAAAACCTCTTCCTTTTCGGTGGCAACAACACCGGACGGCGCGGAGGTGTATGTGGATGGAAAAGCCGCGGGAATTACGCCCTGTACGGTCGGATCGCTGGCGGAGGGGAGTTATGCCGTCGAGATCCGGAAGGGGGGATATGAGAGTGCCTATGCCAATCTCTTCCTTGCCAAGGGAGAGAGCAAAAACCTGAAGCTGCAGATGAAGCCCATCACCGGCCTCCTGCAGGCCGTTTCAAATCCTGAAGGGGCGGAGGTGCTGATCGACGGCGTCTCAAGGGGAACCACGCCGCTGTTGCTGACCGATCTTCCGCTCGGGGAATATCGCTTGGAATTCCAGATTCGGGAAAAATTTCTTCCGCGTACCAGAGAGGTTCGACTGATCGATCGTTCTCCGGTGAAAGTGGAGGTTAATCTCGATTCCCGCATGGCCCGCCTTAAAGTGGGGTCCAGCCCTGCGGGCGCAGAAATTCTGGTTAACGGTGTACTCAAAGGGACAACACCGATGACGGTTGAAGATGTTGTTCCGGGAAATGCCGAAGTCCGGGTTGAAATGAAGGGATATATTCCGTTTGTTCGGGAGATGGCTTTTGCAGAATCCACCCCCTATGAGATCAATCCCGTGCTGGAAGCCCTGCCGGCGGGGCTCTCCGTCTTTTCTTCGCCATCAGGGGCCGCCGTTTTTGTGGATAATGAAGACGTCGGTGTGACCCCGCTGACCCTCTCCGAACTTCAAGGCGGTGTTCATGAAGTGAAGGTTACGTTGGTGGGTTACGCGGAGCAGACCAAGATCATCAATCTCCAGCCCAGCGTGAATGAAAGTGTCGACTTTAACCTAGTAAAGGACAGCGGGATTCTGATGCTTGTTACCGAGCCTGCGGGTGTGGATGTTTTTGTGGATGGAAGGTTCTATGCGGCCACCCAATCCGATGGGGATTCCGACGTACTCTCCATGCCGCTTCAAGTGCTGTTGAAAGCCGGCGCAGCGCATACGATCCAGCTGTATAAGGACGGATTTGTTTCGTCGAGCTTTAACCTCAATACCAAGGTTGACGAGGTGGTGAATAAGCGCCAGGCGCTGAAGCGGATCTTTGTTTATGACACTCGGATTGTGATGCAGAGCGAGATCATTAAGTGTCGGTTGGAGCATAAACTGCCCAACGGCGACATCTATTATGAACGCTACCCCGGCATTTTCGGGACCGCGAAAGCCGCCGACATCCTTGAGGTTCAAACCATCACCATTGATGATGCCGACAATATCGATGCCCGGCGCCAGATGAATGAAAGCAGAAGACCCTTGGGCAACTGATTTGTTGCTTAGAAGCGCTCCTGATTGGTCAAGCTGAAGAAATAATCTTATTTGCTTTTTCGAGAAGATACCGCTATCAAATATGGATGACTATTCCGCCTTACATCATGAGAACCATAGCCTTCCTTCTTCTCTCAACGAGTTTGATTACGGGTTGTGGGGAAAATCCTAATATTGGAGCTAATTCAAAACTTGGCCTGGCGATCGCTCAATTCACCCGAGAAAATGTTCGATCGTACATGGCAAGTTTTCGAGAAGCGGATTTACAGGCAACGGTCGATAATTTTCCGGAAGTGAAAGAAGTATGGGAAAATATAAAAAGAAAACATCAAGTTCCCATTGATAAGCAAACACGAATGGACGACATATTCTACTTCCAAGAGCTGCTGTTGCAGTATTTTCCCATGAATCATCCGGAACTCGACACATACAAATCCGAACCATGGCTTACAAAAAGCAAAGAGATTGTTTCTTATATCAGTCACGATTATTATGACGCTCTCAAAGACGTGGAAATCGAAGCATCCTCTGGAGTCTTTTTGCTAAATTCCGACCCAGAACTTATGCGCATCCTGAACGAACTGCGGATGGGAAATCCCCCTGAAATACCGGACCCCGCAAATATTGCACCATTAATGGTAGCCAATTTCGCAAAGCTGGTTGAATGCCTTGCAGCAATCCGATTCTCTCCGGACAGCCCGCTGACCGAACAAACGGTTTCAACTCAGCCCTTACGCTGATTTTTCCACTCGGCGATCTGCTGCACGTCTTTGTCGCCGCGGCCGGAGACGTTGACGATCAATAGATCGTCTTTCGTGAAGGCACTGGCGTTTTTAATGGTCCAGGCAATGGCGTGCGAGCTCTCGAGCGCGGGCAGAATGCCTTCCCACTGCGACAGTTTGTCAAAGCCGGCAACGGCTTCCACGTCGGTAACGTAGGAATATTCCGCGCGGCCGAGGTCGCGCAGCAGGCTGTGTTCGGGGCCGACGGCGGCATAGTCGAGTCCGGCGCTGATGGAATGCGTCAGTGCAATCTGTCCGTCGTCGTCCTGCAGCACATAGGTTTTCGTGCCTTGGAGAATGCCGATTTTATCCTGAGCAAATCGCGCAGCGTGCTGACCGCTCTCTATACCGAAACCGCCGGCTTCGACGCCGATCATGCGTACGCCTTCGTCCTTGATGAACGGATGGAACAGTCCGATGGAGTTGCTGCCTCCGCCGACGCAGGCAACCAGCGCCGTAGGGAGCCGTCCTTCGGCCTGGAGAATCTGCTTGCGCGCTTCGCGACCGATCACGCTCTGGAAATCGCGCACCATCATGGGATAGGGATGCGAACCCAGCGCGGAGCCGAGAATATAATGGGTTGTACGGATATTGGTCACCCAATCGCGCATCGCCTCGTTTACCGCTTCTTTAAGCGTTTTCTGGCCGACAGTGACCGGCACAACGGTAGCTCCCAGACTTTCCATGCGGAAGACGTTCAACGCCTGCCGCGCCATATCGACTGCGCCCATATAAACGACGCACTCCATACCGAACATCGCACAGACGGTAGCGGTGGCCACGCCGTGCTGCCCCGCGCCGGTCTCGGCAATGATGCGCTTTTTGCCCATCCGTTTTGCCAGCAGAATCTGGCCCATGGCGTTGTTGATTTTATGTGCGCCGGTGTGGCAGAGGTCTTCACGCTTGAGATAAATTTTTGCTGTACCCAGCTGCTCGGTCATCCGCTCCGCAAAGTAAAGCGGTGTGGGCCGTCCAACATATTCGCGCAGATAATACTGCAGCTCCGCCTTAAACTCCGGATCCTTGCGGACGGCGTGGTAAACGCGCGCCAGTTCATTCAGCGGCTCCATGAGTGTTTCCGGAACAAACATTCCGCCGTATTCTCCAAAATGGCCAAGTCGATCGGGTTGGGTCGGTTTCATCATCAAAATCCTCTGTAAATTAAAGGTCTGGATCATCCCTTTCCGCCCCGTCTATTTCAAGGCTAATTCGCTCCTGCAATCTTTCCGATTGCGAAAATCCTAAGCTCGAATTCCTATACCCGAAATAATTTCCAAAGCAAAAAGGTGCCAACAGAAAAACACCCATGATCCTACCTGTTTTGAAGATTTCTATTTCCGAATTTACGATTTGTTTCGGATTTCGGATTTAGAAATTCAATTTTTCCCGATCAACGGGTGCCGTTAATCTGTCGCGCTTTCCCTTTGCTAGAGGGGGCCGATTCGTGTATCACCGTGCGCGCAATGAAAGAATCTAAAAGCAAAAGAGTTGTGGCGATTGTCGGTCGCCCGAATGTCGGTAAGTCTGCGCTGTTCAATCGGCTGGTGGGCCGGCGCGTCTCGATCGTACACGAAGAAGAGGGCGTTACGCGTGACCGCGTGGCCTGCGAAGCCCACTGGAACAGCGAACGTTTTGAGCTGATCGATACCGGCGGTCTCGGCCATTTCGGTAAACAGACCTCGCCGGATCAGATTATTGCCGGCACTGAACAGCAGGCGG
>JAAYDL010000078.1 GCA_012729265.1 Lentisphaerota bacterium | reverse complement strand
TCAAAATACCCAAGAAGGGCATGAAGGCGCTTGAGCTTTCCCTGCTTATACCCTGGGTCGTTCCCGTTTCCATGATGGGCCTTGGGCTTATCATAGGCTATGATGAAGGATCGATATTCACGTTCAGAAAGCCCCTCATCGGGACGTGGTGGATTCTCACGATCGGCTACGCGATCATGTCGATACCGACCGTCGTAAGACTGACCCGCGCATCGCTATTCAATGTCAATCGCTCCCTGGAAGAGTCAGCGGCCTCTTTGGGCTCTGGCCCAATCAGAACCTTTTTCATGATCACCTTCCCAATCATCGTGCCGACCGTCGTTTCGGCGGGGGCACAGGCGTTCAACTCAAAGCTCGTAGAGTATACGATGACCTCGCTTTTGTACGCACCCAGGTATACGCCGCTGGGCGTCGCGTTCAAGAGTGGTTCGGAGTCCATAGACAAGAACTCCTACTCCAACAACCTGGTGTATATTGTCGTCGTCATGCTCATCAGCATGTTGGTCTATGCCATCACCACCAAACTTAGGGAGAAACAGGATTAAGCCAAAGGGGACCGCCACAGGATTTAGCCCAAAGGAGCCAGGTATCAGAATAAAAGGGGATCGCCACTGCAAAATGAACAAAAGACAAGAAGAAGCCTTTCTCGGGCGCGCCATCGGCAAGGCGTGGGATAGATATCGAGCATCTCTGATGGATCCATCGTTTGTATGCTGGGACTACGTGGTCATTACGGCTTCCAATGAACAGCAGGCCTTAGGCTTCAAAGCGCAAATTGCGGAGCGGCAAAGTAACGGGTTTCTACCGCCGAAAACGCACTTTGGCGTGGTCCCTGATCCCGTAGGGGAACGTGTCGGCAATGGGGGAGCCATGCTGGGCGCGATGCGGTATATCGCCGAACACTCCGGGTGCTCGGACTTCGCCGGCCTAAAAACACTGGTGATGTTGAGCAGTGGCGATTCAAAGCGGGTCCCCCAGTATTCGGCTCTGGGGAAGGTATTCTCACCGGTCCCGCGCGTTCTTCCCAATGGACGGTCGTCGACGCTATTTGATGAAATGATGATAAACACGGCGTGCATTCCCGAGAAATTAATAGCGGGAATGCTCGTGCTCTGTGGCGACGTCTTGCTGGTGTTTGACCCCGACCAGATAGACCTAAACGGGGACACCGCTGTAGCCATTTCCTTTCCCGAAATAGCGGAGACAGGCGCGGGTCACGGCGTGTTTCTGAGTGATCACCAAGGGAATATAGCGAAGGTATGGCACAAGCAGAGTGTAGACACCCTGAAATCATATGGTGCCGTTGATGAACAGGGCTGCGTAAACATCGATACCGGCGCAGTCTTTTTTACGCCTGCGATGCTCTCGGCGCTGTTCGGACTTATCTGCGACGAGGGCGGAAACTGTGCCGACCGAACTTTCCGCAAATATGTCAATGGACATATAGCGCCGTCGCTGTATGTAGATTTCTTTTACCCGCTGGCGTCGGAATCGACCTATGAGGGGTATATGGCGGAGATCCCTGAAGGTGCGGAAAGCCCGGAATTGCTGGACGCGAGGGAGAAGATGTGGGAAATACTGCGGCCATTTAGAATCAAGCTACTGAGTCTATCGCCCTCGCGGTTCATTCATTTTGGCGCGACACCGGATGTAATGCACCTGATGTCCACGGGCATTGAGTCATACCGATACTTGGGCTGGGAAAGACAGATCAACAGCGTTGTCCATTCCGATGCGGCAGCTTTTAATAGCGTTTTGGCACAGGGGGCTCAGTGCGGCAGCAAAGCATATTTGGAGAATAGCATCGTACATTCCTCTGGCACCGTCGGGTCGCGCAGCATACTTTCAGGCATTGAAATTCGCGATGAGACAATACCATGCGACGTTGTACTCCATGGACTACAGCAGAAGAACGGCAAATATGTTGTCCGTATCTTCGGCGTGAACGACAATCCGAAGACCATTCTTGAAGAGAGGGCCGAGTTGTTTGGTCGCCCGCTTTCGCTGCTTATGTCCGGCAACGGGCTATCGGAAACGGACTTCTGGCCGGAGGGGACCGCACACTCCATATGGAACGCGGAATTATATGCTGAGTGCGGTTCAATGCAGGAAGCGGTGGCCGCCGCTTTGAACCTCTATGGGATGGCATCTGGCAAGGGTGACCCGGGATTGTGGAGATCGGCGAAGAGAAAGAGCCTGAGCTCAAGCTTTAACGATGCGGACGGGGAAGCTTTAATCCGCTGGGTTAATAGTATACGGGATTGCACGAAGTCCGCGACAATTCCTGATTGACGAATCCGACGCGCTACTGTAAGATACATATGTAATAACACCGCACGCACAACTCAATGACGGAGGCATCAATTGCCGAGACTAAGCAAGAGGCTTCTGGCCGTGGTCATCCTCATTCTCCTGATTATCTGGGGAAACTCACTATTACCCGCTTCAGTCTCCAGTGAGATAAGTGGCTGGCTGGCGCGGTTCCTCGCTGGGCTCCCTATAACAACGGATATAGGGGCAGGAGAAGGCCTCCTCCGAAAGCTGGCGCATGTGCTGGAATTCGCTGCGCTGGGCGTCGTACTGACGTTGATACGCGACCGCCTAAATAAACCCTGGAGCCTTTTGCTCCTCTGTGGCGTGGCCGTCGGGCTCATTGATGAGACGCTACAGCTATTCTCTCCCGGCCGCGCAGCCATGGTAACGGATGTGTGGATCGACATGGGCGGGTTCTGCTTGGGGGTTTTAGTCGTGTTAGGGGTGAGGTGGCTGAGAGGAAACTGCGCGCGACGCAATTCTGAGCGCGTGAGTGGGGGAGACCACCCAAGCGAATAGTGCTTGCCCAAGGTACGAGAATCTGCAAGAAAGCGGGAGGTATCATTATGCGCAAGGTAGGCTTTATTGGTC
>JAAYDL010000077.1 GCA_012729265.1 Lentisphaerota bacterium | reverse complement strand
TGTCGTTCACGCCGGGTGCGCCGGTGAACCCCAGCGGTCTTTTCGTCAACGACTCCGCGACGTTCAGGATCGATTTTTCCTCAAACGTTGACGCAGACGATGTGCAGTGGTCCGTTGCCGACGGCAAAGCCGCGCTCGCCTTCGGTCCGCAAAGCACCGCGCCCCAGATCGTGGTCGGCCTCGCGCCGGGCACGGAAACGCTGACCGCCAATATCGCGCACTTCGTCGGCTCCTCGCCGCAATTCAATTTCGAGGTGTACGCCTATGCCGATCCCATCCCCATTCATTTCATGTTTATCTGCGAAAACGACGGCCATCACGCCGGGTTTACCAACGACATCCCCGGCCTGATCAGCGGCGCCAACCAGATTTGGAGGCAGGCGGGAATGAGCTTTTCTCGTGCCTCGGTGTCTTACGTCACCAATTCGATTTGGTACTCAAACTCCGTTAACAAAGTTACGCAGCAGGATATCCTCAACGCCATGTCCGGCACGGGCGGGCTGGAGGTCTATTTCGTACCAAAAATTACATTCGCAGGAAATGTCCCTGCGGCAAACTGGACTAACGGCATGCTGGTTACGAGTGGAATATCTTCGCGGACATTCGCGCATGAACTGGGGCACTGTTGCGGGTTGCCGGACATCTATGATGTCCATCCCAAATCATCACAAGTAAAAATCGAAGGGACGGTTTCAAAAACGCGTCTGCCGCTGGATTGGAACAATGGCCCGGGGCCGGAGGAGTACTACGAACGAGGACTGCAGCAATCCTTGTTGGTCAAGCGGTTGCTGATGTATGGATACACGAGCGGAGGGAGTGACCTGACCGCCGGACCGGTGTACGGTGTGAGGAGAAACTATTCGATAACCAACCATCCGGTGGGGATTCAAAGCCTGAACCGGAATCCGATGCATCAATAAGCAAGCACTGTCGAAAAGGAGAGTAGTTATGAACAAGAGAAGCCTTTTATCATTCGCGATGTTGTTTTTTTCGCCGTTTGCCGTGTACGCAATCGGTGACCTGACGGATATGCAAAAAACGGAAATGCTCCGTTATGTTCCTGCTCCAGACGAGCCTTGGTTTTGGCTGGAACCGGATACGTCAAGGTGCGCATACAATGCGGCATTTGAAAAGGCGAACGGACTGGAACCGGGAGATGCGGTCCGCATACTGGGACGCTTGTTGGAGGAGGAAATTTTAAGCCCGAATGGTGGTGACTCCAACACGGTGGCCCGCTTGGTCGACGCGGTGTTAAAGAGCGGCGACAACTCCATAACAAATGTACTGGATCGTTTATTGTTTGCGAAAACGAATCCATGGCGAGGAATGGTGTTTTGTGCACGTACAGGTTTTTGCGGGGTCGACCAGAGAGCGTTGGCTGAGCAGGTTGTACGGAGATTGCCATCTTCGGAACGCGAATTATGTTATGTTGCAGCATTCCCGTTTATAGTGGACACAAGAAAGGGTGTGGTTAATAAGAGAGAGTTAGAAGTCACTGCGGTGTTGGAGGAATGCGCAATAGCGGAAACAGATCCGCTACTTGTCAGTGCGATAGACAAAGAGCTTGCTTCGCGGCATAACTGGTGGAAATCACGGAATCTGCGTAAAAGAATTGCACGCCGCTATGCGGATACGGAAAGTGCCGCAGGACAATATTTCAGGAGTGTGATAGCCGAAATAGGCGAACCCCGAGCATTCACGTCACAAGACATATGGGAACATCTGATTGACCGTTCGTTCGAACCCAACGGATGCACGGAAGAGCAAAACAAGAAACTACAGTATTACCGTAACCGCCATTTCGCGCTCGATTTTGGGCTAACCGCTCCTGAAACGCTTCGCCACTTGGAACATTTTGCGCTCGGCCTGTTAAAAGAAAAGAAAGCCACCCCCGAGGGGAAAGAGAATGTGAGTCATGTCCTTTGTGCCATTTACAGGAGCGGGGAAGCCTCATCCACAAACATGTTGTATGAAGCTTTGTTTGCCGAATGGAATCCGAATCGGCTCTGCGCTCTTGACGGTCTTTTCCTTCATGTCGATCCTAGTGCCGCTTTGAAGATATCCCGCCGTCTTTTGGAAAAACAAGAGATGTTTTCAGCGTATGAGCGTATGTGGTGTTATCGACAACTTACAGGGTTAGCAGCCGAAGGAAAAGAATTAAACATCGAGGTTCAGAAAGAGGTGGTGGCGTTCCTGCGAGAAGTTGCGGCACGAGATGAAGGGCAGAGCATAGCCGCCGCGGTCGACAGGTGGTTGCTGAAAGACGATCCTAGCTGGGCACGTAGCGAAGACCGCAGACGGCTGGCGGCTCGGATTGCCGCCCAGACGCCAGAAAATCCCATCGTGACTGCCTTCAAGGACCTCTTAAAAGAGATCGGGGAACCCGCCGACTCAAAACGGGAGTGAGCTTTTTCTTATGTCACCGATTATCAAACACACGCTTCTAATCCTGACGATGACGGCACTACTGACAGTCTCGCCGACAGCGACTGCTCAAGAGAAAAGGGCCATTGTTGTTCAAGGCAAAACGATCATCGTCGAAAGAGATTTCAAAAAAATCCTTGATTCCAGCGATGACATGGTTTCACCTGACGACTCAACGTACTACTTGAAAAAGGCGGCTCCGACATCTCGCTTATGGTGGGAACCGGATGATTCAATGAAAATCGTTAACGAGAAAGTCGGAGAACGTATGCTGTTCTCCGACGAAATGATCCAATTCATGGGATGGGGGTTGTTGGGCAAAGAGTTTAATCAGCTTGCCTGCGAAAAAGGGTGGTGCAAGGAAAAAGTCCCCGGAATTTTCGAGGCGCTTTACCGAGCCGGTTCCGATTGTCAAATTACCAACATCCTGCATCAGGCCCTGCTCGCGCCGACCAACCATTACCGCGAGGCCACGTTCCGCGCCTACGTCATGGCCTCCCCCGTGCCGATGACGGTTCTCGCGGAGACCGTGGTCAAGGAGATTC
>JAAYDL010000076.1 GCA_012729265.1 Lentisphaerota bacterium | reverse complement strand
ATCGGCAAGACGATTGTGGTGGTGGCCAACCTGAAGCCTGCTAAGCTGCGCGGTGTGGAGTCGCAGGGCATGCTGCTGGCCGCCTCGACGGGCGATACGCTAAAGTTGGTGACGGTGGATGGCGGAATCAGCCCGGGTGCAACGGTAAAGTAAAACCGGCAAAATTGACTTCGGAAGAGCGGATTATGGAGATTGCTCCGCCGGGATCTTGACTCTGAGGGGAGCTTTCCCCCATTCTGTTGGACTCTAAAGACGAGATTGATTTTAAACCTATAGGAGAAACAAATGGCCCAGAAAAAATATGTTTATTTCTACGGCGTGTCGAAAGAACTGACCGAAGGCGACAGCAGTATGAAGGCGATCTTGGGGGGAAAGGGAGCCAATTTAGCGGAAATGGCGAATGCCAACCTGCCGGTACCCCCTGGATTTACGATTTCAACCGAGGCCTGCGCTTATTATTGTAAGACGGGCGGAAAATATCCGCCGGAAATGGAAAAGCAGTTGAAGGAACAGCTCAAAAAATTGGAAACCCATATGGGTAAAAAGTTGGGCGACCCGAAAGATCCGCTGCTGGTCTCTGTACGTTCCGGAGCGGCGGTTTCCATGCCGGGCATGATGGATACGGTGTTGAATCTGGGGCTGACCGATAAGTCGGTACAGGGCTTTATTGAACAGACGGGCAATGAACGAACCGGCTGGGATTGCTACCGCCGCTTTATCGATATGTTCGGTGATGTGGTGATGGGACCGTATACCGGGCTGACACATCATGATTTTGAGGTGGAGCTGGAAGCGATTAAGAAAAAATATAAGGCGGAGCAAGACACGGACTTAACCGCAGAACAGCTCAAGGAACTGGTCGAGACCTATAAGAAGGTCTATAAAAACAAGGTAAAGAAGTCGTTCCCTCAGGATCCGATGGGACAGTTGGATCTGGCGATCCGTGCGGTGTTTGGTTCCTGGAACTCGGAGCGCGCCGAAAAATATCGGCAGATTAATAAGATCAGCGGTCTGCTGGGCACGGCCGTGAATGTCTGCTCCATGGTGTTCGGCAATATGGGCAACGAGTCCGGAACCGGCGTGGCCTTCACGCGCGACGGCGGAACAGGACACAGCAAACCGATGGGCGAATATCTGATCAACGCACAGGGCGAAGATGTGGTGGCCGGAATTCGGACCCCTAAACATCTGGACGACATGCCGAACGAAGAGTCGAAGGTGTGGAAGAAAGCCTACAGCGACCTCCAGAAAATTATGTCGCGGCTGGAAAAGCACTATAAGCATCCGCAAGACGTCGAGTTTACCGTACAGGAAGGCAAGCTCTTCATGCTGCAGACCCGAAACGCAAAGCGAACCGGATTGGCGGGCGTACGCTGGGCCGTCGAAATGGTGACCGGAAAAGATCTCTTCTCCGGCGAAAGCCAGTCGAAAATTTTGACGCAAAAAGAGGCGCTGATGACGCTCTCCGGCGACGATCTCGAACAGCTGCTCTTTCCGATTTTTGATATTGCAGCCGAAAAGAAGGCGGTATTGCTGACGTCCGGTCTACCTGCGGGTCCCGGTGCCGCCGTCGGCGAAATTGTTTTTTCAGCCCACGAAGCCGAAGCCATGGTGAAAAAAGATCCTAATGCTAAGGTCGTTCTGGTGCGCCACGAAACCAGCCCGGAAGATGTGGGCGGTATGTGGGCTGCGCAGGGCGTGCTGACCTCGACCGGCGGAATGACGTCTCACGCAGCGGTGGTCGCTCGCGGTTGGGGCAAGTGCTGCATTTGCGGTGCGGGGGAACTGAAGATTGATTACGTGAAAAAGACGCTCACGATCGGCCAAAAGGTGCTGAAGCAGGGCGATTGGATCAGCCTGAACGGCTGTACTGGCATGGTTTATGAGGGCCAGATTCCCACGCAGGTGAGCCCGGTCGTCTCTGCCGTGGTCGACGGCAAAGCCGATGCGATGGAAGATCCGATCTATAAGATGTATTCCGAAGTCTCTCGTTGGTCCGACATGTATCGAAAAATGAATGTGCGCACCAATGCGGACACGCCGAAAGATGCGCTGGCAGCAAGGTCATTCGGTGCGGAAGGAATCGGACTATGCCGTACAGAGCACATGTTCTTTGCAGGCGATCGCATCTGGTCGATCCGAGAATTTATTCTGGCGGAAGATGAAAACGCCCGCAAAAAGGCGTTGGCCAAGCTGTTGAAGCATCAGCAGAAGGACTTTGAAGGCATCTTTAAAGCAATGGACGGCCTGCCGGTGACGATTCGTCTGCTTGACCCCCCGCTGCACGAATTTGTTCCGCATATGGTGAAAGATCAAAAGGAGATGGCCAAGCGACTCGGCGTTTCGCTCAAGAAGGTGAGCGAGCGCGTAAAAGAGCTGCATGAGTTTAATCCGATGCTGGGGCACCGCGGTTGCCGTCTATCGGTGACCTATCCAGAGCTCTGTGTGATGCAGACGCAGGCCATCATCAGCGCGGCGTGCAAGGTGAGCAAGGCCCAGAAAAAAGTTACGGTGATGCCTGAAATCATGATTCCGCTGATCGGAACGAAGGCGGAGCTTGATTTCCTCGAAAAGATTATCCGTAAGACCGCGGAAGAGGTGATTGCTAAAATGGGCACGAGTATCAAATTTATGGTCGGCACCATGATCGAGATTCCGCGCGCGGCACTGACCGCCGATGAAATTGCTGAAACAGCACAATTTTTCAGTTTCGGAACCAACGACCTCACGCAGATGACCTTTGGGTACAGCCGCGACGATATCGGCAATTTCCTTCCAGACTATCTGAAGGAAAAGATCCTGCCGTCCGACCCGTTCCAGCATATCGACCAGACCGGCGTCGGCCAGCTGATTAAGCTGGGCGTACAGCGCGGACGCGAAACCCGTCCGGACCTGAAATGCGGAATCTGCGGCGAACACGGCGGCGATCCGGAGAGCGTAAAGTTCTGCGCTAAGGTCGGCCTCAACTATGTAAGTTGCTCGCCATACCGTGTGCCGATTGCCCGCTTGGCCGCTGCACAGGCGGCGATTAAGGGATAAGTTTGATACGCGGTTATTTAGAGAATTTAACGTTTGAAATGACGCCGCAAAATTGTAGGGCAGGAATGGTTTGAAACGTTGGCTTCCAAGTTTTCAGCCTCGCTGCGCGTCCCGCCATGGCTGGAAGGGCGTTGCCCATTCCAGCCCTACAAAAACGTGATACGACACATCATTCGGGAAATGCTCTAAAAGCCAAGCCCAGCGTGCTACGCAGGGTTTGGCTTTTTTTCTGAATAAAAAAAGACCGTTCCGAAAGGAACGGCCTTGATAAAAAGCTGAATGCGTTACGCTTAGCAGACTTTTGCTTTTGCGGCTTCAACAACCTTGGTGAAGCCGGCCGGATCGTGAATAGCGATCTCGGAAAGCATCTTGCGGTTGAGATTGATGTCCGCCTTGGCGCACCCGTCGATAAAGCGGCTGTAGCTGATCCCATTCATGCGGCATGCGGCATTCACGCGGACAATCCAGAGGCGGCGGAAGCTGCGCTTCTTCACTTTTCTGTGCACATAAGCCATGGCCTGTGCCCGATCTACGGCTTCTGTAGCCTGACGGAAGAGTTTACTGCGGGCACCACGGAAGCCTTTAGCAAGCTTCAGTCGGTTGTTTCTTCTGCGGCGTGACGCCGGTCCATTCGTTGCTCTTGGCATAATTCAATTCTCCAGCAATTAGATGAACGGGATGATGCGCTTCATATCGGCCTGATCGACGATATCCTGACTGCGCAGGGTCCGTTTACGTTTACGATTCTTGTTCGACAAGATGTGGCTACCACCCATGTGGTTGCGTTTAAGCTTGCCGGTACCGGTTTTGCTAAACCGTTTAGCAGCACATTTTTTTGTTTTCGTTTTAGGCATAATAGCACCGTTCGTTTTGTAAATTTAATCCTATGCGGGATCGAGGGACCGCGCAAAAGAGGAGGATTTATAGGAGAACCCCACCGTCAAGTCTAGTGTTTTTTCAGAATAAATCTGCTCATTTCGGCGGAGGGAAGAAGGAAACAAAAAAGCGGGCTGAAAAGCCCGCTCGTAGTGGTCTTGAATGGGGCCAACCTTCCCGATGGACTATTATTATTCTCCTCCTCCACCGGCACCACCGGCACCGCCCATGCCCGGGAATCCGCCGGCACCACCAGCAGCGCCGCCGAACCCGCCGGCCGCACCGCCCATGCCTTGGAATCCACCAGCACCACCGCCGAACCCGCCGGCACCACCGAACCCGCCGCCTTCAGCACCACCGAACCCGCCGAAACCGCCACCTTCAGCACCACCGAAACCGCCGAAGCCTCCGCCTTCAGCGCCACCGAATCCGCCGGCACCGCCGCCGAAATTCCCGCGACCACCCATGCGACCCCCCATACCTTCCATCATGGCCGCTCTTTCGGTTTCGCTAAGCTCGCCATTCTTATCGGTATCGTACTGATCTAACATTTCCTGAGGCATTTGGAATCCGCCACCAGGACCGCCTTGGCCCGCCGCCATATCCATACCGGCACCGCCGCGGCGACCGCCTCGGGTGGCAAGCGCTTGGCCACCGCCCTGAGCGAGCTGCTGTTTCAATTCATCAATTTGCTGGATATATCCGGCAATCATCGTGTCATAATCCGTCGAATTACTGGGGGTAGGAATGCTAATCACTTCCTCAAATCCTGTATTGTCATTCATCTTCTCCTCTAGACTGACAAATTTATCTTCCCATTTTTTACTGTCCGCCTTGCTTTTGATGCCAAACGAGATACCACCGATTCCGATTAACAGAGCCAGAATCGCAATAATCATAGAATTTCTATTATTCATATTTCTCTCCAGTGAGTGTAAATGATCACCGACTAACGGAATTGAAGGTATATTATTGTTTTATGTACGTGTAAATTGAATCCGGAAACCTACTTGGCTTATTCTCTGCATATTCCACGACAAGGCAAATGTTTCATAAGAAATAGTTTCAGATTTGCAGGTTGAATGGTACCTTCCTCGTCATGAGCGATTGGAAGGAAAAGACCAAATTGAGGCTGCCCGCCGTGTTGCTGCTGGCGGCTTCTCTGCTTTTTTGGGGGCTGTATGATCGCTACAAAGTCGTTGGAAATCCCCTTTTTGTTCCGATCACGCTGGAGCATGCCGCTGCCGTTCAGGGTGATTGCTCAGAGAGTAAAGGCCATTTTATCCTGAAGGTGGAGCCCGGCGGCAAGATTGCCCGTGTGCGCTTCAGAGCTGCTCTGGAGAAGGATAAACCCAAATTGATTCGGGTGCGCGGTCAAATGAAAACCGACGGCGTAGTCGAAGGCGAAAATGGATGGAACTGTGCTCGATTGATTTTGGTTCAGCGTGATGCGGAGAATAAATGGATTCCCTGCGAGCACGGCGTTCTTTCTTTCATTGAAACGCAGCGCTGGACAAGTGGGTTCGCTGTTTTAGAGGTGCAGGAAAATGCCCGGTTCATCGATCTACAGTTGGAGCAGATAGGGAAAGAGGGAACGGCGGAGTTTGATCGGCTGGTTGTGGAACCGGTTGAGTTGAGAGCGTCCTATATCTGGATGCGCAATCTGTTTGCCGGACTGTGGATTTTGATGGGCGCGATCTATTTTTTCCGCTGCCGGCTGCACCGTCGTCGGCTCAAACTATTTATCCTACTCAACGCTCTTGCCATTGTGGTCGGCGTACTGATGCCGGAAAAATGGATTAAAGAGACGTCGGAGCATATCGAAGAGGATGCGGTTAAAGTCGTTGCAGCAGTCGTGACCACAAAGTCAACACCACCGCCGATTGAACCATTGGAAACCAACCCCGCGACGGTCACTGCTTCTGCAAAAGAAAAGCATCCGTCGTCGGAACAGGAAGCGCAGGAAAAAGTTAAAGAGGTCAGTGAATCGGTGGGCGGAGCGCATGGCGTGGGGCATTTTCTACTGTTTGCTTCGCTCTGTTTTCTGGTCTATTGGTCCGCCGCGTTGGAACGACAGCACCGAAGTTACTATTTTAAGGTGGCGTTGGATATTCTCCTGTTTGCGGCCATCACGGAGTCGCTCCAATTTTTAACGATGGACCGCACGCCCGGAATAAAGGATTGGTTTGTCGATTTTTACGGCATGCTCACGGCACTGCTTCTTTTTGTGGTTCTGAAGTTTTGTTTTTCCTTAAAGGGACGGAAGACCTAAAATTGCGCTTTAGTGTTTCATTGCCGGCCGGTTGCTGAAATACTCCTGCCACACATTCAGTATCAAAAGACGAGGATAGGATGGACGAAGAAATAAGCATGGTCATTTCGGTGATGGATTGCGACCGCCCGGGCATTGTGGCGGAGATTACAGAAGGAATCAGCGCGCTGGGCGGAAATCTGGCGGATTTGCGCGAATCGGTGCTCTGCGGATATTTTACGATGATCCTGGTGGCGGGTTTTCCGACGGATGTAACTCCGGAGAGGGTGCGTTCGGCGCTGGCACAGGCGACCTCTGCAGAGGTTTCGGTGAAACTGCACGAAGGCGGGTTCGAGCGCTCCGAGGCGGGTGAACAAACCTACATTCTTTCTGCCGTCGGGCGTGATCGGGTCGGCTTAGTGGCGCTGGTTTCGCGGTTCTGCTGCGACCGCGGGATTAATATTTTGGATTTGGCCTCTCACGTGGAGGGCGATTTTTACACGATGATGCTGCAGCTCGACTTTTCGGAGGTGGCCGATATGGCCCCGTTTGAAAGGGAGCTGGCGGAGTTCGGCCAAAAAAACGGGCTGAATTTGGTACTGCAGCATAACGACATTTTTAAGGCGACCAACGAGATTTAGGAGAAGATGAACCATGATTCGATCTGATCAGATTTTGAAAACCGTTGAGATGATCCAGAAGGAGCATCTGGATGTACGCGCGGTGACCATGGGCATCAGTCTGCTGGATTGTCGGACGGGCAGTGCGGAGCAGACGGCGCAGAATATGGTGGATAAAATTCGCCGTTACGCCGGATCCTTTGTCGAAACCTGCAACCGCATCGGCGCAAAATACGGTATTCCCGTGGTGAATAAGCGTATTTCGGTAACGCCGATCGCGCATGTCGGCGCCGGGTTTTCGAGCGATGGTTTTGTGCTTCTGGCTCAGGCGCTTGATCGCGCGGCGGCGGAAGTGGGCATTGATATTATCGGCGGATTTTCCGCCAACGTGGAAAAGGGAATCAGTGTGGGCGATGCCCAGCTGATTGCTGCCGTTCCCGAGGCACTGGCGACGACCGGCAAGGTCTGCTCCTCGATCAACGCGGGTTCCACGCGCCACGGATTGAATATGGATGCGGTCGCGCTGCTCGGTCGCACCGTAAAGGATCTCGCGGCAGCGACGACTGCTTCCAACGGGTTTGGTGCCGCCAAGTTTGTCGTTTTCTCAAATCAACCGGGAGACAATCCTTTTATGGCGGGCGCCATCCACGGACTGGGAGAGGCCGAGGCGGTGATTAATGTAGGCGTCAGCGGCCCCGGCGTAATTGCCCGTGCGTTGGAGCGCAAAATTAATGCGTTCGGCGCGGAAAATCTGGGGTTGGGCGATCTGGCCGAAGAGATTAAGCAGGCCACCTTCCGCGTAACGCGTTGCGGCGAACTGATCGGTCGTCAGGTGGCGGAAGCGCTGGAATTGCCGTTCGGCGTGGTGGATCTATCGCTCGCACCGACGCCTTCGGTGGGCGACAGCGTAGGCGAGATTTTAAAAATTCTCGGCGTAGACGAAATTGGCGCGCCTGGCTCTACCGCCATTGTGGCCATGCTCAACGATGCGGTGAAGAAGGGCGGCTCCTTCGCTTCATCCAGTGTCGGCGGACTGAGCGGAGCGTTTATTCCCGTGATGGAGGATGCAGAGCTGGCTGCCGCTGTGCAGAGCGGTTGCTTGGTGCTCGAAAAGCTGGAGGCCATGACCTGCGTCTGTTCCGTCGGACTGGATATGATTCCGGTGCCGGGCGACACCTCGGCTGAAACGCTGGCGGCCATTATGGCCGATGAACTAATGATCGGCGTGATTAATTCCAAAACAACCGCTGCGCGCCTTATTCCGGTGCCCGGCAAAAAGGCGGGCGAGTTTGTTTCGTTCGGCGGACTCTTCGGCGAAAGCGTGGTGCTGCCGGTTCGTAATACCGGAAAATCGAATCGCTTCATTCAATTCGGCGGACGGATTCCTGCGCCGATTCACAGCCTGAAAAACTAAAACCAGTATCGAGGCCAGGGCAACAGAATGAATAAGAAAAATGAAGGCGGTTACTCAGCCGGCGAAGAATTAGCAAATTGGATAACGCACGGTGTCGGCGTGTTGTTCGGCGTGGCAGTACTTTGTCTGCTGGTGGTTTTTTCGGCGCTGAACAAAGGAGCGTGGGAAGTGGTCAGTTGCTCTGTATACGGCGCAACCTTTATCCTGCTCTATCTCTGCTCTACGCTGTATCATGCCGCTCAGAATCCGCGCACAAAACGTGTGCTGAAGGTGATCGATCACTCTGCGATCTATCTGCTGATTGCCGGAACCTATACACCCTTTGCGATGGCCTCGCTGCGGGGGCCGCTGGGATGGAGCATATTCGGTATCATTTGGGGGTGCGCCTTACTGGGCATCACGTTCAAGATATTCTTTACGGGGCGCTTTAAAGCCGTCTCACTCGCAAGCTATCTCGTAATGGGATGGGCCTGTATATTTGTTTTGAAGCAGCTCTATATGGAACTGGGCGGACTCGGATTTATCTTCTTCGGCGTGGGCGGGCTTTGCTACACACTAGGTGCCGTTTTTTATGCGTGGAAATCGCTGCCGTGGTCCCATGCCGTCTGGCACCTGTTTGTGCTGGCCGGCAGTCTGTGCCACTTCTTCAGCATTCTCTTCGGCGTTGCACTGTGAGACCTTTCTCACTTTCCCCGTTGCAATGCTCCGGCTTCTTCGCCACCATGAACCGACTATGAAAAAAGAAATCAATTTAAGCGGCGGAATCGATCTTGATGCAGTGGTGAACAATACCGACAAGCGGATCGATGGACGAAAATCGGACGAACTGCGCGCGGTTCGCTTCACGAAAGATTTTATCCCCTCAGCCAAAGGCTCCGTGCTGGTGGAGATGGGCAACACCCGCGTCATCTGCACCGCCAGCGTGGAAGAAAGTGTACCCGGCTGGATGCGCTTCCAGAATGTGCCCGGCGGTTGGGTGACCGCAGAATACAGCATGCTCCCGGCGGCCACGCAGGACCGCACCAAACGCGAAGCCTCGCAGGGCAAAATCGGCGGGCGCACTATGGAGATTCAGCGCCTCATCGGACGCTCGCTGCGCGCCGTCGTCGATCTTCAGAAACTGGGCCGACGCCAAATCTATCTCGACTGCGACGTCATTCAGGCCGACGGCGGGACCCGCACCGCCTCCATCACCGGCTCGTATGTTGCGCTCAGACTGGCCATCAAACGCCTGATGAAAGAGGGCCTCATTAAAGAGAATCCGGTGACCGAAGGCCTCGCCGCCATCAGCGTCGGCATTCACAAAGGCGTTCCGATTCTCGATCTCTGCTATCTCGAGGACTCCTCCGCTGAAGTTGATGCCAACTTTGTAATGACCGAATCCGGAAAAATTAT
>JAAYDL010000075.1 GCA_012729265.1 Lentisphaerota bacterium | reverse complement strand
TCAGTTTCACCAGCTCAAACCCGGCATTTTCAAACCGGCCTTTAACCGTAACCTTTGCGCCGTCGCACGCTTTTACCACCAGAGCCGAAGGGCCCGAGAGCTCGACGTTATCGAGGAAAATATCCTTCCCGTCGAGAATCAACGTCGCTTCGCCGGAGATAGAGCCGCCGGAGATTTTTTCCTTTCCTTCCGCCAAACTCATGGTAAACGACGGGCGCAGAATCACCTTCGGTCCCAGGACGAACGGCACGCCCAGAATCCGCTCTTCCGGAGCGGTTTCAATGGCACATCCGGCAAACTGGAGCCGTTTTCGTCCTGCTTCATAAAAGTCGGATTCTGCGGTGGCACCGGCATCGGCTGGTCTGCCGGCAGCGACCTTGGCGGCGGCATCGGCAATATTGTTTTTATTCGGCGAAAAACTCCAACTGCGCTCAAAAATGGTTACGCCCACCTTTTCCTGCTCGCCGAAGAGTTTGGGCAGATCCTGCATCATCGTTTCCAGGCGGGTCGGCTTTTTAAAGGCGCTCTTTGTTTCGTCCGTATATTTCGGGTTCACGAATTCGGCAATAATGCCGTGCGATTCCTGAAGAATACGCACATAGGCCGCCATGCGGATCACCAGTGTGTTGCAGTTGCCGGGAAACATCGAAAAGCCCTGCTCGTTCGCGACATCACCTTCCGGACTGATCGTTGCACGCAGGAGCGGATCGAGCTGATTATACTCCACGTTAATCGTCAGCTCCCGGCCATTGCCGACCAGTTTAGTCAGACCACCGACGGCCTCGCCTGGTACACGGTTGATGGCCAAGGAGTTAAAATCGTAACCTTTCTCTGCCGAAACTCCAAGGGTGGCGGGGAGTGTGTTAAAGTTCGGCCCGTTGGTATCCTGAATGAACATCAGATATTCAATGCCCTCCCGCTGCAGTTTGTCGGCCAGACCGCTGGCGTGCAGCAACATGTGAATATCGCCGTGGCCGTGCGGTTTAAGAATCAGCTGATATTTTTTCTCCAACGCCAGCGCACCGTCGTTATCGGCGATTGCCGGAACCAACTCCTGCCGAAGAATATGCACCTGCTCCTTTTTTAGTCCGAAATAATGATTTGCTTCTAGGGATTCGACCGTTTTGGGGCCCGTATCCTGCGACACCATAATAATAAACGGCACCGGACGCGGATGCTCCATGCGCGCCTCCATCGCCAACAAGCACGACGCATAGTGCTGGAGATACGACGTGCATTCGAGCACCTCGACCGCGATATCCAGCTTAATACCGTTATAACCCAGCCGCTCGCCCAGCCCGCCGGCCACCAGCACTATCCCGGTCTTGTCAAACTGCTGAACGCCGAGCGACTCATAATGCACAAACGCATCGCTGACCTGTGTCAGATCCACCGTATCCGGTTGCTCCGGAACAAAACCCTCGAACGGATTCTTGCCTTCCTTCGCTTCCGCCAGCAGTTTGCGGCTGTTGCTGATATAACCCCGCAGCTCTCCCGGATAGTTGCCGTCAATTTTAATCAGTGATTCCAAAAACGCCGTCTTTTCCGCGTCTGCGGTGCCCGGAGGATCCCAATCGGCAAACAGATGTGCCTGCCCGTTTTCAATCAATCCCGTCGCCAAGCGCTGTTGCTCCGCCGTCATCGACTCCCAACACGCCGCGAGTCCTGCCAGCTCCGCCCGTTCCAAAAACCCCTTTGCCATTCGCCCGTCCTCCTCCGGCTAAAAATCCCTTTTTTCTACGAAAAGTACGTATCCTAAAAAACCCCTCCGCAAAAAACCACCCAATTGGCGAACGATTCCACTTAACCGCAATCTTGACGATTACCAAAATTCTAAGCCCGAATTCCGAAACCCTAAACAATCCACAAAAACTCAAATTCGAATTTTCCCTGATCAGTAGGATCAGGCTAGAGCAATTCCCGAATGACATGTCGAATCACGGTTTTGTAGGGCTGGAACGGGCAACGCCCTTCCAGCCGCGGCGGGAGGCGCTGCGAGGTTGAAAACTTGGAAGCCAACGTTTTCAACCATTCCCGCCTTACAATTTTTCAGCGGCATTTCAAACGCTAAATGCTCTAACGCGGCTCCTCAGCAGAAAATGACCGCAAAGACACAAAGACGCGAAGAGAAGAATTCAGCTTTTTTTCTTAGCGTCTTTGTGGTCAATAACATCCTTGTCCGCAGAGTATTAAGCATGGCCGTTTTTGAAACAAAAAATGGATAGAAGTTGAGGTGTAAGGAACTAAGATGGGAGTACCTGCACGGTCAATGCGGATTGACTGAACCCTTATTCTGCGTTGAGGGCCTTCTTTTCAATGAGGCGATCGATGGTCAGCAAAAGCGCCCCGGTCAGTTTTCCTTCGTGCGTGGTTCGAATGCGGCAGTTGTCAAACAGCAGCCCAATGGTCCATCGCTTAACTTCCTTGCGCAGATCTTCGATGTAATAGGGGTAAACCTGCGCCAGTCGGCTGTAGATAAAAACTCGGTCGGGATTAAAAATATTGATGGCAGCGGCAATGCCTTTGGCTTGCCATTCGAGGACGTTTTCAGCAATTTTCAGGGCCCGTGGGTTGCGGTTGGCCAGCAGCTCCAGCGCAGCGGCGGGCGGGAGATCGAGTTCTGAAAAGAAAACGAGGTCTGAAGCTACCGTTTCCAAGCAACCGCGGTTTCCGCAGCCGCACTGTTTTCCACCCGGCTGCATGATAATATGTCCAATCTCTCCGGCGTAACCGCTGCTGCCTAAAAGGGGCTGGCCGTTCACGACAACGCTCATGCCCACCCCCGCGCTGAAATCCATCGAAATATAATTGCTCGTGGCATCCGGTGTGCGCAGTTGAGCTCGGCTCAGCGCCCGTTCTTCGTGCATGACAAAGGTGTCGATGCTCAGCGCCTCCGAAATCCGCTCCGCAGGGCGTACGCCTTCCAGCCAGTGCAGGTTGGGATTGAGCATGCTCTGACCCGTCTGGGATTCGATCAGCCCAGGAATGCAGACGCCGATAAGGCGGCATTGAGCGTTCAGGCGGGTTTTCAATGTGGTAAACTCGCGCTTGATGCGAGCAAAGAGATCGTCCACATCGATCCCGGTCGGCAGTTTAAGCATATGCTCCGGCTTGGCACTGCCCTGCAGGTCGGAAAAACAGATCGTGGTTTCCTGCAAGTCAATTACAATGGCGGCCACCTGCAGCTCCGGTGCGAGCTGATAGAGAATTTTTGGTCGGCCGAAGGAGGTATCTTCGACCTCGCTCCGGGAAATAAGGCCCTGTTCCTCCAGTTGCGCAAACAGCTTGGTCATTGTGGTCGTGCTGATGCCCAGCTCCCGAGCGAGACCAATTTTAGAAAACAGCTCCATCTTACGCATCTGGCGCGTGACGGTCTGTAGGTTAATCTGCCGAACAATTCTCGGCTGCCCAAAAGTATATTTTGTATGGTCCGAAGTCATGACAGGGAATCCTCGTTCCCGTTATTTCGCCGGCTTAATGAGCACGACATAATCGACGGTCTGTCCGGGAATCGTAACCGTATCGCCAGCGTTAACCTTGCGCATAAGGAGTCCGGTGTCGGCGAGCCAGAGATTATGGCGGCGCCAGGTCCCCTTAATGCCGGTGTCTTCAAATCCCGCTTCGCCCAGATCCGCCCGCAGTGCGGCGGCGGCAAGCATAATGTCTTCGCTCGGCTGATCCAGCGTATGAGCCGGATAGGTTCCGGTGCCGTGCATGACATAAACGGTGGCTTTTTGGGTGACCTTAAAGGAGAGGTCGGTTTTATTCCCTGCATCGCTGAGGCGCTTGGTGGCAATCCAGCGCGCTCCTTCAACCTCTTTCGGAAGGGTGTCGAAGGTATTGTCGGAGGAGCCGTCGACTTCGGTGTAGAACGGGCCCTGTGCTTCAATCGGGCGGTCAATATAGAGCGCCGGGCAGTTGGGATTCGAGCTCGTGAGGTCCACGACGAGGCTGTCGCTCGACACCGGCATTTCGTCCGCTTTCTGATAAATCACCATCGACTGTGTATTGCCGCGGTCATCACGGACTTCAATCCCGTTTTTACCGGGCGCGAGCGGGGCCTTCCAGAAGAAGACATTTTCCACAACAACGCCGGCCACCTTGACCTTTTCGCCTTCGTTTCCGTCTTCTCCGAGATTACCGACGGAGATCATCTTTTCTTCGGCGTTGGGATTTTTCTCTGTGCCGGGCAGAACATAATCGCCGTTTTTCATGATGCCCTGCGATTTTCCGTTGATGAAGAGTTCGACTGCGTCGGCGTTGGAGTAAACCTTGATTCCGTTGGTCGGATCGACTTGGCGGTAAAACCAATGGCGGCCGACCAGTTGCAGCACCGGATAGTCCGGGCGAAGAAACGATTGGAACAGATAGTAATAATCCTTCGTCAGACCGCCGAGCGTTACAATGCCTTTGGTATTGCGGTTGTTTTTGAATTTGCGGTCGTAAAACTCGCGGTAGTTCCACCAGAGGAAGAATTTGTGTCCGTCCGGATTGTTGCGGAAGATGCGCTGAAAGCGGAACTCGGCAAACATCTGGGCATATTCTTCCGACTCAAACTGATCGACCTGCCAGCGCGTTTCACCGTACGGCTGATGATGGGTAATCCAGGAGCCCGCACCAGTTTCGGAGACATATTTATTTCCACGCGCAAATTCGGTGTAGTTGCCGTTGTACCAACCCTGATAGGTATTGCCCGCCACAAAGTCGACGTTGTCGGGTTTTTCCCCGGCGGAAGCATAGGTGAGCAGGCGGGTGGGATCTTCTTTCCGGATAACATCTGCATAGTAGTGCGCGGTGCGGTCGTGGGTTTCATTGCCGCTGCTCCAGAAGACGATCGACGGATGATTCCAGTTTTGGCGGACCATTTCGCGGTTAATCTGTTCGCCGACTTCCGTTGGTTCGCTTTCGCGGTTTTTACGTTCTCCGTTGTCCCAGCGGTGTCCCGCCAGCCCGTTTTCCGCCCAGACGAGCAGACCGTGTTCATCGGTCAGGCTGTATTCAAAACGGCGGTGCGGATAGTGTGCAAGCCGAACGGTGTTCACGCCGAGCTCCACCATCCCGTCCATTTCCCATTTGAGCTGTTCGGAGGTCATGGCATTCCAGACCTGTTCTTCCTGATGGTGTTTACAGACGCCGCGGATCAGAATCTTTTTCCCGTTGAGCGCGAAATCTTCTCCCTGCATTTCGATCGTGCGGATGCCGGTGCGTTCGGTGACGGAATCAAGCAGCGCGCCAGCGATGAGCACTTCAGACTGAACGGTATAGAGGAGGCCCTGATGAACATCCCAGAGGAGGGGATTGTTCAGTTTGGTGAGCGTTGTAACGGCCTGCGTTTCTCCGGCGGGAATCGTTGCTGTTTGTTCAGCCACGGCGACCTTTTTCCCGTTTGGATCAGTAATGGTATTGCGCACCGTCACGCTGTATTTGTTCTTCAGGCTGTTATGAACGTGTGTTGTAACCTCCATCTCCGCGCTGTCGGGAGAAATATTTTTCGGTGTCAGGTAAACGCCGGTCGAACCCAGATCCGGAAAGATATGAACGCCGCGGGTTTTGATGAGCCACACCGGACGATACAGCCCTCCGTTGGTATAGAAAAGGTTCGACTGCGAAAGGCAGTTAGCCGCCTCAAGATCGCGGTTCGTTACGCGCAGGATCAGCTCATTTTCCACCCCAAACTTGAGCGCGGGAGTCAGGTCAAATGCCGCGGCGGTGTATGCGCCTTTATGTTGGCCGATATGTTGGCCGTTCACAAACACATCCACCACCGAGCCCGCGCCTTCTAGGAAAAGATAGAAGCTCTTGTTGGCTTCATTGACCGAGGGCGTCAGTTTCCGACGGTAAAACCCGGCCGATTTTTCCGGCAGGCCTGAAAGGCGGAAGACGTGGGGTGTTTCCAGTACGGTCCATTGCGTGTCGGGCCCGGGAAGCTGAATCGCGGAGTTTTCCTCAGAGGTGTCCTGACAAAACTCCCACTGTACCAACTGTTCTTTTGTTCGAATTTCCTTTGATGGGCTGTTTAAGTGGGCACAGCCCTGAAACAGCAGTGCACTCATAACCAGACCCAAAGTAAGCGAAATCATTCCTTTTCCCATGGCTTATATCCTTTCAACAGATTGCCAGAGCCGAACCGACTCCTCATTTTCAAAAGACACAGCCTATTAGAGAAAGGACGGATGATCCATCTTTTTCCATCATCGGTTGAACTGGTTCTCCGTCGAAAGAGTGCTAAGAGGATCTCTACCGAGCTGTATCTGCCGAATCGTCTGTGCTTTTTTCCGGCGTCGACAGCGGCTCGGAATGTTCCGGCAGCTTACCCGTTTTAAGGATCGAATCGACTTCCTCGAAATCGAGCACTTCGCGTTCAAGAAGCAGTTCCGAAAGGTTCACCAACTGCTCCTTATGTTCGACCAGAATCTGCATGCAGGCATCATAGGATTCGGTCAGAATGCGTTGCACTTCGGCGTCGATTTTTTGAGCCGTCACTTCGCTATGTTCATGTGCGCCACTGATGCCTTGGCCGAGGAATACGGGCTGGCTGTGGCTGCCGAGATTTTGTGGTCCAAGCAGTTTGCTCATGCCGTATTCACAGACCATGGCGCGGGCAATGGCGGTGGAGCGTTCAATATCGTTATGCGCTCCGGTAGTCACATCGCCGAAAATCAGTTCTTCAGCGGCGCGACCGCCCATGAAGGAGATAAGATTGGCTTCGAGCCGTTTCTTCGACTGCGTGTACCGATCCTTTTCGGGCAACTGCATGGTTGCGCCAAGTGCGCGACCGCGCGGAATAATAGTGACCTTATGGATCGGTTCGCAGTCGGGCGTGTAGTACATCGCAATGGCGTGTCCGGCTTCATGATAGGCGGTAAGCTTTTTCTCTTCTGCGTCCAGCACATGGCTGCGGCGCTCACGGCCCCACATCACCTTATCGCGCGCCTCTTCCATATCCTGCTGCTCCACAAATTCCGCCCCGCGGCGCGACGCCAGCAACGCGGCTTCGTTGACCAGATTGGCCAGATCGGCGCCTGAGAAACCGGGCGTTCCGCGCGCAGATTTCTTCAGATCGACCTGATCAGAAAGGCGGACATTGCGGACGTGAATTTTGAGAATCTGTTCGCGGCCTTCGAGCGTCGGCAGATCCACCACGACCTGACGGTCAAAGCGTCCGGGGCGCAGCAGCGCGGGGTCGAGTACATCCGGACGGTTGGTGGCCGCCACAATAATGATGCCTTCCTGCGTGTCGAAACCATCCATTTCCACCAGCAGCGCATTGAGGGTCTGTTCGCGTTCGTCGTGTCCGCCGCCGATTCCGCTGAAGCGGCTGCGGCCTACAGCGTCAATTTCGTCGATAAAGATGATGCACGGCGCGTTTTTCTTGCCCTGCTCAAACATATCGCGGACGCGCGAGGCGCCGATGCCGACAAACATTTCAACAAAGTCCGATCCGCTGATGGTGAAGAACGGCACATCGGCTTCGCCGGCGACCGCTTTGGCCAGCAGCGTCTTCCCCGTCCCCGGAGAGCCGGAGAGCAATACGCCTTTGGGCATTTTCCCGCCGAGCTTCTGGAACTGCTTGGGATCTTTCAGGAATTCAACCACTTCCTGGAGCTCTTCCTTCGCTTCATCGACACCGGCAACCTGCTTAAAGGTGATTTTATTTTTATCCTGCGTCAGCAGCTTGGCCCGGCTCTTCCCAAAGCTCATGGTTCCGCGTCCGGCATTTTTCAGCTGCCGGATAAACACAAAATAGATAATGACAAAAATGAGGATGATGGGGCCGATCTGAACCAATATAAAGGTGAGCATCGTATTCGGCTTCTTGGCGGTATCTTCAATATTATATTTTTCGAAGAGTTCGTCGACTGCTCCATCATTGCGGTACGGATAGTTGACGGTAAACGGAACGACTTCACCGGCATCATTTTTGTATTCGCCCGTAATGGTCAACCAATCGGCATCGTTGCGGGACGTGGTTACTTTCGTGATGTTACCCTGTTCAACCCGACGGGCAAACTCGCGATAGCCCATCTCCTTGCCTCCTTTAGGAGTGCCGAGAAAATGGGTAACCACCAGAAAGATCGAAATGAGGAGAAACGAAATACCCAATCCGCGCATCGGCATAGGCGGGGGGGCTTTCCGTCCGGGCTTATTCAATTTGGGGTCGTTGGGTTGTTGATTATCCGCCATAGTTTTTTCTTTCGTTATAAATCAGTGCGGAAACCTAGCATTGACGTTTTGCGAATGCAACGCTTACAACGCAACTCTTAGGCCCTTACCCTTTGCCCCTTTCGCCTCGATTATTGAAAGAACCCGCCTCATGCCTAACGCCTTCCACAAAGTATTGCAGAAAAGGCTTTGACTCATTGATCCATTTGCGCCCTTATGTCCGCAAACGCTTGCTTCGCGGCTCCGCCGCCGGGCGAGGGAATGCGAAAGTGGGAGCGTTGTTTGACTTGAGAGAAAAGGGTAAAAGGCAGGGCCGCACCTTTCTTACAGGAGGCAAATAATGAAAGTAACTAAATTGATCATAGGGCTATGTGCGATATCTGTTTTATCGTGTCAGTCACCAAATCCGATGGGTAAGGCTTCGGTGACCGTTCGGGTTGTGGATCAGGATGGCATGCCTGTTTCCGGTGCCGAGGTAAGAGGTGGATTCGAGTATACAGATTATGACGGTGACTCGTACAAGGTGCTTACGGATACGAACGGAGTCATTAGCGCTTCTGGTCGATTGATGAGCATATTCAATTGTATCGTCAAGAAGGATGGATATTACGAATCTGTGGAGGTGCTTCGATGGAAAGAGGCCTATCCGAATGCGGAACTCAAGTATGGAAAATGGCAGCCATGGAACCCGACCATCGAGATCGTCCTGAAAGAAAAGAAGAATCCGATCCCGCTTATTGTCAGGAATTTTGATGAGGCTGTGCTCCCTCTTGAAAATGAACCTGTTGGATTTGATTTGTTTG
>JAAYDL010000074.1 GCA_012729265.1 Lentisphaerota bacterium | reverse complement strand
ATTTGGCCTTCAATTCGTCATTCAAGCGATTGAGCTTTTTTACCTTTTCGTAGATTTTTCGCAGGGTGCCTATGTTCTGCACCATTTCCTGCTGGGTGACCTCGTTGAGTTTTTTCTTTTTAAAGAGACGCTCCAGCTCTTCGCGAAGAGAGATAAAGGCGGGATCCTGTGGATCAATATTGCGGGCCATGGCCTCGCGGGTTTTGCGCAGCATGCCTTTGAGCTCGTCGGCCAGCTTCAGTTCCTCCTCGCCGATTTTTTCAAACATAAAGACAACATCCTCTAGCGCCATGTTAAGCAGTGCGGTGGTGTCGGCGGCGTTTTCGAGGTCTTCCTTCAAGTTGAGCAGTGCCATGTGGTTGCTGACTTCGGTGTAGAGCTGGTTGAGCTTGCGGAAGTCGATTTCGTCGAGCAGGTCATATTGGCCGGAGTAGCGGATAATATTGTAGAGCTCGCGCGCACACTGGAGCGCCTTTTTAATCTCCAGCACTTCCATTCGGTCCTGTATTTGGCTGATCTGCTGGGAGAAGACCTCCGCGTTTGCGGTATCGAACAGGAAAAGCACATCCTTGATGGCCTCGATGTCTGCGAGGATTTCCTCTTTGGACTTAAAGAGCTTTGACCATTCCTCTTCGTCGTTGCCCAGAATTTCGTTCAGTTCCTTGAAATAGTCCTCGTTGGTCTTGGTAAACTCGGTCTCGATGTCGGCAAAATCGACCACATAACCGTAATAGTGGTTTTTGTAGGTGCGGTTGACGCGGGTCAACGCCTGCAACAGGTTGTGGGCCTTTACCACCCGGTTAAGGTAGAGCTTTTTAAGACGCGGGGCATCAAAGCCGGTCAAGAGCATGTTATAGACAAATAACAGGTCGATCTTACCTGCCTTGAACTGATCGATAAGGCCCTTGCGTTCTTCTTTGGTTCCCTCGTCGTGCAGAATCAGCGCCGCGCTCAAACCCTTGCAGGGAACGTCGGTCGCTGTATGATAGGCTTCTCCCTGCGTTTCAGCTACTGCACCAAGTACTTCGGTCTGAACGGTTCCATATTTCTCCTCAAAGATTTGAGCCAACATGCGGGCTTGGGGCGAAGAATCGCAAATGACCATGCCGCCTATCGTATCATCGCCGAGCCGAATGCGACTGTCCTTGAAATCCTCGATCACATAGTCGAGCATAGGTTCTACAAACTGCCGTTTAGCGTACGCCTCCCGAGACTTCACAGCCCCTCTGGGAAGACCAATTGCATCGAGTGCTTCTTTGAGAATGTATTTATAGCTGGTTGAAATTTCCTCACGGATTAGACGGAGGGTGTAGCCATCGGCAATAGAGGCGTTGTAGTAATACTTATGGATATAGTCGCCGAATAAATGTTTAGAGGCGCGGGTTTCGCCAATCAGCGGGGTTCCAGTGAGGCCGATCTTGATCGCGTTGCGGTCCGACTCCGAAAGGTTGGCCAAAAAGCTGCCCGTGGGATTGTAGCTCCGATGCACCTCATCAAGGAAATAGATGCGCTGAACATTGATGTTGTAGTCCATTGCACTGACTACGTCCGGGTCGTCAGCAAAGCGATGGATGTTTACCACCGTGATTTCCGGGCGGCCCGAGGCATTATGGACGGCACGGGTTTCCCGAATTTCCTCAGCAAATGCCTCTTTTGAGCTGATTTCGTGCACGACCAGTCCCCGGCTGGCAAACTCGCGCTTGGCCTGAATCAGCAGATCGATTCGGTCCACGATAAAGTAGAACTTGGGAATGATGCCTTTACGACTATAGTATTCGGTCAGGAATTTCACATTGTAGAATGCCAATGCCGTCTTACCACTGCCTTGCGTATGCCAGATGATTCCCTTGCGTTCCCCGGCATCCAACTTGTGCTCAATCGCCTTGGTGGCGAAAAACTGCGGATAGCGCATAATGTGCTTCTGCACCCCGGTTTCTTCCCGTACGAATGCAATGGAATACTTTAATAGGAAGGCTAACCGCTCCCAAGAGAAGAGCGATGTTGAAAGCCGGTTTGTCGGGCTGTCCGGATTCTTATTCGTCAAAAATTCAGGGTTATGCTTGATGACTTCCAGATTGTTATCCTCAAGAACAGCGTCCTCCAGAGCATCGTCTTCAGGAGCCAGCAATCGATCAATATCCAGATCGATCTCTTCGCGGAAATAGTTAAATTTGACCCCGTTTTGCGAAGGCGTGGCATAAAACGCTCCTTCGATGGGATGGATCGATTCGCTGTCGTATTCCATGTTATTGGAAAACACCATCACCTGGGTGATATTCATAAAACGCCGGAACTTCGGATTCCTGAAGCGGTCGTCAATGCGCTTCCGCTCTGCCAGCACCCCGTCCTTATTGTTCGGCTTTTTGACCTCGATGAATACAAGGGGCATTCCATTGATCAGTAACGTAATGTCTGGACGAAACTCTTCATCCCCATTTTTGCAGGGCAGTTCCGTCAGAACGTGAAACACGTTGTTATCGAAGTCTTCAAAATCGATCAGCCTGACATCGGACTTCTGCACCAGACGATCATAGAACGCCTTGCCCATATCCTCATTGTCCAGCAGCAGAGAAACCTCGTCCAGCAATCGTTTCAAATCGGCACGATCAAGTTCCTTTTCCGAATTAATTCCGGCAACACTTTCCCGGAAGATGTCGGGAAATATATTCGTCGTCTTATCCCAAACCGCACCGTCCTTTGAAAGGTAGGTGTAGCCCAAACGGCAGAGGTGCAGAATGGCAGGGATCTTCACTCTGGAATCTTCATTAAAGGACATACATTATACCTCATTCATCAACGGCGATGGCATATACGCACAACAACGGAAGCACGCCTTTGCGTTTGGAGGGGAGACATCTCCGAGCCGATTTAACAGAACAATGAACAAACGGGCACAGTACGAACAGAGCGGACATTCCACAAGCCCAACCTCAGAAAAGATGCCTCACAAAAAGAGCACAGAATCATAACATTAGGGAGGCGGCGCAATCTTCCCGCTTTCTCCTTCCGCTACGGCGATGATCCCGAAACCGGACAGGGCAGGCAGGATGCCTGCGATACGGCACAGCAGGCAGGATGCCCGCGATACGAAGAAGGCAGGCAGGATGCTGCGATACGGACCTTTTCAAGCATGCCCCACGGAAGTTCGTTTGAACTGCTACTCCTTTGGAATTGCACGAAGCATAAATTCATCGAACAATGGGACCGTAAAAGCCAAGTCCCCATAGGCCGGGCTAAAAACCATTCCCTTGCTGATCAATTTTGCACGCACCGGTCCCAGACTTGTTACCTTAACACCTAATTTTTCGGCAATTTCACCAATGCGCTGTTCCTTCGGTCCAAGTTCGGCCATGGCTCGCAGGAAATTTTTTTCACTTGGAGTCAATCGGTCAAACCGGACGCGAAAGAAATTTTCATCGAGTCGCAAAAGCACCGTACTGGTTGCGGTCTTTACCACATCCAAACCAATCGGACTTTGCTCCGCCTGATTCCAGCACTGGTATCCCCACTCCTGAAGAAAATAGGGATATCCCTTTGTTAGTCGAAAAATCTCTTTTATTGCGGCGGAATCAAAATGAACATTTTCAACACTTGCCGGGGCCTCCAATGCCTTTGATGATTCCCTCTCTGACAACGCACCCACATCCGGGAAGCTGAACAACCGTTCTGCATACGATTTCGAGTTACCAGCCAGACCGGGAAGGATCGGCAAACCGGCGCCAATCAATACCAGCGGAAGCTGCCTTTGCTGAACTCTGTGCATCGCCATAATCAGAGCACCCAGTTCTTTCGAATGAAAATACTGCACCTCATCAATCAGCACCGCCACTGCCGTATTCCGCTCCGCCGCCGCTTCACCGACCGCCGCAAAGAGATTGGGCAAATCCACTTCGATATCCCCGCTATCTGCGGCACCCTCTTCCGGGTCGATATCCAATGAAATGGTAACGTCCTGATAGGTGACCTTCAGACCGCCCAGAAAACTGCGCAATACCCGCAATCCGCGTTTTGCCTTATCGCCGGCACCGGCCATTCGATCCAGATTAAACAGCAATGGCCGCAAATGGGCGGCAACCAGCGGTCCCAACGGCTTATTTTCATGCGCCTCGAATGAAACTACCTGATACTTCTCAGATAGAGCCATACGTTCGACTTCGTTCAACAGTACCGTTTTACCAACCCCCCGCAACCCTGTAAGCAAAATGCTTTTTTCGGAGCGACCTGCCTTAACTCTTCCCAGCAGGATTCGAACTTGTTCCAGTATCGGATCACGACCAACGAGTTCCGGCGGCGGGGAGCCTGCACCGGGTGAAAATGGATTTTTTATCGGATTCATGTATATCAAGTTATATATAGTTATACCTAAAATCAAGTATAAGTTGGTAAACTCGCTATAGCTGAATCAGGGAGAGTGGCCGGTGACGCGTGGCTGGTGGCCGGTTGATGATAGAAACCACTCGTTTTAAACGCATTATGCTCCTCGCCGGTCAGCTTGGCGAGGCTGTCGGTGAATGTGTCTGAGATAAGTAAGTTCACACCCTGAACACTTTCATAACCTCGTCGCCGAGGTGGTTGATAACTTTTACGGCGATGCGGCTTTTTGCGGGTTTGTCGAAGGGGAGGGAGACGGCGCTGTTGAGCGTGTCCCAGGCGTCGGCGTTGATTTCCGCTTTGAGGGTGGTTTTCAATGCCATGTAGGGATCGTTCTGTCCAAGGAAGTAGGCGTGGCGGACGAAGAAGCCCTCTTCGTTGTAGTCCCAACGAAGTTTTCAAGCAAGACTCGCGGGAAGAAAATATGCGATGCTACTTTCAATGCCCGTTACACTGGAGGACACGGACAAGCAGAGAAATGGAATGGGTAAATTCTTTGAACCCTAAAATCGCGGAACTCATCGT
>JAAYDL010000073.1 GCA_012729265.1 Lentisphaerota bacterium | reverse complement strand
TGTACTCATGATGTGTCTCCTTGCCATCCCGATCTTCCTCATGAAGATCTTCGTGGTGAGAAGACTATACACACCCTGTGGGTTTAATTCATGCGTCAGCCTGACGCGAAGCGGCTTAGTTCAACAGAGATTTTCACAAAATGATTATGGACAGAATAATGGCTCTTGCACGCTACACCTATCGAAAATTATTATGTCCGAAATTATTCTGTCATATTATCGGCATCGAACATTGTTCAGCCGCGAGGAACTAAAATTATGAACAATCAACTGCTGCATCTCGGATGGAAAGAGTGGTGTGCGCTGCCCGATCTGGGTCTTCCGGCGATTAAAGCCAAAGTGGATACCGGCGCAAAAACCTCGGTCCTGCATACTTTTCAGATTGAACCGTTCACCGAAAACGGACGCGAATTTGTGCGCTTTTGGGTCCACCCGCTCCAACGCAATGAAACGTTGGTGCGCGAGTGCGTCGCACCGCTGAAAGACCAGCGAATGGTCAGCGATTCCGGAGGCCATAAGGAGCAGCGCTATGTGATTGAAACTTCTGTCCAAATCGGGAATATGCTTCGGCAGATTGAGCTGTCGCTGACCAATCGAGACACCATGCTCTTCCGCATGTTGCTCGGTCGACGGGCCATGCAGGGAGCCGTGCTGGTCAATCCGTCCACTTCCTATATCAACGGTCGGCTCAGAGCAAAGCGGCTGTACGGTCTGATTGGATGATGGAGAACTGAAAATGAAAATCGCTATTTTGTCACGCAACTCAAAACTGTATTCGACCCGCCGGCTGAAAGAGGCTGCCTTGAAGCGCGGCCACGAGGTGCAGATCATCGATGTGCTGCGCGCCTACATGAATATCACGTCGCACAATAACACCATCCATTACAAAGGCGAACCGCTGGTCGATTTTGATGCTGTCATTCCGCGGATCGGCGCATCCGTCACCTTCTACGGCGCAGCTGTATTGCGGCAGTTCGAAATGATGGGAGTCTACCCGCTCAACGAATCGGTTGCGATCACGCGCTCGCGCGACAAACTGCGCTCGCTCCAGCTGCTCTCGCGCAAAGGCATCGGGCTTCCCGTGACCGGATTTGCCAACAAGCCGGACGACATTAAAGATATGATCAAGATGGTCGGCGGCGCACCCCTCGTGGTCAAACTATTGGAAGGCACGCAGGGCATCGGCGTAGTACTGGCCGAAACGCAGAAGGCCGCTGAAAGTGTGATCGAAGGCTTCATGGGGGTGAAAGCCGACATTCTGGTGCAGGAATATATTGAAGAAGCCAAGGGGGCCGACATCCGCTGTTTTGTGATCGACGGAAAAGTCGTTGCGGCCATGCAGCGCAAGGCCGCACCGGGCGAATTCCGCTCCAATCTGCACCGAGGAGGCACCTCATCGCTGATCCGCATCACACCGGAAGAGCGCTCTACCGCCGTTCGAGCCGCCCGGATTATGGGCCTCAACGTCGCGGGGGTTGACCTGCTGCGCTCCAATCACGGACCGCTCGTGATGGAAGTCAACTCCAGCCCCGGTCTTGAGGGCATTGAAGCCGTCAGCGGGAAGGACATCGCCGGACTGATGATTGACTTTATCGAAAAGAACGCGAAGGCAGGAAAGACCAAAACGAAGGGGCAGGGCTGATGCAACCCATGATTATTGGCGGAACAGAAATTCTCCCGGGAACGCGCACCACCATCCATCTACCGCTCCCCTATTTCTATACGCATTCGCCGACTACCATGCCCCTCCACATCATCCGCGGGCGACTCCCCGGCCCTTCATTACTGATTACTTCGGCGATGCACGGCGACGAGTTGAACGGCGTAGAAATTATCCGCCGACTCCTCGGCAGTAAATCGGTTAATCGAATCAAGGGAACCCTGATCTGTATTCCGGTGGTCAACGTCTTTGGATTTGTCGGCCAATCGCGCTATCTGCCCGACCGCCGCGACCTGAACCGATCCTTCCCCGGATCAGCCAAAGGTTCAATGGCCGCGCGGTTGGCCAATCTGCTCTCCACGGAAGTACTGCCGTTCTGCACGCACCTGATTGATCTGCACACCGGCGCTGTTGGCCGTGAAAACCTGCCCCAGATCCGCGGATGTTTCAACATGGGCGGAAGGCTGGCAGCGATCGCCAATGCGTTTAACGCGCCCGTCCTGCTCGACCTCGGATTACGTCCCGGAACCTTTCGCGAAATCGCCCATAAACAAGGCATTCCGAGTCTCGTCTATGAAGCCGGCGAGGCGCTTCGCTTCGACGAAATCTCCATCCGCGCCGGCGTCTCCGGCATTCTCAACGTCATGTCGTATCTGGGAATGATGCGTAAACGTACGCCTAAGAAGGATCACCCTCCGCTCATCGCCAAGAGTACACAGTGGATACGCGCACCGCAGAGCGGCGTTATGCGTTCCATTGTCTCTCTGGGAGAAAAAGTAACCGCCAGCCAAACGCTGGCCTACATCAGCGATCCGTTTGGCGGTCACGAAGAAACCATCTCCAGCTCCGCCTCCGGAATCGTAATCGGACGCACCCGGCTCCCCCTCATGCACGAAGGCGAAGCCGTCTTCCATATCGCTAAATTTGATCAACCCGCCGAGGCCGCCGAAAGTATTGGAAGTTTTCAGGATGCCTTTGATCCGGTCAGCAGCACCTCCGACTGCGAAGAACCGCCGCTCGTTTAGACGATCATTCAATTCCGGCACCATCCGTATCGAAGGTTGGACATTTACCGTCGTATATCAACGATTTCCACGGCGTCGGCGCACCTGTGCGGGCTTTTCAAGCGGAGCATATTCCCCTTTACCGCATCGCTTACCGACAGCGGCAACCGCCAACCGTGCAGAGGAAAATGCGGCCTGAAGATTATAGCCTCCGGTCGGCCCGTCAATATCGAGCAGCTCGCCGGCAAAATAGAGACCGGGCACTTTTTTGGATTCCATGGTGCACGAATCGACTTCATCTAGCGCGACGCCGCCGATGGTCACCATGGCTTCTTTAATCGGGCGCGTCCGCAGCGGACGAATCGTTTCAACGCGGCCATCGGCCAACTGAATATGCAGCTCCACTTTTTCCAATCGCTGTCGAACCACGATGCGGCTGGCATCGGTTATAGCGGTTCCGCCGATGCCCCACTTTTCAATTTCATATCCACCGCGCGTCTGAGCAACTGTTTTTCCGCCCGCCGCAATATCGACCATCACCTTTTCGAACAGGGTGCCGATCCGCCCCTTAAGCACGCTGGGCTCCACTTCAAAACCGACCAGTCCGGGACGACTCGGCAGCACACGATGGCCCAAGGCCTCGGCCCAGCGCTGGCCGTCGCCCACCGATCCGGTTTTGGGATAGCTTACGCCGCCGGTGGCCAGCAGCAAATGACGCGCCTCCACGGAAAAATTATTGGCGGTTACACGAAACCCGCCTTTCGTTTTTTCAATCGCCTCGACGGAAGCGGAGCAGACCAGCGAAATGTCGTGCGCCCGAAGATGTTCCAGAAAAAGGTTGAGCACGTCAGCCGCGCATTCGGTGTGGGGATAAACCTTATTTCCCGCTTTCACCACGGTCTTCAGCCCGTTGGCGGCAAACCAGCGCTGGAGCATGGAAGGAGAAAATGCACGCAGCGCGGGCTCAAGAAAAGGACCAACGGGTGGACCGAATACTTCGAGCATGCGCTCTTCGGAAATATTGGTCGTCAGATTGCAGCGGGCGTTGCCGCACATCAGCAGCTTGCGCCCCGGCTTATGCTTCCGCTCGAGAATAAGCGTTCGCAGCCCCAGCTCGCCCGCCGCGCAGCCGGCCATCAGTCCGGCCGCTCCGCCGCCGACAATCAGCAGATCCGTTTTCATTATGTAGAAAACCGGGGTTCGATAAAGACGGGCGGATGCATATAGAGCGGCTCCAGCGGCTC
>JAAYDL010000072.1 GCA_012729265.1 Lentisphaerota bacterium | reverse complement strand
CGCAGCCGAGCCATCATTGCCAACCGCTATGATAGCTGCCTGGATGATGTGCAAGACAAGGTTTACACCCGTGACCTGTTCCGCAGAGATTAAATTGCATATGATTTTAATCTTAAAGAAGAATAACGGAGAGAAAATTGGTAAACACCCCATATCGCATCGTCTAAGTGTCATGGCGCGACAAAACAGTCAAAACCGTGCGCCATCGACAAAACCGTGAGCCATCGACAGAACCATGCGCCATGAAAGATGCCGAATCTCTCAAGGAACAAATCATCGAGAGATCCGGCGGGTAAGAGGGTTAAGCCATCGGCCGTCTTAACAATTGACGCTTAAAGTCTGCCATGCAAGCACTGACCAGAGCTTCATCAATCGTAAGCCGCTCCGGCGTGGGCGGAAGAGTTATGGCAGCATCAGGACCTGGATAGACAAGCCCCTCCTTTATGGCCATCCGGGCACATTCGGCGCTATCTGGGATGGATCGGCCGTCCGACCGATAGTATTGAATGCGTTTAAGCGTGATCGCACGGCCGATAATCAGCGTGAACACAGCGATCCCCCCGATCTTGGCATTGAGCGCAAGTGGCTCTAGGATTTGCCGGGCTTGGAAAGTGAAGCACACGTTCTCTTCGCGGCAGACCATGTTCAGATAGTTGGCTGCGTCGCTGCGGAGCATGCCTTTCATTTCGCATTCGTCTAGGCGACGTAGTAGCTGACCGAACTTCTCATAGTTCCGTTCGCTGTATAGTTTGTTGTACAGGATGCTTGTGCCACACAGAACCATCGGGTTTCCCGCAACGTCTTGGATTTTCCGGAGCATATCAAATTTCCGAAGATTGCCGGCTGTATCAAAGACGTCCACCTCGTCAAACAGGAACATGATATGTGGGTTGGCTTTGAGCGCGTCTGTCAATAAATCCTTTGAGGAGGTTCGCAGCTTGAGGGGGAGATTGACGCATTTCCCCATGGTTAATAAGAGTTGCGACAAGCTCAACGAACCGAAGTCATCAATGTAAAAGACGATACCGGGGTATTTGTCAGCAAATTGCCGCAAGACAGTCGTTTTTCCACAGCCGGAATAGCCGAACAGCAACAGAAAGAGCCGCTGCGTATAGGTTTCACGCAGGCGTCGTTTTGCGTTGGCTTGATCCTGGAACAGCATGTACGGCGGTTTGGAATAGCGATAGCTACAGCCTTCATAGATAAGCGGAGACGGAGACTCATACTGATTGAGTACGGTCAAGATAGCATTCGGATCGGGAAGTGGCTCGTCGAAGGGATCGGGGAGCAGGGTATTTTCCAACATTTCCTGCGAATCTAAGTTCTGCCATGCGGGATTGTTCATATATCTACACCTCATTTTCAAATATAAGAATGGTATAACCGCGGTTGGCGCCGCGATTGTATAACAGTTGTAGACCTCATTCCATGGGGTTCAGCAACTGTTGGAGTTTCAGGTACTCTTCCGTAGATGTAGTTTGTTGGGAAGAGTACGTCCCGGATGGCGTTGGCGCGTCATCCGGGATTTCCGGCAGCAAGTCAGTCGCCTGACAATCTCGAACATCATCAATGGTTTGACCGAAGGCTTCCATGCGCAGGGCATCCTTAGCAGACATTGCTTCAGCCAGGCCGGAAACGCGCATTATGCGTTTGAGGCGTGTTATCGGGGCCCGCATTTTCTTCTGCTGACGCGCTTGCGCATCCAGATGTGCTTGCAGCCTGTCAGGATCGGCGTCCACAAAGGGCAACGGTTCTACGGGATATGCTTCGCAGAGATAGTGGCCATTGAGCAGCACCGTGATAGACATGGGCGGAAGCGCCTCGGAATAATAGACGAGCAGCCGGCATCCCACGTAGGGATCAAGCGCATCGGCCCAGTAGAATGTGTTTTGACAACGAATACCCTGCCGCTGCACGGTATAGTAATCACGGCGGCTCTTAAGAACGGCCATAGTTTTCCAGGAAGGAACAAGGTCGCGCGCTTTGGGGAGCTTGCGATACCGTTCGATCGGCGACAAGCCGTCGGGCGCGTTTTCGGGGATGGTGTGATGGTAGTCCGGCAGGATCACCGACGCAAAGTACTGGGCAAAAGAAGCCAAGGAGAACAGCTTTCCTTCATTTTGAAGGCGGTGGACTTTGCGATGGAAATCCGGCGGGCGCTTGGCAATGCTGTTCCCACACCAACCGGGGAGCGGCGCGATATAGGTGCTTTCCAGTGTGCCGAAGAAGCGTTCAATGGACTTGCTCTGCGGATGATAGGGCAACGCCTTATGCACGGTGATATTGAGGGCGGCGAAGAGAGCGTTTCCAACAAGCGCGGCATTCAGGCGCTCCGACGGATGGACGCAATTGCGAAGATCGGGATCGAGGTCCTGCAATAGAGCAGAGGAATAATCTTTGCCGCAGTCAACATAGACGGATGCCGGCAGCCCCGCGAATTCATCTCCGGCCGTAAACGCGGCCGCGCGACTGAACGCGTCCGCGATGGTATCGGAATTCGGCAGGAATGAGATTACCCACCCCACAATGCAACCGGACGCAGTGTCCATCCACGCCGTGAGAACCGGACGGATCAGAAAGTGGCGTTTTTT
>JAAYDL010000071.1 GCA_012729265.1 Lentisphaerota bacterium | reverse complement strand
GCATGACTCCGCTGGGCGTGAACGGTTCGCGTAAGCTGCAGGATATTTTTACCGATCTAAAACTTCCGCGCGCGCAGCGCGACCGCGTTCCGCTTGTCGTATGCCGCGGAGAAATCATCTGGCTGCCCGGCTACCGCATTGCCGCCGATTGGGCCGTGCCGAGTCCTACGGCGGAAGCGGTGCATGTCACATTGAAGAGCAAATGACTTGGCGGCGATTCCAGCCCGTTGGGCTGTGGCGGGGAAGGTTTTCAACCATTCCCGCCCTACAATAGCAAAAAGACCTTAACTAAGTGCCATTCGGGTCAGGCCCGTATTCAAGTAAAATGCGACAATTACGTTATTACAGGCGGGCCGCTCTGATGCGGGGTGGTGTTTGAGATCCCGCGATACGGGGGACGACGCGGATAGAGACACGCTGGAAGCAGGTGCTGCTTTCGCTTTCCGATACCGTTTGTGCGGGTTATCAACCGAAGATTAAGAGATAGCCCAGCGCAAAGATGGCCACGTCCACTACGGCGTGCGAAACCCAGCCAGGCCAGATGGTTTTGTAGCGCAGGAACATCCACGACCAAAACGCACCGCCGAAAGCAATTCCGGCCGCACCGACGGCGGTTACAATGCCGTTGAAATAGACCTGCATGGCAATCACGTGGTGCACGGTGAAGGCGAGCGCGGAGACGGCAATGGCCGCTTTCGGTTTCATCAGCGCGGAACACTGTCGTACAACAAACCAGCGCCAGACATATTCCTCCAGCACCGAGTTGATACAAAACCAGTAGAGCGCACCCAGCAGATAGCGATGCCGAGGAACCAGTCCAACCTGTTCGGCCATTTCCCGAACAAAGCCGGGATCAATCAGACGGCGGCCCAGCACCCAATATATCAGCACAATGAATGCGGAAATCGCCAACCCGCTCAAGAGCCCCATGCGGAAACCGCCGGGCGCGGTCTTTCCGCAGGTCCATCGCCCGCGCTGCACAACGAAAAACCAGACCGCCGGAATCAGCAGGATCCAAATCTTGGAAAACAGAAAAATGCCTTTTCCTGCCGCCGTTCCCGGCCAGAGGACCATGCCGCAGAACACGCCGAACGAGGGAGCGGGCAGCAGGAGGAGGAGCGATAATAAGGAAGAGCGCTTCACGCGCTCCTCCCCATTCCATTTATTTCTTCAGCCACAAAACTCCTTCTACGGCCTCGGCAGGCCTTCCATGCAGACCTGCGATTTCTGGAGCAGCTCATCGGGCAGGGGATAATCCTGAAGATGGCCGTCGAGATACGCTTCGTACCCCTTCAGGTCCATGAGGCCGTGGCCGGACCAGTTCATCAGAATGGTCTTTTCCTTTCCTTCTTCCGTTGCCCGTTTGGCTTCGCGGATCGTCTGAGCGATGGCATGCGAGGTTTCCGGCGCAGGAATAAATCCTTCTGTGCGGGCAAAGAGAACGGCCGCTTCGTAGCACTCGGTTTGTCCGATGGAGGAGGCTTCGATATGGCCTTCGTTCATCGCGTGACTGACCATTGGCGCCATTCCGTGATAGCGCAGTCCGCCGGCGTGGAGTGGGGGCGCAACAAAGGTATGACCCAGACTGTGCATCGGCAGCAGCGGCGTCATCATGGCTACATCGCCGGCATCATAACGATACTCCGCACGGGTCAGTGTTGGGCAGGCTTGGGGTTCCGTTGCGATAATCCGGATATCGGCACCGTGCATCCGGTCGTTGATGAACGGGAACGCGATCCCGGCAAAATTCGATCCACCGCCGGCACAGCCGATCACAACATCAGGGTAATCGCCGATTTTCTTCATTTGATTCTGTGCTTCCTGCCCGATCACGGTTTGGTGGAGCATCACGTGGTTCAGAACCGAGCCTAGGGTATAGCGGGTGTCGTCGCGCCTCAAACACTCTTCGATCGCTTCGGAAATTGCAATTCCGAGGCTGCCGGGCGTATTTGGATCCTCGGCCAAAATCCGGCGGCCCACTTCTGTTTCCATACTCGGACTCGCTACGCAGTCGCCGCCCCACGTACGCATCATCATCTTGCGGAACGGCTTCTGGTCAAAACTGATGCGCACCATGAAAACCTTGCACTCCATACCGCCGACCAGCGAACAGGCAAACGCCAGCGCCGAGCCCCATTGTCCTGCGCCGGTTTCGGTTGTGAGCTTTTTGATGCCAAATTGTTTATTATACCATGCCTGCGCAACGGCGGTGTTCGGCTTATGGCTGCCGGCCGGCGAAACGCCTTCGTTTTTGTAATAGATTTTGGCGGGAGTACCGAGCGCCTTTTCCAAGCGGCGGGCGCGGTAGAGCGGAGTTGGACGCCAGATTTTGAGGTAGCCCATAATTTCGTCGGGAATATCGATCCATCGCTCGGTGCTGACCTCCTGTTCGATCAGATTCATTGGGAATATGCGCGCCAGCGCCTCTGGACCAATCGGCTTGCCGGAAATATCCACCGGAGGCGGCATTGGATGCGCAAAATCAGCGGCGAGGTTATACCACTGCTTCGGTAGTTCATCTTCGGTTAATACGACTTTAATCTGTTCGCTCATGGAATCCTTCCTTCGTTGATGTCTCAGCACTAATTTTTTAAAACGACGTTATAGTTACCTTTCATTGCTCCCGTCAAGACCGGGACGGCGAGAAACTCCGGTGCTGCCTTGCCCCGTTTTTGTAAAAACGTATTCGTAGACCTCGCCGTTCGAAAAGATTTTCGCCTTCATCGTTTTCGAGTTGATCAGTCGGGCTTCTCGTTCCGCCCGATGGTCGGTCGCCGGCACATAGCTCTTAAACTTCAGTACTTTCCCATCCCAGGAGACGTCACTGATCATGATTTCCCGTCCACTGAGGGTGCTATGTCCCAGAATCTCCAGACGGCCGTCGGCCGCCCGCGAAATATCATACACCGCAACGGATTCGTCGGAACTCCACGTGCCGAGAATGGCCTCATCGGCATTCAGCGGTCCCGACGAAACCATACATCCGCTCAATCCAACCCATAGACTCGCACACAGTGCGCCCTTAACTATCCACCGTTTCATGGCTACACCTCTTTTCGGGTTTTCACCTCGTTTCGGCCAGCATCCGCTTAGCAATCTCATGCCCGTTCTCTGCCGCCCGCTTTATCCATTTTTCAGAAATCGCCGCATTCTTTTCCACCCCGATGCCGTAGCGATAAATCATCGCCATGCTGTATTGCGCATTTTCGTCGTTTTCTTCCGCCATTGCCGTCAGGTGTTTCAGCAGCACCTCGCTGCGTTCCGGGGCTAATGGATTATCGGTTTTACTGATCTCCTCCAGCTGTTCACGAAGGACGTCGATCGCCGGGCCGCCGCCCTGCGCAGCAAAAATCTCAACCGCCCCCTCAAAATCACACGCCGTTCCATATCCATACAGTTTGGAAATGGCCGCATACGAATCGGCCAATCCCCCGGGCAACCCAGAACTCGCAAGCGCCTCTTCATATTTGCGATACCCCTGGGCCGGATATCCCAACCGCTCCAAGCAACGCCCCCAGCAGACCAGACTCACTTCCGTAACGATTCCAAGCTTGCTGGCGGCCATAAACTTTTCGGCCGCCGCCTCAAAGTCGCCCATATAGGCCAATCCGTTACCCCACTGGAACCAAGCAATCGGATCGTTCGGGGCCATCTCCACCACTTTTTCAATAAGCTGGTTGGATTCTTCGTAGCGCTGCAAAAGGTACAAAATAAACCCGAGCCGATAATAGGTCTGCGCATTGGGCTCGATCTCCGCCGCAAACTGCTGATGCTCCAACGCCTTTTCCAAAAGATTGAGGTGGCTCGCCAGTAACGTGGCATATATATGGTGAACCATCGCCGGAGCCGGATCCCACGCCTCCAGAATGACCTCAAACTGCGCTGCGCCCTCTTCCACGAAAACGCCTTGTCGGGTCGCCTCCATGGCATATAACCAGCGTAACAGCATTTCATCCGGGTTCTGGTCAATCCGCTTTTTGAGCCGCTTAAAAGCGTCCGCGACTTCAATCTCTTCATCCAAAGTAAGCTGAGCCGTTATCCCTAAAAGCGACTCTTCATTCAGGTCCCGCACCTTCATGAAGGCTTGAACGGCAGCGTCGGTCTCCTGACGACTGAGCGCCAGAACGGCGTACATAAACCAAAGGCGCTGGCTTTCTGGATACTTTTGAAATGCCTCGCCCACAATCTGCTCCGCATCTTTCTGGCGTCCCTTCCGGAGATAATCCATCGCCTTATCATACTGAGCTCGCGCCGCGTCAGGAGCCGTAAGCCCCCAAGCCGATTCTGATGTTTCCTTTTCCGGGATCGTCGAACAGCCCGCCAACACGCCTACGACCAACAGCAATACCCAGCTCCATCTCATTTCACGCCTCCGCAATCTCACTAAATCTGTTTTGCCTGCATCGCCTCCGGCAGCGAAAGCTGATGAAAACGGCAGACGGCAATCGCGAGCGCATCCGCCGCATCCGCCTGGGGTTGTTCAGTTAATCCGAGCAGGCGCTGAATCATCTTTGCTACCTGATCCTTCTGCGCCGAACCGTTACCCACCACCGCCTGCTTTACCTTGCGCGGCGAGTGCTCCGTAATCATCAGCCCCTTTTTTGCGCACGCCGTAATCGCCGCGCCGCGCGCCTGCCCCAGCACCATCGCCGTATTGGCATTCTTCGCAAAAAACGCCCCTTCAATCGCCGCGCAGTCCGGACGGTGCTCCTCAATTAAATCCGAGATCGAATTAAAAATATTTTCCAGGCAGACCGAATGCGGGTCCTTCGGCTTATTGCGGATGCACCCATACGCAACCGCCCGCAAGGCCGATCCGCGCGCCTCAATAATCCCCACGCCCGTTGACCGCAACGACGTATCAATTCCCAGAATCTTTACTGTCTCTATCGCCATTCCGCCCCATTTCCCGGAGAGCAATCTACTGCCTCCATCCCCACTTGATACAAAAGACTTCGACAGGAAGCAACGCCCCAGTCGATCTTTCAGCGCAGACGTGATGTGGAAAATAGGGCGTGCTGACAACAGCGCTGCGATCAGAGAGAAATAACTGGTTTTAGAAGGACAGGGTTCTCTGCTAGGTAATTTGATCAGCTTGAAAATATCCAAATGAAGGCAAAACCTCCTCTTTAACTGTAATTTCCGAATCCGAAGTCAGGCCCAAACATTACCATATGTTAATCCAAAATGACTATAATATTGGATGGAGTCAAGATACGTTCTTCCCGTGTTATAAATGAGTATAAAATCTGAACAACTATAAACCATGGATTGATTATGTACCATTCTGTACCAACTCATCAGATCTGGAAGAACTCCTGCATCCCGCAGCGGAGAACGGAACGATTGCCTCTTCGTTTCAACGAGGAAAAGTTCCAGACCATGAAAATTATTATTGTTGAGAGCGATGTGTCGACAAACTACAACCTCCAGCTCCTTTTGGAAGGGGAGCTGAGCATCGAATGGACACAGGGTTACGAAACGGTTGAACGGGCCGTTCAGCAGGCCCCTTGGGATGAGGCCACCATTCTACTGACAGATGTTTTCCTTTCCGATCGTTCTGGAATCGAGCTGCTCGCTTGGGTCCATGAAAATCATCCCCACATTAACAGTATGGTCTTCACGTCCCACGATCATCACGACACCGTCCTGAACGCTATCAAAGCGGGCGCGTGCGGTTACCTGCTCAAAAGCAGTTCGCCACGCGAACTGATTGAATCACTCAATCAGTTGATCGCAGGCGGTGCGCCGATGTCGCCCCGAATTGCACGAAAGCTTGTTCAAGGAATGCAGCGGTCGGAAGTAAGCCGCACATATTGCGAAAATCTGCTCACCTCCCGAGAACGTGAAATTCTTCTCTACGTTGAGCAGGGTCTTGCCTACAAGGAAATCGCAGATGCGCTTTCGATCAGCCCGCACACCGTCCACACTCACGTAAAGAAAATTTACGAAAAGGTTGAGGCTGATGGACGCCAGGCGGTCATCAACAAAGCCCGCCGCATGGGCTGGATTTGATAAAACCTTCTGCTGAAGGTCCTGAAAAAAAAAGATCCATACTCCCTTTTTCTGCGTGCTAATTTTCGTTGGCTCTGCTATAATTTTCCCTGTCAAACGGATGAGATGAGCAGGGGACGATATATAAAAGGGGGAAATCATGAATCGATATAAACAAAGCATGCGCTGGAGTTTGTTGAGCTTAGCCGTTCTGCCTCAGGCACATGCAATCGATGCCGTCAATGTGGCGATTGGATTTGAGGCGGCGGAAGGATACACCGTCGGCGAAAAGCCGATCGATCCTTGGCTATGTATGGGGGGGAACAGCACAACCTCAGAAACGGTTCGTGTTTCAAGCATGCAGGTTCACAGCGGAAGTCAGTCGCTCGCAATCACGCCGGATTCGTCTGACTACGCCGTCTATCCCGTTTTGGTGCAATCCAACCAGACCGCCCGTTTTACGGTATGGATCCGACCGGCCAGCCACCAGTACAACGAAGTGATGGGATCCGTCAGCGTCTTCGAATTAGCACCGAACGACTATTGGTATGCCAGCTGCGGAGCCAGATTCGAAGCGAACATTTTTGCTGAACCGGAAGATGGGGATAACCTCTACAATCTGACCTTTGTCGACGGCTATACCGCCCGCCACGTGGGTGATTTCACGCCCGAAACTTGGTACCCGGTGGCGTGCGACATCACGACATCTCAAATCATCTTCACCGTCACCATAGACACGGGAACCTATACAAACGCATTCCCGCGCCATGAAGGCTATAAAGTAACCGAGATCCAGCTTGCTGGGCGGCAATTTATGGTTGATCCTGAGTATCTCAGCCAAGATCGTCAAATCGTCTATTTCGACGATTTTATGTACACGCCGCCCGTCGCTCCCGTAACACTGTCGATTCTATCCGATCACGGAAACCCGGTTCCCGCGGTAGGGGAACACCCCTATTATGCGGGCAATGTGGTGACGTGTTCGGTTGATTCTGTCACACAATCACTGACCAACTATTCTGCCGGCGGATGGACCGCCAGCGGTCACACTCCATCCAGCGGAAGTGGTAACCAAGCAACGCTGAACCTTACGGATAACACCGTACTGACCTGGCTCTGGCAGACCAACTATTGGCTGGAGGCGGTAACGAGCGGTCAGGGACAAGTGGTCGGCGGGGATGTATGGGCCGCCAAGGATTCCCAGATCGGTCTGACCGCTGTGCCGGAAACCGGCTGGCTCTTCATGGGCTGGAGCGGGGACGCCACTGGAACCAACAACGTGACTCTGTTGATGGATGAGCCGAAATCGGTAACAGCCGTCTTTTCCGACGATGCCGACGGAGACGGCCTCACCAACACCGACGAGACCGAATACGGTTCCGACCCGTGGGAAACCGATACGGATGAAGATGGATTTGATGACAAACTCGAGGTTGATCACGACTGGAACCCGATCATTTCCGATCAATGGGCAGTCGATTATATTCGCGAAAATGCGGCTGATTTCGACCTGAGTACCTCGAACTCCGTCATCGATATCGCCGTGGGGCAGATGCTGTTGGAAACCACCAATGGCATGGCCACCCTGTATTTACAGTTGGAACAGTCCGACGACTTGGAATCTTGGACCAACGCTGGCGAAGCCGTTATCTGGGAAATCCCGAACGACAGCCCGACGCAGTTCTTCCGTGTCCGTAGCGAAAAATAACAAAGAGCCCATTCGGCAATAAACACCCCGCCTCGCGCGGGGTGTTTTACTTT
>JAAYDL010000070.1 GCA_012729265.1 Lentisphaerota bacterium | reverse complement strand
GTATCGGCTCCATCCGTCGCCAAATGGGAAACCACATGCGGGCGGCTCAACCTCCAAACGAGATCGCACCAAAAGCTCTCTGAGCTCCACCAAAAAACCTATTCCGCATAACGTTTCCGACACCTGGCGGGTTATACCGGTTTTATCCACAAATTGCGCAGATTTTCACCGATTTCGAGCAACGTCATCCCTGACTCCTGCCGCCCCGTACAGCCTGCACTATGTGCCAGCTGTGCCCCTCGGAATCTCCCCGAAACCGGACGGACAGAGCAGGCAGGATGCCCGCGATACGGACAAGGCAGGCAGGATGCCTGCGATACAGGCGTGGCAGGACCAAAACCCTCAACTCTTTCTCAAAATGCCGATAATAAAAATTGAAACCTCAGCGCGAGGAGCATACTTTCCCATTTGTTCAGCCATCAATGTCCATGGGGGGAATCTTGATGCTTGAGCGAAGCTGGACGGATACAATCCTTTATGTTTAAGAAAGTGAATATGAAGATGCGAAACTCTATTCTCCTTGTCGCGGTGCTCTACCTTTCTTGTGGGTGTAGCTCGCAAACTCAAGACACGGCCATTCAACCAGCGAAGCAGAAGCCGGCGGCCCCATCGGTTGAAAAGAGACACTCAGGTCAATGGCAAGCATCCTCGGACGGCTCAATCTCGTTTCGCATCTCAACTGAGAAGAAGACATACAGCGTTTCCGAACGAGTTACTGTGCGTGCAGAGTTGAAGAACAACAGCAAAGCCGATGTGTCGATTTTTCCGGTTCATGTTGCATTCGGAAATGTTGGCGATGCCATACGAATTTCCGGTCCCCAGGAGGTGAAGTATCGAGGGCCTTTCAAGTCAATGCCTCACCCCAAGAAGGTCGTCTTATCCGCAGGCAGCACGACAACCGCCGAAGCGACCATTGACGATAGGTATGAGGGGTTTGGCGTAGAGGGAGAATACAAGATAACTTGCACCTTCTCTGGAATTTCATCCACGGTTGTCATAACGCTCGTAGAAAAGAATGATTAGAGAAACATAAATCGGGCAAGAGGGAGTGACTAGCTCCCTCTTCCCATCCCGTGACCGCGTTGTCACGCGCAACGGGACTCACGCGGCACCACCAAGCATGCGGGTACGCACTTGGCGGTTCGCAAAGCACCAACCGACTCTACTGAGCCGGATAGTGCATCCGAGACCATTGATCTTTTAGGCTGATCAATCCTTGCTCCTTGAGCCACCCGTTACCCATATTCGTCGAAAGTGTGCGCGATAGGTGAGGTGACCACTCGCCTTGGGTCATTGCTGCCCTTTACGGGCCGCCTGTCTCCGCTGCGCTTCGGCACCTCTCCACGGTTCCTCACGAAACCGCAGTTGATTTCATCCAGCGCTTCAGCTATCGTCTGTTCCCAATGAAAGGAACGTACGCCAGCCGGGCAACGCAGGGGACTTCAACCCCATCAGTTTGTATTCGTAGCAGGCGTACCCAGCGGCATCCACTCTATCGCCGACTCCTCCGGCTCAGAGTTATGCTGGTCGTTCGCCGAAGGAACTATATGAAAAAATGCATACCATTATTCAGCATCATTTGCCTGACACTTGCGGGCTGCACTCCTAAACCTGCACCCGTGATTCCGAATACATCTCTTGTTGCTGAAATTGGCCCTACATCCCTAACTTTTCAAATGACTGGAAAGGATGCAATTTGGCAGAGCGCAGGTGATGATCCCCTTGTATGTATTACATGGCAATATGTAGGAACCGCAGTAGTTCCCGAGCTTTATAAGCTAAATTCAGATGGGAAACAGACAGATGTATATATTGTTTCTCTAAAAGTGGGTGATGAACAAATTCAACACATACAAGTTCAATATTCTGGCGGAGAGTATGTCATTATAGACCGGCCAGAAGTTAAAGCCTATTTAATACAAAAATAAGGCGAACAATAGATGCTTACGACAGAAGGCAAAGCAGCAGCAGATAAAGCCCTCGGCGTGCAGGCGGAGCCTTCGTCTACTCGGCGGACTCGGGCCGTTACGTATTCCGGTGGAGGTGTTAAGAGGGATCATTGTTTCCGGGGAAGGCTTGGGAATCAATTTTTCAGGCATTGGTTTTCGTGGGGTTTCCGTTATCCTTTTTCACCGATAGAAATCTCCCACAAAAAAAGGAACCCTCATGGATATTAAAAAAACACTGATCAACCGATTCTGGAGCCACTCCGCCACCGATTCTTTATCGGAGGTTGTTGTGGGCCTGCTGACCCGCGTTCTTTTTCCCTGCCTGCTGGCGGTGCTTTTCGGACCTTTGCCGCTTTACGCGCAGGGAAATCAGCCGAACCCGACCGGGACGAATAGTGTGGGAAACGCATTCCCGTTCCAGGGACAAATGCCGCCTATGGACGGCGGTGGCTTTCCCGGCGGCGGCTTTGGTGGCGGCGGCGGCTTTGGCGGCGGCGGCGGCTTTGGCGG
>JAAYDL010000069.1 GCA_012729265.1 Lentisphaerota bacterium | reverse complement strand
CCTGTGCCGGTGCCGCCGCCAAGACCCGCGGTCACGAAGACCATGTCTGCGCCTTTGAGAACCTCATACAGTTCCTCAGCCGATTCTTCCGCCGAGGCTTGTCCGATTTTTGGATCGCCGCCAGCGCCGAGCCCACGGGTGGACTTGTCGCCAATGCGAACGCGCGTTTTCGCTTTTGACTTTAGCAGCGCCTGTGCGTCCGTGTTGATCGTGATAAACTCGATCCCTTTCAATCCCTCATCGATCATACGATCGACCGCGTTGCAGCCACCGCCGCCAACGCCTACGACTTTTATTCTTGCGAATGATTCAGTTTGATATGTATCCATTTTGATCTCCTCTATACATAGTGCTTGTTTGTTTATGGCAACATTCGCTTCAGCCACTGGACAAAGCCATCCGCTTTGGCATTGTTGTTGGCTCGCTGCGATTTTCCAGGTCGCTCAGGCGCGATCTGGGTTGTTTCACTGAATAAAATGCCCCAATCCAGCAGTCCAACGCTGGTCGCGAAGGCGGGGCTCGAAATCTGGTCGGTCAGACCGACCATGCGTTCCGGTTTCCCGACCCGGGCGGGAATACCAATGACCTTGCTTGCCAACTTGCGCACGCCGGGCATCTGGCTTCCGCCGCCGGTAAGAACCAGACCTGCGGGCAGGAGTGAGTCGTAGCCGGAGTGCTTGATCTCCTGATGGACCATCATGAAGATTTCTTCCACACGGGCTTCAATGATATTGACGAGTTCACGCCGTTCCACTTTGGTGCTCTGTTCGGAGCCGAAAGTAATTACATTGAAGGATTCATCCTCGCGAATGTCTTCAAGAACGGCATAGCCATGCTTGAGCTTGACCTCTTCTGCTACGTCGAGTGGCAGACGGAGCCCCTGGGCTATATCCGAAGTGACGAGATCGCCGCCTACGCCGAGGACGTTGGCGTGGAAAACATCTCCGTTGACATAGATTGCCACGCTGGTTGTACCAGCACCGAGATCGATCACTGCAACGCCCATCTCGCGCTCGGTTTCTGAGAGGATGCTCTCACCGGAGGCGAGGGGATTAAGAACGAACTGCGAAACATCAATGCCAGCCATCGAAATGCACTGGCGCAGGTTTTCCATCGAGGAAGCGGCGCTGGTGATGATGTGGGCTTCCACTTCCATGCGGAATCCGTGCATACCCACAGGCTGACGGATGCCTTCCTGCCCATCCACGCTGAAACCGCGCTGGATCACGTGCACAATCTCGCGATTGTGGGGGACGGCGACAGCCTGGGCAGAATCGAGCGCGCGAAAGACATCTTCCTGGTCGATGACCCGTCCGGAGATGCCGACAGCGCCCTTGCTGATGGTGGAAGATACCTGCATCCCGGCAAGGTTGACGATTGCTGAGTTGATTTCAAAGCCGGAAGTGCGTTCGGCTTTCTCGATCGCACGGGCAATAGATTCTGAGGCGGCAGCGATATCGGTCACGATCCCCTTGCGGATACCTTTTGCAGGCTCAATCCCTACTCCAAGGACGCGCAGATTACTGCCATTTTCCACCCGGGCTACCAGACAGCAAATTTTTGTGGTCCCAACATCTAATCCAACGACAATCGGTTCTTCTTCCATAATTAAGGCTCCAAACGATAATAAGGTGCGTGTAGAAATTCCATGCTGATCAAAACTGG
>JAAYDL010000007.1 GCA_012729265.1 Lentisphaerota bacterium | reverse complement strand
TTCTATATTTCGCTCGAAGACAACCTGATGCGTCTGTTTGGCTCCGACCGTATTACCGGATTTATGGAGCGGATGGGCCTGCAGGAAGGCGAAGTTCTTGAGCATCCGCTGCTGAATAAATCGATCGAAACCGCTCAGCGCCGCGTCGAACAGCAAAACTTTATGATGCGTAAACGCACGCTCGAATACGACGACGTAATGAATGCACAACGTACGGAAATCTACGGCTTCCGCTCCGAAGTGCTCACCAGCGAAAATCCTCGGGAACAGCTCTACCAGTCGGTCGAACAGGCCATTTACGGTAAAGCGCAGAACGTGGTTTCAAGCAAAGACAAAAACGCGGTGCATGAGTTTCTGGTCTGGGTCAATACCACCTTCCCGCTCGGCCTGCGGATGGAAGATCTCCCGGCTGAAAAAACCGCCGACACCCTGACAGACTTTGTGTTTGATCGCGTGAAAGAGGCCTACGAACTAAAAGCCGGCATGGAGCACCCCGAATCGCTGGTGCGGCTGGAGCGGATGCTGATTCTTCAGGCCATCGACGAACATTGGCAGGAATATCTGCGCAACATGGACAGCCTGCGCGAAGGCGTCGGCCTGCAGGGCTACGGTCAGCGCGACCCGCTGGTGGAATACAAGCGCGAAGCCTACACGCTCTTCATGGACCTGATGGACCGCATCTATTCCGAAATCTCAGCCTCGCTCTTCCGTTCCGCAACCTCCCTTGATGCCATGAAGAATTTTTTCTCCTCGTTGCGCAACCTGCAGACGGGCCATGCTTCTGTGTCGGCACTCGCCGCCGCAACCGAACAGGCGGGAGCCACAGCACCTCGTCCGCAACCGCAGCGTCGCCCGCAGGGAATGCCCCCCGGCATGCGCCCCGTCGGCGCACCGCCGCCGGGCATGGAACTTCCTGAAGCACCCAAGCCGGCCGTGCCGGTGGTCCGCAAAGGTGAAAAAGTCGGCCGCAACGATCCCTGCCCCTGCGGCAGCGGTCGCAAATATAAAAAGTGCTGCGGTTCGGAGTAGATGGATTAGCGTCGAGATTTGATGTCGATCATCTCTTCTTACAACGTTTGTTTCATCTTTCTGTTGCTCTTTCGGATTGAAGGCTTGGATATAACTCCCGCATCATGCCGCTTTGATTGGTGTAAACCGCTCAACACAAAATCGGTACTATGATCGCTCAAACCATTCGTAAAACCATTGACCAGCAAAACCTGATTCCCGACGCAGTTCAGGTGGTGGTTGGCGTTTCGGGCGGAGCCGATTCCGTTGCGTTGCTGAGGATTCTGTACGAGCTGGGTATCCCGCTTATCGCCGCGCACCTGAACCACCAACTGCGCGGGGCGGACGCGGATGCTGACGAGGCGTTTGTACGGGCGCTGGCTGAAGAACTTCATCTGCCGCTACGCGTTAAAGCCGTTGATGTTAAGGCGCTGGCCGCCTCCTCAGGGCTGTCGATCGAAATGGCCGCCCGACAGGCGCGACACGATTTTTTTGCGGAGTTCGAAAATGCAGTGATTGCGCTGGCGCATCATGCGGACGATCAAGTGGAAACCTTTATCCTAAAACTGGTGCGCGGAGCTGGTCCCGACGGCCTGAGCGGTATGCCGTTTGTCCAACGGCTCGGTCCCCTGCGCCTGATCCGTCCCATGCTCAATTGTTCCCGCGCGGAAATTTACGACTGGCTGCGCGCGCGCGGATTTAGTTGGCGGGAAGATGCCAGCAACACCGACGAAACCTTTCTGCGCAACTGCATCCGCCACCGTGTGCTTCCGCTGCTCGCGGAGCTCAACCCCAACGTCAGCAACCATATTTTGCGGAGCATGGATATTCTGCGCGAAGAGAGCGAATGGATGGATTTGAGCATTGCTGATTGCCGATTGCCGATTGCTGATTTGCCATTAGCCGCCCAAAGACGGAGCCTGCGCAAATGGCTCTTTGAAAACGGAGTGGAGGAAGTCCGTTTTGAGGCCGTGGAGGGCATTCTCGGCCTGATGAAAAAGGGCGAAGGAACGACGCTTTATGAGCTGAACGGCTCACAGCGCGTTGTGGTGGAATACGGCCAGCCACGCGTTGAGTCGGATCCGCTTCCAACGCCTTGTCCCGAGTGGACTCTGACGACGGAACGCGGCTTCGGTTGGAAGCGGGACCGCGCGGACGCCGTCGGCAGCCTCCCTGCCGAGGCTTCATTTAATGCAGCGAAAGTAGGCGAGTCGCCGATGGAAGTCCGTACCTTCAGGCCGGGTGATCGCATGACTCCGCTGGGCGTGAACGGTTCGCGTAAGCTGCAGGATATTTTTACCGATCTAAAACTTCCGCGCGCGCAGCGCGACCGCGTTCCGCTTGTCGTATGCCGCGGAGAAATCATCTGGCTGCC
>JAAYDL010000068.1 GCA_012729265.1 Lentisphaerota bacterium | reverse complement strand
TCCTGGAGACCAAGGATTGCTGCGGGGTAACCTCGACGGTTGTGCCCATGACGATTCCGCCGGGCTCCACCGCCGTCTGCACCTCCGTCTTTGATACACGCAACCGCTATGGCCTGCAGGAAAAGCAAATTCTGCTGGTTACCGACATCAAGAAAACCCCCTATATCGATCTGCGGATGACGGGAACCCTGCTGCGTGCCATCGAATATTCGCCAGCCGTGGTCCGATTTGAAAACGTGATGCCCGACGGCTCCGTCTCAGCGACTATCACCGCCACCAACCTGTTGGCCGAAGCCGTGACGATGGAATCGGCTACGACAACGATCGAGGGGCTTGAAGTCGAGGTCGTCGCAGGAGACCAGGAAGCTGCTCGAAGTTGGACGATACAGCTGAAATCCAATGCGCCTTTAGCTGTTGGACAGATCAGCGGAATGCTGAAGCTAAATTTTTCAACCGGCACCGTCGATATCCCGGTCGTGGGCGATGTGGCTCCGATTGTGCAGGCCACGCCGGAGCAGATTCAGTTTTCCTCAACTTCCAGTGGAGAGGTTAAGCGGATGGCTATGCTGCGCAGCGGCGACGGTCGCGTCTTTGATCTGCTTTCCGCTGAACTGAAGGATGCGGTGGGAACGGTATCGTTGAAAAAGCTGAGCGAAGGTAAGTGGCAGTTGTCGCTCTCCGTGCAGGCGGAGTCGGTCGCGTCCGGCGCAGCGGTGGAGGTGAAAACCTCGCTCGAATCGCAGTCGTTGATCCGCATTCCGTTGGTGAAATGATTTCCGTGGATGCATGGGGAGGTTTAAACCGCAGATTAACGCAGATGGACACGGAAAGCTCAGGTGCATGGATATTCGACAGAATGATTTTGGACAGAATGATTTTCCGAGGGTGTGTGGGGAGATATGAAACGCGGATTGACGCGGATGAGCACTAATTCAGGAAACTTCGTTATCTTAGTGAGAAATGGGGCCATCCAAAGATTCATGTTGTATTTGAGTTGCGTCTGTTCCACTTCTGATTCGGGTTGTCGGTATGCCGAGACCATTGCGAGTTGAATATGAGGGGGCGCGATACCATGTGATGTGTGGCGGAAATAGGGAGAATCTTTGAAACAACAAGAATCTTTGGCTGACCCTATTTCTTGTACCCGCGCCTTGGAACAAGGACCCGCGCTTTTCCCGGGATAAAATCCCCCCAAAATTGATTTGACCCCCATCCGGCAAGCTGTAGCTTTCCGCCTTTTCCGAAAGCTTCCGGCATGCAGCAAGAACCCAAAAATACATCATCGATCCAGCGTCTTCGGGTCAGAAACCGCGCTCCCCGCACGCGGGAGCCGATCCCTGAAAAGGCGAACCAGCCCTTGGCCTGTTTGGCCGTTCCGATGTATCTGGAAAATATTCTCCGTCCGGCCATTTCGTGCGTCGACGTCTTCATGGTTTCGGCCTACTCCGCCAAGGCCGTTGCGGCCGTCGGGCTGATCAACCAGTTTTCGTTTTTCATCCTGCTGCTGTACACGATGGTGGGCTCCGGGGTGGGTATTCTGGTTTCGCAATACCTCGGCGCAAGAAAGGAGCGCGAGGCGGGCGATGCAGGGATCGCCGGCATTGTGTTGGTCTCGCTTTTCGCGCTTTTCGCCAGCATTATTTGCGTGTCCGGCGCTCGTTCGCTGCTGGGACTCTACGACCTGGAGCCGGAGGTCAACGGCTTTGCCTGGCAATACCTGATCATCTGGGGCGGCGGCTCCTTCTTCATGGCGCTGAACGTCGTGCAGGGGACCATCCTGCGGACCCATGGATTTCCGCGCGACACGATGTGGACCAACATGGTCGCCAACCTCTGCAACGTGCTGGGCAATGCCATCGCGCTGTATGGACTCTTCGGGCTGCCCGTAACCGGCGTGGCCGGCGTAGCGGCCTCGACCGTCGTCAGCCAGGCCATCGCCTGCGCCATCCTGGCCTTGATCATTCGCCGCCGAAAGGAGATCGTGCTTCCGTGGCGCGATCTTCTGCGCATTCCCGGTGCGATGTACCGGAAGCTGCTGTCGATCGGCGTTCCGACCGCCGGGGAAAACATTTCCTACAGCCTGATGCAACTGGTCATCATCGGATTCATTGCCAAGGTCGGGACCGATGCGATGAACGCCCACGTCTATACAAACACCATTCTGCAATTCGTCTTTATGCCGGCGTTCACGATCGGCGCTGCCGGACAGATCAAGGTCGGCTACCTGGTCGGTGCCCGCCGCTTCGCCGATGCGGAAAAGAACGCGTGGCGGTACTACATGGTTTCGCTCGTCCTCTCGATGGCGTTCATGTCCGTCTGCTGGCTTTTCCGGGGGGCCATCGTTGGCATCTTCACCCACGACGCCGCCATCGCCGTCATGGTGGCGTCGCTGTTCCTGATCAGCTTTTTCCGGGAGTCGGGCAGGATCTCGAACATTGTCCTCATTCCGGCGCTGAAGGGCTCCGGCGATGTTGTTTTCCCCGTCCTTTGCGCGCTGTTCTTCATGTGGCTCGTCGGCGCGGGCGGGGCCTGGCTGCTGGGTCTCAAAATGGGACTCGGGCTTGCGGGCGTCTGGATCGCCATCGCCGCCGACGAATGGCTGCGCGGCATTGCGATCATGCTCCGCTGGCGTTCGGGAATATGGAAGAAAAAGTCACTCGTACACCATGATCCCGAGCCGCCGCGTGATGAATAAAAGGTGTTGCCGACTGATTATCCCAGAAAAAGAAGTTGACCACAAATGGACGCTAATAAACGCGAATATTTAATGGGTTACACAAGATATATGACCCACTTGAATGGCGAAAAGACAGCCCTTCGAAAAGCAAGCATAGGAATCGATATGTTCAAGTGGTTTCACTTATTTGCGTCCATTAACGTTCATTTGCGGTTTCTCTACTGCATTTTTTTAGGACCTGTGGCGCAGGCTTTCAGCCTGCGTTGGGCAGGCAGGGATGCCCGCGGTACGGCAAGGCAGGCAGGGATGCCTACCCCACATTATTCCGTCGAAGAAATCGGCTATGGTTCATTTTCAAAAGGCTCTATTTCCTCCGTAAATGATCTCTTCGACGGATCAAAACCTCTACCGGGGCAATGCGTTTATTGAACTATTCACGTTCCTCAGAAGCGACTTGATGTCTTCCAGCAGCTCATCGATGGAGAGGTCTTTACCCTTACCCTGATTGTCTATCGTTTTAGCAAGCTTCTCGATCATCTCGGAGATCTCCGTTACGCTCTTCAGAGACGCCGTCTGAGTTTCGTCCAGCTTCTTAAGTCCCGTCAGCATCTGGGTTGTTATTTTCTCCTGTTTCTCATAGAACTCTGTTGTTGCTTTCTGTTGTTCCACATAGGTCTCCGCCATTTTCAGCAGAATGCGGTTTGTTTTCTGTAGTTCTTCCAATACGAGGAGATCTGTTGGAGTAGATTCATTTGTCGAAACTTCGACCTTTTCGGCGGCCGCATTCTGAACTTCGTTGGATGCACCCATGGCTACAAGGCCGATAACAAGCGCTGCGCCGAGCAGCAGGAATGTGTTCTTCTGTCTGGTCATCTTCATCTCTCCCTTTTGTTTTTTGTCAAGGTAAGCCGGGCCCGTTTGATCAAGCCGCCCAATCAATCTTTCCCATTAATACATCGCATAAAAGAAAAGGGCAACTGTTTCGGATCTATTTTAATCGGTCACAGGCGGAGAAAAGGTCTCCGCCTGCGATTGCGCTCGTTTAGTCTTTCGCTTTGCATTTCAAGGAAACACGCAGGCCGGTCTCTTCAAACTGCAACTGAAGCGACATTTTGCGGAGCACGCCAAGCAAACCGAGTTCGTCGTCTTCGCTGAAGGCGGGTTGCTGTTTGCGATAGATGGAGCCGTAGAGTTTGCTCTCGAGGGTTTGGTTCACCCAGTTCCATGCGTCGCCTGCTGCCAAACGGGGTGTAAAGCCGAAGAGCTTCATGTGGTCGTCGAACGCGGTTTTCATTTGCGTATGGCCGCTGGAGAGCAGCGGATAGAGGAAGCCCATGCCCTGAAAGGCCGCAGCGCGCTCTTTTTCTGCGGCGGCGGAGAAAAGGCCGGGCAGTTGGAGCTTGCAGGCCGCCGGCCAGACATCGAGCCGTGCGCCGTTGAGATCGGATTGTTCCACGCCGACAATGCGGTCTGTATTGGACCATGGAATATTGCGGATGAGCAGAAACCCGTCCTGAACTTCCAGGCCAAAGCGCAGTTTGACGATTCCGGCAATATCAAACATGCAGACCCATGAATCGTCGTTGCCGACGCGGTAAAACTCCGACGTGACGTCGTCCGTCCAGCGGTCGTAGGAATAGGACGGACTCTCGGACGCCTGCCGCAGGTGCATAATGGTTTTTTCGGGATTCGAGGTTTCGATGGCGATGGTGCAGGGGCGTGTGAGTACCGAGAGCAAAACCGGAACAAGGAGCATTTCTTCATTGGCCATCATGATTCCATCCGCGCCGAAGGCCCCGAGAATATCTCCGCTCCCCAGCGCAATCACCGGATCGCCGTCGTTCACCGCCAAATGAAAGCTAGGCCCGAGATCGTCCATGATCGCCGAATCTACATCCCAGTACTGAGTCAGAATCTCGGACAGCCCCTCTGTAACCAGCCTCCAGACAGTGTCTTTCAGGTTGGCAGAAAACTGGAGCACGGGTTCCGGCGAGAACGTCGGCACCCTCATCGGCACTTGGTCTTCGCGGGATGCAACGACTTCACGGACCATTTGATAAATGGAACTGTCGATGAGCGGCAGAATGAAGAGCTCCGCCTCCATTGTTCCGTCGGGCCCATCATTCAGGCGCAGCGCAATGGGATCAAAAAACTGACGCCAGTAGCGGGAATAGTTTTCGACATAGGTTGCGTAGGCCTCGGCCTCGGCTGCAGTCACGAGGTCGACCGGAACGGCATCGATCGCAACCAGATTTGCCAGCGTTCCGTACGTTGCAGAGCGGGCGGTGAGGTCGGGCTCCAGCGAGTATTCCGCCGGATCGATCTCTATGGTTTCAGGCAGATAGCCTTTTGTTTTCAGCTCCTCGATCGACTGAATTCGCCCAAATCCATCCTGCTCCGCCAGCAAGGCGCCCGACGTCAGAACCGTCAGTTTTTCCATCGCCCGCACCCGGCGGAGCTGGCCGATTTTGGTTTCCGGGCTCACCAGTTTGCGGATAAACGGGTCGGAGCAGTAGGCGTATGCACGGGTTGGTTCGCTGAGCGGCAACTGCGTGAGCATATAGCGGAACTCGGCGCTCTTTCCCAGCGAGCCTTCGCCGCCGTTTTTATGCAGGGCGAGCACGCGGTCGAGCTCCGACGCACGGGTACTCACCATCAGCAGATCATCCTGAAACGCCCAGAAACATTCGCCGGCGTCGGTTTGCGTCCGGCTCCGTCCGCCCGAAAGCACATCCACGCCGACCGTTGCCAGCAGCGGTTTGATCAGCGCGGGTTTGGAGAGGCGGGCGACAACGGTCAGGTCCGTGCCGTCGAGCAGAAACAGGTCCGGAAGGAGCACGGCGCACTCTTTCACGCCGCCTGATTTCAGGAAGAGGCGCAGCCACTCTTCGCTCAGGCCCATCCGCGCCAAATAGCGCTGCTCCAGATTATATTTAATGCGGTTGCCCGTGAGCGTTCCGCCCAGCTCCGAAATAAAGTCCGCACCGTTATCGAGAATCGGCAGCAGCGCTTCGGGCTGGGCCAGGTAGACGAAGAGGTGATCAACCGGCGCAAGCTCAGCAAGTGCCAGCTGACCGCCGGGTTTTCCGTCGAGCATCTCCTCATACGGATGCGCTTTAACCTGCACGCCTTCAATCGATGACACCGAGATTGTCCGCGCAGCGGAGGCACCTTCGAGCGGTGTGATCAACTGCATCTGGAGCGTTTCGCGCAGCGCGGCATAGCCGCCCATAACGCCGAGAGCCGACGTCGTCTCGTTGCGCCGCGCCGCCCGCCAGTCGTTCCGGTTTTCCACCCCTTCCAGCGCCATCCAGGTCTGCAGCACAGAAGAGCGGGAGGAATCGCGATACGCCATCCAGTCCCAGACCTCCATCTCGCGCATCTCTTCAGCCAGCGACTCGTCGTTCGGTGCGGTGCCGGAAATGTCCCAAGAAATGTTCATCTGCTGGTCGGAATAGACATTTTTCAGTTGGATCGTCAGCTCACCGTTCAGCTCGTCCGGGTTTCGCGCAGAGGCATATATCGAATAGGGATACGTGTCGGGAAGGCCATCTGTAAACGGCGCCTTTTCATAGACTGGGCGGATGCTGACGCCGTAGCGCTTGATCATTTCCTCATCGATTTCAACGCGCTCGGCCGATCCGTCGGTGTAGCAGACCCAATGCTTCCCGTCGTTTACGTACGGGCAGAGCTCAAAAGCGAGCAGCGCACGTTTGTCCGACGGAACAAACCTTCCATCTTCAGAAAAGGCATACTTCACGTTGGGAATCAGAAAAAAGTACGGCCCCTCCACGTTGCGTGCCCGCGCAACATCTTCCCAGGGCGATGAATTAAAGCGCTCGGCCGTATATTCATCCAGCGCATCGATCGAGGCCGGGCCGGTCATATTATTGGTTTCGGCATACGTGCGGCATTCCCAAGTGATGGAACTCAGCGCATACCGCCCCTCGTTCACTCGCTCTTCGAAGGCGACCTCCGCCATGCGCCGGCCCATCCGCTGATCATACACCTCATCGGGCGGAATCAGAAAAAGCGACGAGCTGCCGCCGTCCACCTGCCACACGCCTTGGGCCGGGAGTTCCACCTTGCCGCGATACATGCGCTTGGTGGATCCTTCGGCTTGATAGGAGTGGGAGTCGGTCACTGCCGGCTCGGCATAGAGAAGGCCTGCTAAGGAGCAGACTCCAACGATTACATGAATACGTTTCATCGTTTCACCTCGTAATTTAAGTTTTAAAAAGCCCGCTCCGGCAATTCGGCATCCTATGCTTCTGCACCGGTGAAGCAACCAAAACAGCAAAAAATCTGGTGGAGTTCGTTGCCTCATTCAGTGCACGGGGGCAATGCTTCAGGGAATGAAGTCTGAACGATGGAGCGGTGAAATAAAATTAATCTCTAAACGGATTAATCACGGTTAATCGGTCCTCGACAACCAGTCCGTGTTGAAGATCTTCTGAATACAGCGTACTACACCCCTGTTCCAACGCGGATGAAACCATTAATGCATCAAAGTACGAAAAGCCGTATCGAGCTTTCAATTTAAGGGCGCTGAAGATGGTCGCGACTGTAACAGCACTGACCGTAAATGCATTCGTCAGCTCCCGGCAGGCGAGTTCAACGTCCTGAGCTGAAAGTCCAAACTTTCGCAGCATCACATTTGAAAATTCATTCAGTACCTGAGTGGAGATTACCAAAGCACCCGCCTGCAGCAACTTCTCCGCTTTACGTCTTTTTTGCTCTTCATCAACGGAAAAGAGATACACTACAATATTAGTATCAAAAAATCAGCGTTCATTGGCCGAATCCCGATCGAAGCGATATCCTTCGGTCTTCAGCTGCACGCTGGAAAAAGATTTTTCGATTTGATTTTCTTGCACAGGCTGTAGAACTTCAAGAAAATCGATATCACCCAGAAAGCGCAGTACATCCTGCACTTTGCTGTCATCTTTTATATTCAGCGTCAGTGTGGTCATAATTCACCTCGTGTCGATATTCCTATCCGAGCTATGCCCAAAAAGCAAGCGAAGGAAATGAGTGTTGTTTAACCCGCACATCATTTTGACTTTGTCGGCGCGGTACATATAGTGGGGCTTTCTCATATTATGAATGAACCTGATACCATCACGGAACTGATTTTCTGGCTGACCGGCGGCCTCGCGCTCTTTATTTACGGGATGCGCATTATGGGCGAAGGCCTCTCCTCCGCCGTCGGCAGCAGTATGCGCAGCCTGCTCGGTCGCGCCACGCGCAATCGGCTGGTCGGGCTCGGCCTCGGCACTACGATTGGTGCGCTGATCCAGAGCAGCGCCTCCGTGGTGCTCTATATCGGGTTCATAAACGCCGGGCTCATGACGCTCCTGCAGTCGGTCGGCCCGATTCTCGGCGCTAACATCGGCACGACCCTCTCCGTGCAGCTGATCTCGTTCAAGCTCAGCGCATACGCGCTTCCCACTATCTTTGTCGGGCTGATGCTCCACCTGATTCCGCGCAATCCGAAGATCAAACATCTGGGGCTGGCGCTGCTCGGCTTCGGCCTGCTCTTTCTCGGCATGACGCTGATGGGCGACGCGATTCACCCGTATCGCGATGCCTTTAGTCCGTGGCTGGCGCGCATTAACGGAAAAACCGTTTCCGGACTGGTTCTCGGCACGCTCGCCGCAGCGCTCGTGACCGGCGTTGTGCAGAGCAGCGGAGCGGTGATCGGTATGGGATTCGCGATGATCAACGCCGGCGCCATCACCGAATTTGAAGGGATCTATCCGATCATCCTCGGCGCCAACATCGGCACCTGCGTGACCGGCCTGCTCGGAAGTATCGGCACCACGGTGGATGCCCGCCGCGCTGCCATTGTACACCTGCTCTTCAACCTGATCAGTTCAACGCTCGGGATGCTCGCTGCGCCGCTGTTCTTCAACTATATCCACCTCACCTCCGACGATCTCATTCGCCAGGCGGCCAATGCCGGCACGATTAAAATGACGGTCTGCGCACTCGTTGTACTCCCGTTTTCGCCGCTGCTGGCAAAGCTCGCCACAAAATTAGTACCCTCGAGCCGCGAGCAGCCGGAGCCCACGTTCCTCGACGATCAACTGCTCGACCGCCCTGAACGGGCCATTTGTGCGGCGCTCAACGAGCTCCAGCGAACCACCCGAATCTGCGCTCAGAGTTTCCGGCTGGCCGCCGAAGAATTTATAAAACACGATCGCCAGCGCGAACACCTGATCAACGTGAATGAGCAGAGCGTAAACGCCATCAAGGTTTCAATGCGCGACTATAACGCCAAACTGGCGCACCACCATCTTTCCAAGCGTCAGGCCGTTCTCATAGAGCATATTGACCGCTGCATGTCCGACATCGAGCGGATTGCCGACTATGTCGCCAATCTCAGCGCCATCGCTCGGCGTCAGCGCGCGCTCTCCGCCGCCCGCTTTGTTCCGGAGGCCGTGGAAGACTGGCTCGCCGTTCATCGTACAACCGAGCACCTGCTGCAGAAAACGATCGAGTCGCTTGACTCCGAAGCCGGACGCTTTCAGGAGGCCGCCGCAGAAACATTGACGCTCTGCGCCCAGTTTGAAGTGCAGGCCGCGATTATTCATGAAGCGCACCTCCAGCGACTGGAAGGGGAAGTTGTTACGCCTATTGCAGGGATCATTTTTAACGATTATCTCTCCAACTTTCGGTGGATTGCGCGGCACGTTAAAAACATCGCTCAAATTGAGCAGCAACCGCAGTTTTTCATTAAACGCGAAAAGCTGAACCTCGAAATGACCAACGAGGCCTCGGGCTACGCCGTCCCCGACGCCACCCATCCCGCCGACTATCTCCATCGGCTGAGCGGCAACATGTGACGTTTTTGTCGCATGAAGAAGAGAACGGCCAGACGGAAGCTTCAGTGGAATATATCGGCATTGTTTTGACTCTCGGTTTTGTATACGTTTCTATGGTTGCAAAAGGGCGCTCGACGGATCGGACGCCCGAGCGAGCGAGTAGAAAAATCGGAGAAAATGCATGAAATTATTAGATTACGGGAGTGACTACGGGATCCGATCAAGGATCATAATCCTCTTTTTGGCCGTTCTGGCTGCGGGTTCGGCGTTTGGTCAACGGCTGGCGCTCAATGAATTGGAATATTTCGAAACCCAGGGCGTCAATGTCTTGGTGTTCAATAACCAGTATACAGGCGTGTTTTTCGACGAGAAGACGGCGGGGATCGAACTGATCCACCACGGCGTCCGGACCGCGACGGGCGGCGGCATCCGGTTGCAGAATACGCCGGAGCAATGGGATCTGGTACCATCGGTGACGCGCCGCACGGTGGACCGCGCCAACGAAACCGTCCACGTTAGCTTGGAATACGATGAATACAACTTCACCTCCTCCATCAGCGTCACTGCGGTGTCTAATGGAATCGATATCGCGGTCTATCTCGACCAGCCGGTGCCCAAGGAATTGGAAGGCCATGCCGGCTTCAACCTTGAATTCCTTCCATCCGCTTATTTCGGCAAAACCTACATCGCGGACGGCCAACCCGGCCTCTTCCCGCGCTATCCCTCCGGCGATACCGAAGTCAGGTCCGGTGACGAGAAGATTCCCCAGTTCAGTGGACATACGACATTTGACGACCGGGGGCTCAACGAGTTTATTGTCCCCAAGCCCATCGCGCGGGGAAGCTCCCTGACGTTGGCCCCGGAGGATCCGGAACGGCGTGTACGAATTGAAGGCATCGACACGGAACTCATGCTCTTCGACGGGCGCAACCTCGCCCAGAACGGCTGGTTCATCGTGCGCAGCATGCTGCCGGCCGAAAAGACCGGGAAGGTGCTTTCTTGGCATATCGAAGCCGGTGCCGTTCCGGGTTGGATCCGGACTCCCGTCATCGGCTTCTCGCAGGTTGGGTATATTCCGCAACAGAATAAGGTTGCCGTGATCGAGCTGGACCCGAACGACAAACCCCTCCCGACCGCCTCTCTGATTCAAGTCACCGATGAGGGAAAAAATATTGAACGCCTGAAGGGCGAAGTGGAGGTATGGGGCACCTATTTCCGCTACAACTATGCCCGGTTCGACTTTAGTTCCGTGAAAGATCCCGGCATCTACTATATCCAATATGGCGAACATAAGACCAATCCCTTCCAAATCCGTGCGGACGTGTACGAAGATGTTTGGCATCCCACGCTGGATGTCTGGTTCCCGGTCCAGATGGACCATATGCAGGTCAACGAGGCGTACCGGGTCTGGCACGGCGCTCCGTTTCTCGACGACTGCCTGCAGGCCCCGCTTAACCACCAGCACTTTGACGGCTATCGGCAGGGACCAACCACGGGGACCCGCTTTAAACCACTGGAACGCATTCCCGGAATGGCGGTCGGCGGATGGTTTGATGCCGGGGATTTTGATATCCAGACGCCTAGGCACAACGCGGTGGTTATGAGCCTGGTCGAATCGTGGGAAGTCTTCCGGATCGATCGCGACCAAACCTACATCGACCAGGAAACCCGGTATGTGGACATTCACCGCCCCGACGGCCAGCCGGACGTGTTGCAGCAACTGGAACACGGCGTCCTTAATCTGGTCGCGCAGGTGGAGAACATCGGCCACCCGATCCGGGGCATCATTGTTCCTAACCTCCACCAGTATCATCATCTAGGCGATGCTTCAACGGAGACCGATAATCTGCCGTACAATTCTGCTCTCGAACCCTACGAGACGGACGGCGTTTCCAGTGGAACCCTCGACGACCGCTGGGCATTCACAGAGCGAAGCGCTTCGCTCGATCTTCAAACCGCTGCGTCGCTGGCTGCGGCAAGCCGCGCACTGAAAGGCTACAACGACGAGCTCGCTGATAAATGCATTACCTACGCCAAACGACTGCTCAGCGAGGCTTCGGCCGGCTCCGCAGCAGAACCCGGACGCCGCAGGATGGCCGGCCGTGGCGCCAACGACATGGAGGTCGTCCTGCAGTTGTTCATCACCACCGGCGAGCAGGAATATGCCGATCGCTTTCTCGAGCAACTCTGGCCGGCACTGGAGCGGTCTATCGACCGCACCCTGCAGACGGCCCTGCTGGCCGTGCCTCACATGGACGAGGACTACAAGGCCCGGCTCCGGGAATATGTCGTTCGCTACAGGGACTCGCTTGAAGCATACGATGATGACAATCCCTATGGAGTGCCCATGTCCACAAGAACCTGGGGGGGAAGCTCCGCCCTTATGACTTGGGGAATCAACAATTACTATGCCCACAAGGCCTATCCCGATGTGATCGATGCGGAATATGTCTATCGGGGACTCAACTATATCTTCGGCTGCCATCCCTACTCCAACTTGTCATTTGTCATGGGGGTTGGGACCGAATCCAAGAAGATCATGTATGGTAACAACCGGGCGGATTTCAGCTTCATCGCCGGTGGCGTGGTTCCTGGGTTGATTCTGCTGCGTCCGGATTATCTGGAAAACAAGGACGACTGGCCTTTCTTCTGGGGGGAAAACGAGTGCGTCATTGATACCGGCGTGTGGTATATGTTCCTCGCTAACGCCGCTGCGGAATTGGCGCAGGAACCTCATCCCGGACAAATGTAACTATCCATTAGCATAACCCCATGTAAATAAATGAGAAAATTACTTTACGACCATCCCTATAATAGTTACATTTTGAAAAATGTAACTAGGAGGATGAATGGCAAGCACTACGCATCATCGTAACAAGAAAACTGGCGCGATATATCGCTACGCAGTCGAAAGCTATTGGGATAAGGAAAAAAAAGCTCCGCGTAATAAACAGGTCTGCCTTGGGCGTGTTGATCCTGTAACGGGTGAGCTGATTGCGTCAAAGCGGCGCAAGAAGGGGGCTGTAGGGGAGCAATCTGAACCCTCTTTCAGCAAAATAACGGTCCGATCACGGATTGTCGGGCCCAATCTGATCCTTGATAAAATCACCGAAGAATACGCAATCAAGGCCTTACTGGATACGTGCTTCGGGAAAAAGGCGAACAAAATGCTGAGCCTCGTCTATTTTTTGGTGCAGAAGGGAGTGGCTTTGTCTCGGGTTGAACAGTGGAGTATGGCTACACAGCATCCTGTCGAGCAGTTTATCAGCAGTCAGGAGGTCAGTGAGCTGCTTCGGGATATTTCCGAAGATGAGCGCCAGCGCTTTTTTTCGCTGTGGATGGAACGGATACTTGAAGAGGATTATCTGTGCTACGATATAACCTCCATTTCCTCCTATGCTAAGAATAACGAATATACGCAGTGGGGCTATAATCGGGACAGCGAATCGCTTGAGCAGATTAATATGGCCATGCTCTTCGGTCAAAACGCCCGTCTCCCGGCTTATTATCGCCGGCTCCCCGGAAACATCAGTGACGTCGCTACGCTTAAGACGACCATTAAGTCGCTCGACTTTCTGGGGATACCTTCCATGCACTTTGTCCTTGATCGCGGCTTCTACAGCAAGGCAAACATAGACGAGCTCTACAAGCATAACCATAAATTCACCATTGCAGTGCCGGCCGGTCGGAAATGGGTGGAGCAAGTCATGGACGAACATATCGAGTCGATCGCCTCTCCCGGAAAGTATCTGTCTCTAAGTAAGGACGAAGCTCTCTATGCTGATACAACGCTCTACCAATGGGGCGAGAACAACCATCGCCTATACGTCCATGTCTATTACAATGCGGAGCGGGCCGCAGGAAATTATGATTCCTTCACGCGCAAGCTGATCACCCTAAAAGAGGAACTGGAATCAGGCAACACCATCGATAAGCACGAACCGTTTTACAAACGTTATTTTATCGTGACGGAAACCCCGAAACGTGGCCGGAAAGTTGAATACAACGACGCCGAAATCCAGAAATACCGAAATCGATACAGCGGATTCTTCTGCATTGCCTCAAACAAGATAAAGCGGGCCGACGAAGCGCTGCAAGTTTATCGAAATAAGGATGTCGTGGAGAACTGCTTTGATGACCTAAAAAATCAACTAGACATGAAACGGCTGCGTGTTCACCGCTCAACCGCCATGGATTCACGCCTTTTTCTTCAATTTATCGCACTGATATATATCAGCAAAATTCGCCAAACCACAAAGGGTTGCAAGAAACTGAACCATTTGAGCGTACGCGATACCATGGAAATCATGGAGACGCTCACGCAGATAAAACTCTCCAATCGGCGGAAAGAAGTTCGCTCAGAAACATCGCCTCTGCAACGGGAAATCCTCAATGCATTTGATGTGTCGCTGTCCGCATAGTTACATCTGCCCGGATTTCAGGGCAGGAATAAACCCTGTCATCCAGAAAGCGGCTCGGCCGCCTCAGTGAGAAAGAAAAGAGAAGCATTTGCGTCAAATGACTAGATTATTGGACCTCATACCCAAGCGATAATAACATTTTTTGCCGGTTCAAAAACCGGCGAGAAATTATACTTACAATCGACGCTATCCTTTAACATTTTTGGATCGAAGGGGGGCAACGGCTATTCGGCATTGACGAGCGGGGCCTTTGTGGGCGACTGTAGAGACACATCAATCGGGAGAGAGCAACAAGCCATGGCTACAATCACAGTTACAATTAATGACGAGAAGAAGAGCATCGCGGTCGAGCAGGGGAAGAGCCTCTACGACATCTTGATTTCGCAGAACATCTATCTCCCCTCCGCATGCGGCAGCACCGGAAAATGCGGGATGTGCAAGTGTGTGGTGAAGGATTCGCCAACCCCGCTGACGGCTCATGAGCAACGCTTGTTGACGGATCGCGATATGGCCCAGGGCTATCGACTCGCCTGCCAGTTTGTTCCCGAAACGGATTGCAGCATCGAGATCCCGCCGGGATACCTCGGGGCGCGGGAATATGCCGCGACACTGGTCTCTAAAAAGGTTCTGACCCGGGACATTGTCGAGCTGACGCTTGAATTGGCGGACCAGGAATCGATCGCCTTCAAGGCCGGGCAATATATTATCCTGAAAAAGCCGGCGCTCAATGATTCGCCGGCGACAATGCGTCCATTCTCGATTGCATCGTCGGGATCGGATCGGCTGATTCAACTGAACATACGACTGAATCCACAGGGGGTCGTGACGCCCTGGGTTTTCAATCTCTTGGAAGAGGGGATGCGGGTCGATTTCAATGGGCCAAGGGGAAATTTTTTCTTGAGGAATACCGAAGCCCCGATCCTTTTCATCGCCGGCGGCAGCGGCATGGCACCCGTGCGCTCAATCCTCTACGCCATGAAGCAGTATGGGATAAAGCGGAAAGCCGTCTACTTCTTCGGCGCACTTACCCAAGCCGACCTCTATTATCTCGACGAGATGCGCGCGTTTGAGAAAGAGCTTTTCGATTTCAGGTTTGTTCCCGCATTGTCGAACGAACCGGCGCAAAGCAGCTGGTGCGGCCCCTGCGGGCTTGTTACCGAGGTGATCGACCGGGAGTACGCCGACAATCTGGCCGGCTACGAGGTCTATCTATGCGGCCGTCCGGCCATGATTCAGGCTTGCATACCGTTGCTCGAAAGCAAGGGCATCGACCGGTCGGAAATGTTTTTCGATCTGTTCAACAGCCCCAAGCCCGCCGCAAAGTAGCCTTCTCTGGTCTTCGTTCTCGTTCTCGGAATTGTAGCGCGGGCATCCTGCCTGCCGTGCCGTATCGCGGGCATCTTGCCTGCCGTGTCGTACCGCAGCCATCTTGGCGGCCCGCTGTCGTACCGCTGCCATCTTGGCGGCCCCGCCCTCCGTACCGCAGCCATCTTGGCGGCCACGCCGCAGAGCAGGCAACCCCGGGAAAACAAACTAAGTCGTCGAAGCGTACGTCTCCGTCGCTTAAATTGAGTTCGTAGTTCAGCCTTCAGGCGGCTTTTTCACACGGCCACCAGCGCCCAAAAGTAGAATGAGCGTCCCGCTCATTTTCGCGCAAGCGGGACGCATGCTCTACATTGACCGCCGCGCGGTTTTCTCCACCATTCAGCGCAGGCAACTAGACGTTCAGGTAAAGCTCCCCCGCGCCCAAGCTCCACCCTGATCATGAAAACCGACCGTTCCATTCAAAAAATCGAAAAAGAC
>JAAYDL010000067.1 GCA_012729265.1 Lentisphaerota bacterium | reverse complement strand
GCACCCGGTGAACCCTCATGCACCCGGTGAACCCTCATGCACCCGGTGAACCCTCATGCACCCGGTGAACCCTCATGCACCCGGTGAACCCCATGCACCCTAATGTTCTTGATGCTCCCAATGAACCTGCATTATCCACATGAATCCACGTATTCCCTATACGCCCCGGAGGGGCTTTCCCCCGAATAGCCATGGGTCAACGACCCATGGGGATAGATGATTCACAAAATAAACCCCGAAGGGGTTGCCCTCTAATGATTATTCAGCAACGCCTCGGCTTTAGCGATGTCGGACGGGGTGTCAACGCCGATGCCGAAGTCCTGCGTCTGGATAACCTTCATCCGGCAGCCCATATCGAGCGCGCGGAGCTGCTCCAGCTTTTCAAGCTGTTCAAGCGCGCAGGGCGGCTGGGAAACCAGCTTTAGCAGGTAGTCGCGGCGGTAGGCATAAATACCAATATGGCGCCAATAGATCCCGGATTTGTTGACGCCCTCCGGCTCGCGGATATGCGGAATGGTGGAGCGCGAAAAGTAGAGCGCCTGTCCGTGACGATTAAAAAGCGCTTTTACCACCGAAGGATCATTAATCTGCGTTTCATCTTTAATCGGTGTGGCGGCGGTGGCCATATCCCACTCGCCGGAGGAAATAACATCGGCCAGCTCGTCGATGAGTGCGGGATCAATCAGGGGTTCATCGCCCTGAATGTTGATGACTGCATCGATCTCCATCGATTCGACGGCCTCGGCAATACGGTCGGTTCCAGACGGATGATCCGGGCGGGTCATCGCTACTTTGACCTCAGGAATGCAGAGCGACTCAACACATTCGGCAATTCGCACGTCGTCCGTGGCGACGATTACCGAGTCAATTTTTTGGGCCTGTTTAACGCGTTCAACGACCCATTGAACCATGGGTTTCCCGGCAATCAGCGCCAAGCTCTTTCCGGGGAAACGGGTGGAGCCCCAGCGGGACGGAATGACTCCTGCAATCTTCATGGTTTGTTCCTTTCGAGCTGTCTACAGACGATACCTGCCTGCGCAAACAGATTTCGGGCCTGTTCTGAAAAATGATATTCCTGTTCGTATACAACCTCTTTGATCCCCGCATTAATGATCATTTTTGTGCAGACCAGACAGGGGCTGAGCGTGCAGTAGAGGATGCTGTCGCGCACCGCAATGCCGTGATACGCCGCCTGCACAATGGCATTTTCTTCCGCGTGTGCGCAGATGCATTCGCCCAGATTTTCGCCCGACGGCGCGTCGCTGGAGCAGCGTGGGCAGCCGCCGTCGCAGCAGTTCGTAATACCGCGTGGAGTGCCGTTGTAGCCGGTAGAAATAATGCGGTGTTCGTTCACAATCACTGCCGCCACTTTGCGGCGGCTGCAGTTGCCTCGTTTGGCCACCACCTGCGCGATGTCCATAAAATAGTCGTCCCAGTTTGGGCGCGGATCGTTTTGTGTAGTCATGGGCGGCATAATAGGTGGGTTGAGCACTGGTTTCAAGAACCGTAAAGGCGGAGTATCGATGGAGTAATTATCTTGTGAAATCCCAATTTTACCGTTTGCGCCTATTCCATCTGAAGCACTGGAGTTTTGGACGCTAAAACCTCTATTCCCCCGGTCGAGGGCGACACGGGTAAATTTGCATCGCCGTGGGGTAGGCATCCTGCCTGCCTTGTCGTATCGCGGGCATCTCTGCGCCTGCCTATCTTTATTTGCAGCGTTGTAGCGTCGGCTCTGTGAGCCGAAAATGAAGTTGAGCAGAAACAAAGGGAACCATCTCCGCAGCTTGCAGGAACCTTTCAATAGGCCGCTCAGCTCCTTCATCCTTCATTCCTGAGCACCTTTTTTTATTCGACTAATTTTTATCAATCATTGCCAAAGCACATATAGACCCAGTTATTGGGAAAAACAAAACGATAAAAACCCATAATGATTTTGCGATTTCTGAGAGGGTTGATCCTTTAATTCGTTTTATTGCCACTGTCATGAGCTGAATGGTTGCAATAACTCCAAAAACAATGAGCAGGAATATATAGAGATCTTCATTGTGAGGATCTCCTTGAGTGACTAACAACACAGACGCAATCAGAATGCTTGCTGATGGCAAATGAATCCCGAATAGCTCAAAATTTTTCATATTTTATTCCTATCGAACGGTTAGTATTTTATTCCTCCTGCTTCTCACCAATCCTCTCTGTTGAAGCTGGTTAAAAGCAGGAGGATATGGGGAGCCCGCAAGGCACCATCCTCATATTGGACTGAGCCGTGAAACGAGGTGGAACATGGGCACACCCAACCTAGCTGTGGGGAACAGTATGCTCCCCGCGTAGATGTTTCAATTCTTTTTATCTGTGTCTTGTCAAGGAAGTGGTCGTTTGGGTGCAGCTTTTTTAATTCGAGGTGAGTTTAAGGAGGTTAAGCCGTCGATGGAAGGCGGAACAGCAAACTCTGTTTAAGCGACGAGGACGTCGGCTTCTACGACTTAATTTAAGATTAACTGCGATTCTCAGGGACCTCAAAGACCCAATCGCCTGCTTTTTTGCATTCCATTTGATCTTTCGTGGTTAAAAATCAACCGCGATTCGCGAGGCTTAATTGACGGATCTATAGTTTAATTTTTCGGGGTTCCCTGCTCAACAACGTGGCCGACAAGATGGCCGCGATACGAAGGTTGGTAGCGCCTCCGCTACGTCGGTGGCATTTTTCGGGAATGGAACGAATGAAGCTTTTTTAAGGATTTTTGGCCCAAACCCCGCCAGTGCCGACAATTGCGATGGAAGGGGGCGTGGTCTCGTAAGATGCACCGATTCCTGTGTTGAAACTTGTGGAGGGGTGAAGTAATTCGACAAAATAATCTAGGACAAAATGATTCCGAGATGCGCCGGAGCAATTATTTTGTCATAATCGTTCTTTCGAATTCCCTGTGCCGAAGCTGCGTTAGTTAATCAGAACCGATTTACCGGAGCCTTCAATGACCTTTCCAATGACGAGCGCTTTCTGATTTTTTTCTTTGAGGATGCTGAGCGTCTGCTCTGCATCTTCAGCGGCGACCATCAGGACATAGCCGATGCCCATGTTGAAGACGCGGTACATTTCTTCGTGATCGACCGATCCTTCCTTTTCGATGAACTGGAAGATCGGCGGGGTTTCCCATGTGGAGCGGTCAAACTGTGCGTCAACGTGTTTGGGCAGTACGCGCGGGACGTTATCGTACAGGCCGCCGCCCGTAATGTGCGCCATGCCGTGGATCTTCACCTTCTCAAGCACGGCCATAACCGGGTGGAGGAAGGAGGAGTGAATGGCGAGCAGCGCATCCTGGAACGTTGTTTCGGTGCCGGGGACGAGGTCGGAAAGCTTTTTGCCGGCGGTTTCAAAAATAACCTTGCGCGCCAGCGAATAGCCGTTGGTTTGCAATCCGGTGGAGGGGAGGCCGATAAGAACGTCGCCCACTTCCACGTCTTCACCCGTAATAACTTTGTCGCTTTCAACGGTTCCGACGATGGTGCCTACGAGGTCATATTCGCCGTTGGGGTAAAGGCCCGGCATCTCTGCGGTTTCACCGCCGAGCAGCGCAGCGCCGTTTTCGCGGCAGGCTTTACAGAATCCGGAGATGACATCTTCAAAAACTTTTGGAGACAACGCGGCGGTGCCGAGGTAGTCGAGGAAAAAGAGCGGGCGAGCGCCCTGCACGAGAATATCGTTCACACAATGGTTTACCAAATCCTGTCCAACGGTATGGTGCACGTTGGCCATGTTGGCGACCTTTAGTTTGGTGCCCACGCCGTCGACACTGCTAACCAGCAGGTTGTCAGCGCCGGGCGATTTAAACAGACCTCCGAAGCTGCCGATTTCGCTCACAACGCCTTCTGTATTGGTCGATTTTACATCGGCCTTAATGTTTTGGAGCGAGCCCATCATTGCATCAATATCCACGCCCGCTTCGGCGTAGGCGGATTTTTTCTTTTCAGCCATATCACAGCTTCCTGTTATCAGTTTTTGGTTATCCGTTTGTCGGAGAAAGCCTCTTGTTACCCTCTATCCGATAATAAGCGACGGTCTGCCGACAATTTCACTGAGAAAACCGGAGGGTTGCTCAGTGGAATGTGATGGGGTCAGAATCCATTTCCGAAATGAAGATGTCAACACCGTTGCCCCATGCTTTTTTCAGTTTTTCAGCGTAAACGGGTAAATAGCCGCGTTCGGTGTTGGTATGCTCGCACAGGATAACCTGTGTGCCCCTGAGTGTTGCAGCTAAAACAGGGTGGTGGCTCATTTCGCCGGTAAGATAAGCGTCAGCCTGTACACCTTTGAACACATCGGTGCCTGCTCCGGCGCACAGAGCCACGGTTTGTATGGATGCGTCGGCCGTCGTTGAGGCCAGGCGGAGTTGCTTGAGCCCAAGATGTTTTTTAATCCGCTGCACCAATGTTTCGATCGATACTGGTTCGTCGAGCTGCACGAGGCGGCCTTGTCCGGCGTTGCTTCCAGCGATCGGCTGCAGAACGGAAACCTTGCCCGCGCCGACGCCTTCCGCAAGCCAATCATTAACGCCGCCGAGCGCGGCATCAAGCGCGGTGTGCGGGGAGTAGACCGCGATATCGTTCTGAATCAGCCGCATAACCGTGCGGTCATAGGCGTCGTCAGAGTTGAGCCGCTGGATCGGACGGAAAAGAATGGGGTGGTAGGTAACAATCAAATCCACCTCTTTTTCAATCGCTTCCCGTGCGACCGCTTCGGTCAGATCGATCGTTAATAAAACCTTCTTAATGTCGCGTGGACAGAGCGGATTAATCAGCAGACCGACATTGTCCCACGCCTCCGCCAGTTTAGGCGGCGCAATGGGTTCGAGGGTGTAAATGAGTTCTTGCAGTTTCATGAGCGGCATTATGCATAAAGGGATTACGTCTGGAAGAGAATAGTGGAACGTTGGCCCGACTCTCTGTCAGCCGTGCCTTGGTGGTTAGTCTCAATGTTTAGTTGCCGGAGCAATAGGTACGGCCATTTTTTTTGTTAGGGCGGAAATGAGCAGAAACGTTATCGACATTGCCCCTGCACACCCATATTTTCTTCGTTCATAAATTTGGAGGATACGCTATGTTTAAATATTTGTTGCTCCTCGTGTCTGCTGTGACCGTGATAGGAGGATGCACACCTGGAGAATCGTCAGAACCTGAGAAAGAAGAAAGGAATGTCGTTATGATTTTAATGAAAACCTCTGAGGGAGAGATCAAGCTGGAACTTGATCCGGAAAAGGCTCCCAAAACGGTGGAAAACTTTTTGAGCTATGTGAAGGAAGGGCACTATACCGGGACCATTTTTCACCGCGTTATCGGTGACTTTATGATTCAGGGCGGCGGTTTTACTGCAGCGATGCAGCAGAAGCCCGCTCCACGCATGGTGGAAAACGAGGCGAAAAACGGGCTGAAAAATGTGATCGGCAGCATTGCCATGGCGCGTACATCCGCTCCGCACAGTGCCAGCGCTCAATTTTTTATTAATGTAGAAGACAATGCGTTCCTTGACTATCCCGGACAGGATGGATGGGGCTACTGCGTATTCGGCAAGGTGGTCGAGGGGATGGATGTCGTCAACAAAATCAAGAAGGTGCAAACGCGGATTTTTAATGGGATGCGGGATGTTCCGGTTGAGCCGATCATCATAGAGTCGGTTTCGATCATTGAAGATAAATGAAGAACGGCGAGACACGTAGAATAGTACCGGAATCGATTGCAGCTTGGGCGGTGATGGCGATTTTGTTTTCGTTTGAGCTGTCGGTGCTTTTGGGCGGACTGGAGATCAAGGGCACGGACGTGGCGCGGGTTGCGCCGTGGGCCTATTCGCTCTATTCGCGGTTGGTGGGGGAGCATCCGGACCAGAATTTAAATCGAATCAAGCGAGACGATTTTAATGAAGAAGCCGCGATTAAAGCGGTAAAAACAGAGACCGAATCCGCTCCTGTTTTTCTACTCTCACCGGAGGATTTCTCGGCAGAGGAACCCGATGCGTTTGAGTGGCCGGATCTTTATGAAGAGGAGGTCGATTTTGTCTTGCCGGATCTGACACCAACGAACACTCCTCCGATTGAGGAGGAGCCGACGGAGTCGCAACCCGTCGAAGAAGCCGCCATTGAGGACGCGCCGATTGTGGAGCCACCAGTTGAGGAGCCAGCGATTGCGAATGAGCCGATTGTGGAGCCTCCAGCTGAAGAGCCGCCGATTAACGAACCAGTGGTTGAAGAGCCGCCGGAGAGAAAAGTGATTCCGGTGGGTTAAACCTGCCAATAGGCGAGAAATTCAATATTGCCTGCCGGTCCTTTAATCGGCGAATCGCATAGGCCCAGCCATTGAAAGCCCAGCTCTTCCGTTCCGAATCGCTTGATCTTTTCGATGACTTCCTGATGGACCGCCGGATCGCGCACAACGCCGCCCTTGCCGACCTGCTCTTTGCCCGCTTCAAACTGCGGCTTGATGAGCGAGACAATATGTCCGCCGGGCCGCAATAGATTTTTCAGCGGCGGCAGAATGTGGGTGAGTGAGATGAAGGAGGTGTCGATACTACAGAAGTCGGCCTTTTCGGGGATATCTTCTTCCGTGAGATGGCGAGCGTTGGTGTTTTCCATCACCACCACGCGTGGATCCTGCCGCAGTTTATAGTGCAGCTGATTGGTTCCGCAGTCCACGGCATAAACCTTGGCGGCCCCGTGCTGGAGCATAAAGTCGGTAAATCCGCCGGTGGAGGAGCCAATATCGAGACAAATCGTCCCCTGAAGATCAAAGTGAAATTGGGTCCACGCGCCTTCAATTTTCAGGCCGCCGCGGCTGACATATTTTTCCTTTTTCTTAACAATGAGGGTGGCATCGGCGGGATATTGGTGTCCCGGTTTATTGGCCGGTTGGTTGTTCACCCGTACCATGCCCGCGCGGATCAGGCGCTGGGCCTGTTCGCGGCTCTCAGAAAATCCGTGAAGGACAAGCAGTTGGTCTAGTCGTTGTTTGGGCATAAACGGCATTTTTGGTGAGGTGAGCGATCGGATCAATCTATTTGCGAAAAAATCTCTCGGTATTAAAGCTGGTTGGAACGGGGGTCATATGCATAATGGAGCACGGCAGTTTTTTTGACGGTCGAGGATCGTTCTTATACTAAATTTTGCGAAATTGTTGTGATTGATTTACATGTACATTCTGTTTATTCCGACGGCTCATACACGCCCGCCGAACTGCTGAGCATGGCCGAAGATCGAGGAATTACGGCGCTGGCGCTGACGGACCACGATACCGTGGGCGGCGTTCCGGAATTACTTGAGCTCGCGGAAAAATCGGTGGTGGAGGTGGTTCCCGGGATTGAGCTGAGCGCAGAATGCCGCCGCGGGACGATGCATATTCTGGGGTATTTTATCGACCACACCTGCGATATTCTTCTGGATAAGATTGAAAAAGTGCGAACGGGGCGTGCAGAGCGCAATTTGGAAATTCTCAAGCGGTTGAATAAACTGGGTTTTGTGCTGATGTGGAGCGATGTGGTGGAGTCCGCCGGATGCGATGTCGTGGGACGCCCTCATTTTGCGGATGCGCTGATGAAGCGCGGCCATATAAAGTCGCGCAAGGAGGCGTTTGATATCCTTTTGGGGAAGGGCAAGGCGGCCTATGTTGAGCGCTATCGTTATACCGCCGTGGAATGCATTGAGCTCATTCACGCTGCGGGCGGTATGGCAGTACTGGCGCATCCGGCCACCATTCAGATGCCGGACGATCAACTGAAGGGATTGATTCGCGGGCTTAAGCAGTGTGGACTCGGCGGTCTTGAGGTGTATTATGCCGAGCATAAGCCGGAAAATATTCGAAAGTTTAAACGCTGGGCTGATGAGCTGGAGCTGCTCTGCACGGGGGGGACAGACTTTCACGGGGCCTGTACGCCCGATTTAAAGCTGGGCAGCGGATTTGGTAATCTTCATGTTCCGGATGAGATTCTTGTGCGCTTGAAAGAGGCGGCTCATCGTTCGGTTTCCGGAGGTTGAGCGGAGTTTAAGAAAGCATGCTGAAAGCGAGGTGGGTTCATGAAAAACGGAATTCTTGTTTTGGTTTTATGGGCGCTCGGTTGCGCGGCGAATGCAGAAGAGCTGACGCTGAAGGCGTCCAAAGATTCTTTTGGGCGCAGTAATGAACGTATACGCAACAGCGGTGGGAGCTCGACGCTATATGTCGCGCAGTCCTCGAACATTCGTGCGCTGATCGCTTTTGATCTCTCCGGCGTAACCAATACGATTGAAAACGCCGTTTTTCGGTTTCAGCAGAAAGAGCTCAACGAAACCCCGGTCTCGCTCACGGTTGCGCCGATGGTACAGACCGAGCGGAACACCGCGTGGAAAGAAGGGCGTGGCGCGCTGGGGGCAAGGGGACGAAATGCGTTGG
>JAAYDL010000066.1 GCA_012729265.1 Lentisphaerota bacterium | reverse complement strand
TTAATCATTTTCCGATGAGTTTGAGGAATTCGTTGCGGGTGGAGGGTTCGTTGCGGAAGCTGCCGAGCATGGCGGAGGTGACCATGCAGGAGTTTTGTTTTTCGACGCCGCGCATCATCATACACAGGTGTTTGGCTTCAATCACCACGCCGACGCCCTCAGGAGCAAGGGTTTCCATGAGGGAGTTGGCCACTTGGTTCGTGAGCCGTTCCTGAATCTGAAGGCGACGGGCGAAGAGATCGACGATGCGTGCAAGTTTGCTGACGCCGAGGACTTTTCCTTCGGGAATGTAGCCAATGTGGCATTTGCCGAAGAAGGGGAGCATATGGTGCTCGCAGAGGCTGTAGAGCTCAATGTCTTTGACGATAATCATGTGGTTGTCTTCTACGGTGAAGATAGCGTTGTTGATGACGTCTTCGAGATTTTGGCGGTAGCCACGCGTCAAAAATTCCATCGCTTTAGCGGCGCGGTTCGGGGTGTCAACGAGTCCTTCGCGTTCGGAATCTTCGCCGATGCGGGTGAGCAGCTCTTTATACAGTTTGTTCATGTTGATCTCCAGTGATTGGCGTCAACCCTAGATTTTCCGGCACGGTCACGCAAGTGTGATCAGCGATTTATCATGATTTATGGAATAAGGGGCCCACTCACCACACAATCTGCGCAAAATCGGAACGGCAAGATTGCGGTCGCCGGGATTTTCCGGGATTGCCGCTTGACGGCATGGGGGGGAGAAAGGTAGTTTTCGCACTCTGTTGAAAGTTTGGCTCTGAATAAAGAGTGGGCGTTGCCCGCTCTTTTGTTCTCTTGGGCCTGTTTTTTGATTTTTTGGTGTGCGAAGGAGGGCTTATGAATCCTGCAGAGTTGAAAGCCGTTGTGGAATATATGGAAAACGAACGGGGTGTAGAACGCGAGGTAATTATCCGCGCGATCGAAATGGCCCTGCAAAGTGTTGCGGAAAAGAATGGAACCGAAGACGACTCGCTTCGCATTGCCATCGATCGAAAAACATTTGAGCGCAAGGCATATCGCATGCTGTCCGATGGTTCAGAGATTGAGACGATGCCCCCTCGCATGGGCCGTATTGCTGCACAGACCGCAAAGCAGGTCATTATGCAGAAAATCCGCAATGCGGAAAAAGAGATTGTTTTTACAGAATACAAGGATCGTGTCGGCGAAATTGTGATCGGAACGGTTTCCCGCTTTGACCGCAGCGATGTGGTGATTGAACTGGAGCGCGGGGATGGCATAATGCCTTCCAAGGAGCGCGTTCCGACGGAAGAATATGAAATAGGCGAGCGCATTCGTGCGCTGATCTTGAGTGTTCGTGAGCGCGAGCGGGGTCCTGAGATTGTCCTTTCGCGCAGCCACCCTGATTTTGTTCGTCGGCTGTTTGAACTCGAAGTTTCAGAAATTACAGACGGCACGATGGAGATTAAAGGCATTGCGCGCGAGGCGGGGTATCGCAGCAAGGTTGCGGTGCTTTCGCATGATGAGCGCGTGGATCCGGTCGGTGCCTGTGTGGGTATGCGCGGCATGCGGGTGAAGAATATTGTGCGCGAACTCTCCGGCGAAAAGATTGATATTGTGCGCTGGAGCGACGACATCCACACGCTCATTACCAATGCGCTGGCCCCTGCGCGCCTGAAAGAGGTGGATGCCGATGAAGAGACGCGTACGGTGAGGGTCATTGTTGATCCGGCTCAGCTTTCGCTGGCGATCGGCAAGCGCGGGCAGAATGCGCGGTTGACCTCAAAGCTGACGGGCTGGCGCGTGGACATCCAGAAGGATGAAGAAAGTATGGACTTTGAGGAGCGCGTGGCGGTTGCCGTCACGAAGCTTGCGTCCACCGAGGGTATCGGCTCAGAATATGCCGAGAAGCTGGTTTTCTCGGGCTTCCTGACCCTCGAAGGGATTCTGGCGGCCGATATGAACGACCTGAAGTCCATCGATGAAGAGATGACCACGGAACAGGCCAAGGCGATTTGGTATGCGGCAGAGGCAGCCTACATAAAAGAGAATGGTGAGATTACGGAATGATGAAGATAAAAGAGACAGCCAAGGATGTAGGAGTCTCCCCTGAGGAGTTGCTCGAGATCCTGCAAGACATCGATATTGAAGTCGACGGTCTGGATGCGACGCTGACCCAAGAGCAGGTTGCCGCCGTGTGCGACGAGCTGGGCTATGCCTCGATTGACGAGGCACGCGAAGATAATGCTTCGAAAGAAGCACCCCAGGAAGAGGCCGCAGCGGCACCCGCGGCTGAAGAAACGGCCGCCGCTTCCGTTGTAATAAAAGAGGCCCGGCTATCGGTTTCGGACGCTGTTGAGGAGGCTTCTGATCCTGAATCCAAAGTGATTGAGCTGAAAAAGCCCAAAGTGATTGTGAAGGATTTTGCCGAACGCATGGGGATGAAGCCAAACATCGTGATTGCCGAGCTGATGCGCATGAATGTGTTTGCATCGATTAATGCCGAGATCGATCTGAAGGTCGCGAAGCAGATCGGTGAAAAGCACGGATTTATTGTGCGCAAGGAGGAAAAGAAAGTTTTGGTGCCGCAGCCGAAGGAAAAAACCACGGATCAGTCCAAAAAAGTTGAGGTGGAAGATGCGCCGGATACATTGCTGCCGCGCCCGCCCGTTGTTACCTTCATGGGCCATGTCGACCACGGCAAAACGTCTTTGCTGGATAAAATCCGAAAAACTCGCGTGGTCGCCGGTGAGTCGGGTGGAATTACGCAGCATATCGGGGCCTATACGGTGGAGCTTAACGATAACAAGATTACCTTCCTCGATACGCCCGGCCACGCCGCATTCACTGCGATGCGCGCCCGCGGGGCCAACTTGACCGATATCGTCGTGCTCGTGGTGGCCGCCGACGACGGCGTAATGCCGCAGACGATTGAGGCGATCAAGCATGCGCTGGCCGCCGACGTCTGCATTATTGTTGCAATGAACAAGATGGATCTGCGGTCGGCTAATCCAGACCGACTAAAGCAGCAGCTTCAGGAAAATGGGGTTATGGTGGAAGAGTGGGGCGGATCAATCGGCTGCTGTCCCGTGAGCGCTCATACGGGCGAGGGGATTGACGCCCTGCTCGAACGCATTATTCTGGAGTCGGAAATGCTCGAACTCAGAGCCAACCCGAATCGTCCGGCCAATGGCTTTGTGGTGGAAGCGCAGATGGAACCGGGAATGGGGCCGACCGCCAGCGTGCTCGTGAAGAGTGGAACACTGAAGGTGGGCGACAGTTTGATATGCGGGAAATATTGGGGCCGCATCAAGGCGCTGATCAGCGATCAAGGGGTTAAAATCCGCTCGGCGGGTCCTTCAACTGCGGTGAAGATTCTCGGGCTGACCAATGTCCCCCGTGCGGGTGACGAGTTTCAGACGATGTCGTCCGACCGCGAGGCCAAGGCGCTTTCGGAAGAGATGCAGCAGAGAGAGTGGATGCAGGAGCTCAGCGGCGCTGCTGCCGGAGCGGCGAAGAAAATGTCGCTCGACGATTTATTTGGAGCTGCTGCCGCTGCCGATGAGAAGAAAGAGCTTAAGCTGATTATCAAGGCCGACGTTCAGGGTTCCGTAGAAGCGATCACCCATTCGCTGGCGGGGATTAAGAGCGATAAGGTAGAGATCAGGATTATCTCCAGCGATGTCGGTAACGTTACGGTGAATGACGTTATGCTGGCCAGCGCCTCGGAAGCCATTATTCTGGGTTTCCATACGGGCAAGGAAAACGGAACGAACGCGGCGGCCAAGCGTGAAGGGGTTGAAATTCGCCTTTACAGTATTATTTATGAACTGATCGAAGATGTTGAGAAGGCCATGAAGGGCCTCCTCGATATGGAACTGCGCGAGCAGGTGATTGGTGAAGCGGAAATTCGCGAAGTGTTTGAGCTCAGCAAGAAGAACAAGATTGCGGGCTGTATGGTCATGAGCGGGCGTGTTACCGCTAAGGCCAGTATCCGGATCAAGCGCGGCCGCGAAGTTCTCTTCAGTGGGCTGATTGGATCCCTAAAACGTTTCCAAAATGATGCTGCGGAGGTTCGTCAAGGTCAGGAATGCGGGATTCGCCCGGACAACTTTACCCACTTTGATGTGGGAGACACCATTGAAGCCTATACGGTTGAAAAGGTTGCGCAGAATCTATAGTACATTGCATTCCGATTCCGCTGATAAAACCGCCCCTCGACGGGCGGTTTTTTTGTCGGCACTTTGCGGGCCTGTTGTCAGCCCATTTTCAGCAAAAGCCGGGTGTAGATTTCTGCCGCGTCGCACACTTGGTCAAACGCCACGCATTCATCGTTGGTATGCGCTCTCGCCAGTTGTCCCGGCCCTAATATTATGGGAAGGCAATTGGCATCTCGCAATAAATTGGCATCGGAATGGCTCTTGAATGCGGTTGGCAGCCACTCCTTTTTCAACGTTTTAAAAATACGATGTAAAGCTTTTGGGAATGTGGCATCCGGCGGTATTTTGAATCCGGCGGCTAACGTAGGGAACTCCAATTCATAATTTGAGGCACGGCTTCCGGTGAGTTCATCATCAATAAATGCGCGCAACTCTTCGGCAAAAGCTTGAGGTGAATGCCCCGGCGGGAGGTGTAGATCCACGGCGACCGCACAGCGATCCGGTACCGCAAATCCGGATTCCGAGCTATGTAAATCCCGGATGTTCAATACGGTTTCAGGGTATCGGCTTTCAATCCGGTCTTCTAATTGAATCAAGAAGCGCAACATGGCGTGGATGGCATTGGTGTCGCGATCTGACATGGCGGCGTGGCGGCGATATCCGAAAGCGCGAACGATCAATTCCACATAGCCATAATGTTCTATGCAGGGTTGCAGATTCGTCGGTTCCGCCACGAGGGCCGTATCAAACGAGTGGGATTTTAATAGCGCCTGTGTTCCATCACCCGTTTCCTCCTCACCAACCACCAGTGCCAGGAGTACATTATCCGTTAAGCAACCTTGTTCTGCCGCAGACATAAACGCCTCGATCATGGCGGCGCAACCACTTTTCATGTCGGCCGTTCCCAGTCCCCAGCACAGGCCGTCGTGTTCGGAGAATCCATAGTGTTCAATATCATAGGCGGGTACCGTGTCAATGTGGCCAAGAAAAAGCGTGTCCGGTGAGCCAGCCCCCGAGGAAATGAGTAAGTTGGAGCGCGATTCATCGACGGGTTGATGTTCAACAGAAAGGCCCGTTGCGGTTAAAACATTTCCGAGAAAAGCAGCTAGCTCCTCCTCCTTGCCCGAAGGACTGTAAAAGTCGACCATATTTTGAAAGAGAGCGAACAGCCGTGTGGTGTTGATGGAATAATCCATAATTTACCCATCCTTCCCCAAGTAAAGCGTCATATAGACATGATCGGTCGGATTTTCAAACCCCTTGCGCTGGAAGAACGTAATCGCCGGGGCATTGTCCGCTTGTGTATCAACCAGCAGCATTCGAATGCCTTGCGTTTCCATGACTTCACGAAAACGATCAAACAACAGACTTCCAATACTCATGCGGGCAACGTCCGGATCAACTCCGAGCCATAACAAGTGGCCATAGCTCCATGCCGAGCGCGCTTTTTCAATGATTGTACCCATCGCAAACCCAACGACTTGTCCATCTACCTCAGCAACCAAAACATATTCTGTTTCGCTGTTGAATAGATGGGTTACCTCATATTCATCCCAAGTTCGATATAGATTTGAAAACCCCTTCGGGGTGAATACTTTTTCGCCGAGATGAAAAATTGCGGCAAGATCATCGATAGTCGCGGTTCTGATCTCAACTTCACTGGCCATATTCATTTTCGCTCCTTTCGTTCGAATCATATAAACTGCGTCCAATATCGCTCCGCTTTGCATGGGGTAAGATTACGCCGTGTATACTTTAACATGTTCCAAGTATATCGTTTGAGTTTTTGCATTGCGCTCTGTTTTTTACACAACAACATGGTCTGAATGTCCACTTCTGTTCGCAGGACGCTAAAGCGTCTGCGTTTACAGGGCTTGTTTGTTCGATTCCGGCGAAGTTATTTCCTGCCGAACACGCGCGTAAGGACGGACTCAAATTCGGCCCGAGAAAACGGTTTGCTCAACATTTCCGTGACGCCGAAGGAGAGAAGAACTTCCCGATCTTCTTCCCCGATCCTGCCGCTCATCACGATAATCGGTCTGTCGTAGGGCAGCGCCCGGGCCTGGGCCGTTGCTTCGGCTCCGGTGAGCTTGGGCATGTTGAGATCCATGATGACGGCATCAAAAGCCTCCGGGGATTCGCGCAGGGCTTCAATCGCCTTGAGGCCGTCCTCTTTGACGGTCGCCTTATGTCCTAGACTTTCAATCAGGCGCTGAACAACCTTCGCCACGCTCGGCTCATCTTCTACCAATAGAAAATGGAGATTCTGAGATGGAGCAAAAGAGGTCTTTGGTCCATCAGCGCCTCGTTCAACAGATGTTCCATCGGCAACAGGCTTGGTGTAGATCGGTAAGTCAATATAGAACGCGGTTCCCTCATTCGGCTCAGAATGGAGATCGATTCGACCTCCAAACTCGGTAACCAAATGCCAAATCATTGCGAGCCCTAAGCCACTTCCTTTTCCGACGGCTTTTGTGGTAAAAAACGGCTCAAAAATGCGCTCTCTGACTTCTAAGGGAATGCCGCAGCCGTTGTCCCTCAGCGTTAACCTTATCCACTTCTTAACATCATCCGGCAGCCGCGAATCCGTTCCATCAGATGTTGATGGAAAACTCGTTATCGTTATATCGATCTGTGGATTCCAGCCTGCGGAAGGAGCTGTTTTTTCAAGTTTTTCTTCCAGGGAGTCCCGAGCATTCAGCAGAAGGTTGAGAACGATCTGTTGAAGATCGCTGGGGGGAAATATCAATGGCGGAAGATCGTCAGGGACTGAACTTTTGATCGTGATTCGGCGATCAAAAGTATGCCGTACCAGCGCAATATTGGATTCTATAATCGCAGACAGATCAATTGGGCTGGGCTTCCGATCATTTCGGCTCCCAAACGTCAAGAGCTTCCGGGTGAGTTCGCCCGCACGACGCCCTGCATCGATGATCAACTCCAGATCGTTTCGCAGGGTTGATTCTTCATCGCACTGTCCGAGCAGAATTTCGGCGTTGAGCGTGATGGGGGTAATCAGATTGTTGAACTCGTGTGCAATGCCGCCGACCATCTCTCCTATGGCCAGCATCCGTCGGCTGTGCGCAAGTTCTTGTTCCTTGAGGATCTGTTCGGTAATATCTTTCGAAAGAAAAAAACAGCGGGGCGATTGGTCTGGCATAAGAAGTGGAACGGCGGATGAATAATATTTGCGAGAGGGGTCTGATTCATATTCAAACTGAAGAGTTGCTCTGCTGCGGATGGCACGATCAAACTGTTCGCACCAAAAGCGGGTTAACTCCGTCGATAGTCCGATTTCGGTGATTGGAG
>JAAYDL010000065.1 GCA_012729265.1 Lentisphaerota bacterium | reverse complement strand
GCGGAGCAACGAAGCGAGTAGCCGTTTCGGTCATAACAACCCGCACATCGCAACCAGCCTTAACCAGCTGGCTGACAACTTCAGCGGTTTTGTAGGCGGCAATCCCTCCGGATACCCCAATCAATACTTTTGGTTTCATGCTGCGTCTCCATTATTTTAATTGCCGATTGACGATTTCAGATTGACGATTTCAGCTTGCCGAACGGGTAATGATCTACGCTTGGGACCGTTCGGATCAAATCACGGAAGCATCGCAGATCCGTTAATCTTAAATCGCAAATCAGCAATCGCAAATTCATCCGGCAACGCCGCACTAGACTTCCAAAATGTCTTTTTCTTTGGCCGAGAGCATATCATCCATTTTTTTAATATGCGCGTCAGTGCTCTTCTGGATGGTGTCCAGCGCGGAGTCGCGTTCGTCCTCCGTAATATCGCCGTTTTTCTGAAGGCTCTTCGCCTGATCGTTGGCCTCTCGGCGGATATTGCGTACGGCAACGCGCTGCTCTTCGGTCATGCGTCCCGCCATTTTAACCATATCCTTACGGCGTTCTTCGGAAAGCTCCGGAATCGGAACACGAATAAGGCGCCCGTCGTTCAGCGGCGTAATACCGATGTTGGCAGCCACAATGGCTTTTTCAATCAGACCGAGTGATGAAGGATCAAACGGGCTGATCACAATCAGTCGCGGTTCCGGGGTGGAAATATTGGCGATATCGCGAAGGCGGGTGGGCGATCCATAATAGTTCACCGAAATCGTGTCCACCAAAGCGGGGTTTGCTTTGCCGGTCCGCAGGCCGGACAATTCCTGTTGAAGGAACTGCACTGCTTTATCCATTTTGTCGTCTGATTCGAGTAATACGTCGTCGATCATAATTTTTCTCTCCTACCAATTAACCATGCGTTACGAGTGTGCCGGAATCTTTGCCTGCAAAGACATCGACCATCCCGTTTTTCTTAAAAAAATCAAAGACCACAATAGGTATATCGTTTTCCATACACAATGAAAAAGCGGCGGCATCCATGACTTTGAGCTGCTTCGAAAGCGCATCCTGATAGGAAATCTTTTCAAAACGCGTAGCGGTCGGATCTTTTACAGGATCGGCGGAATAGATGCCGTCCACCTTGGTGGCCTTCATCAGCACATCGGCCTCAATTTCAGAAGCACGGAGCGCAGCCGCGCTGTCGGTGGTAAAATAGGGATTCCCGGTGCCGGCACCAAAAATAACCACGCGGCCCTTTTCGAGGTGGCGGATCGCCTTGCGCCGAATAAACGGTTCTGCAATGGCGGGCATGGAGATCGCGGTCATAACGCGCGTCTGAATACCGTGGTTTTCGAGGGTGTTCTGAATGGCAAGCGAGTTAATCACCGTGGCCATCATGCCCATGTAGTCGCCGGTGGTTCGATCGGTGCCTTTATCCGCGCCGGCCAACCCGCGAAAAATATTGCCGCCCCCGACCACAACGGCGATTTCCGCGCCCATATCGAGCATCTGTTTAAATTCCTCTGCCAACTTATTGAGCAGGTCAGGGTCATGATTAAGCCCTTTTTCTTTATTTTGCAGGGCTTCGCCGCTGACTTTCAGCAGAATACGTCTATACTTCATAAATTCCTTTCATCTGATCGCGGTTACAGACTAGAACAGCAGATGGGGGAGTGTAAATTTCAATCCTT